>CAZING010000082.1:0-12826 GCA_964540505.1 uncultured Cellvibrionaceae bacterium | reverse complement strand
TATTTCGGCTTCTGGACGCCGAGAAGGCCACAGGGGTGCATCTGACAGAACATTTTGCGATGTGGCCGGGAGCGGCGGTTTCCGGGTGGTATTTTGCTCACCCCGAGGCCAAATATTTTAACGTCGGCAAAATAGGCAAAGATCAGGTTGAAGCTTTGGCCAGCCGCAAAGGCGACTCCACCGAGGCCATCGAACGTTGGCTGCAACCCAACCTCCATTACAACCCGGACGAGACATGAGTGACTCTCAACACGAAAAACGCGGCGTAATCACCATACTTCTGACCACTCTGGCGGCCGCTTTCGGGGTTCAATCTCGAAAAAATCACGAACGGGACTTCAGCCAAAGCTCGATCTGGCCGTTTGTGGCGGCCGGTGTCCTGTTTACGGCTGTGTTTATTATGGTACTGGTGTTGGTCGCCCGGTGGGCGCTGAGCGCCTGACCGATACTCAGGCCTTAGGCGGACGAGACGCGATTCGGACGCGTGGCCTACTTACCGGTGCAACTGCGGCATCGCCAAAAGCACCAAGCCTTGCGCGCGACGGCAGTTGCACGGAGATTTCTAACTTTCGATCGTCTAAGGGCGAAAAGAATCGAAAACGCTGCAAATTCTTCGCGCTCTCGGCCGTTACGCCGCAAGATTTGCGCCGTCGCCAAGACCTGCACGCATGGCAGCCAGGTGAAGGGGCTAAAAAGCGGCTTCGACCTCTTGCCGAAACGCTGCGGGCGAGCCTCTATTAGGCGGCCCGAGCCTCTGGCTGGTCGGGCCCGCGACCAAATTTACTGGCCGCTGATCCAAAAAACGCTCGCAGCCACAAACACCAGAACCAACACTACCGCGACCAAGGCGTCGGCCTTGCCATCCGAGGAACTCTGCAATTCGCTTTGATTTTCGGTCATAAACACCTCTGATAACTGTAAATTATTTCTAGGGCGCCATTGATAACGTAATTACCGGGAAAAATCCAATATATTTAACAATTTCTACTTATAAGCATAGGCATTAATATTCTAACCACTATGGCCATCCATTCTATATTCTAATATGTGGGCTGAGCCTTGCTCCGCCAAGGCGTGCCGTCGCGGACGGCTCGCTGAACAATCGCAATTGCTGTATCCTTGCCGTCCTTTGTGAAACGGGTGCGGCGGTATCCGGTTCAGCTCGATTAAAAGACAGTTTTAGAAAGGTATCCACGTGTACGTTTACGACGAACATGACCACAAATTGATCCGCGAACGTGTCGCGCAGTTTCGTGATCAAACCGACCGGTTTCTGGCCGGTGATATTACACCCGAGCAATTCTTGCCGCTGCGCCTGCAAAACGGCTTGTACATTCAACGCGTGGCTCCGATGATGCGTATCGCGGTGCCTTACGGGCTTCTCGCCACCCACCAGTTGCGCAAGCTCGCCCATATCACACGCCATTATGACAAAGGCTATTGCCACGTCTCGACGCGCCAAAACATTCAGTTGAACTGGCCTGCGCTAGAAGAGGTTCCCGATATTCTCGCAGAACTCGCGGATGTCGAAATGCACGCGGTGCAAACCAGTGGCAACTGCATCAGAAACATCACCGCGGACCAGTTCGCCGGTGTCGCACCCGATGAGGTCATTGACCCCCGCCCCTATTGCGAAATCGTTCGCCAATGGTCGACCTTCCATCCCGAATTCGCGTTTTTGCCCCGCAAGTTCAAAATAGCAATTTGTGGCGCCGAGAACGATCGGGCGGCAATCCACTTCCATGACATCGGTTTACAACTGGCTCGCAACTCTGCGGGCGAGACGGGCTTCACCGTGCTGGTTGGCGGCGGGCTCGGTCGCACACCAGTGATCGGCGAGGTGATCCGAGAGTTTATACCGGAAAAACACATCCTGAATTACCTCGAAGCGATCTTGAGGATCTACAACCTGTACGGACGCCGAGATAACAAATTCAAAGCGCGCATAAAAATCTTAGTAAAAGCCATGGGTGTCGACGCATTTCGCGAAAAGGTCGACGCGGAATATGCGCAAAGCCAAAGCTCAGACAACATTCTTACCGACCAAGAGCTCGAACGCGCGAAGAACTTCTTCACGCCGCCTGCCTATGAAACTTTAGACGACTTCGAGGCCTGGGCCGCGGTCAACGCGAAGCGTTCTGAGAACGTTGAATTCGGCCACTGGCTAACCTACAACGTTCACCCCCACAAGATACCGGGGTATAGGTCGGTGACTTTATCGCTGAAAGTCACCGGGGTTGCGCCCGGTGATCTGACCGACGTGCAGCTTGAAGCTCTCGCCGATCTTGCCGACCAATACAGTTTTGGCGAGGTGCGCACCACTCACAACCAGAATATGGTCTTGGCCGACGTCAAAGTCGCGCAACTTTTTGAACTTTGGCAGCAACTGAAATCGGCCGGGTTCGCGACCGCGAACATAGGCATGATCACCGACATGATCTGCTGCCCCGGCGGCGACTATTGTTCGCTTGCCAACGCCAAATCCATTCCTATAGCCGAGGCTATCCAACGCGATCTCGACGACCTGGATTTTGTTTACGATCTGGGCAAACTCGAATTAAATATTTCGGGCTGTATGAATGCCTGCGGTCATCACCACGTCGGTCATATTGGAATTCTAGGGGTTGATAAAAAAGGCGAGGAATTCTATCAAGTCCAACTCGGAGGTAACTCCAGTAAGCGCGCAGCACTGGGCTCAGTGCTCGGGCCATCTTTTAGCCGCGATGAAATGCCACAAGTGGTGCGCAAATTATTGAGTGTGTACCTGGACAACCGCTTGGAAACAGAAGAGTTTATCGACACTTTTACGCGAATTGGCATGGCACCTTTCAAGGAGCGCGTCTATGCAAAAGCTTGATTTAGACGGCAAAGTCAGCGAGTTCTCTTGGGCGATCTGGGAAGAAGGCACCACGGCCAGCGACACCCGAACCGGACAATGGCTGGTGCCGGTGGAGCTGTTTTCCGACATCGCCGATACAGCCACAGACGCGGCCCGATTGGGCCTTATAGTCGCGCCGGATGTAGATTTCGACCTTCTCGCTGAGGTTATCCACAGCGCCGAGCTTGTCGCTGTGAATTTCCCAAGTTTCACCGACGGACGAGGCTTTTCTATAGGGCGAATGATTCGGGGGCGTTTTGGCTTCAAAAAGCCCATGGTGGCCTACGGCAGCTTTATAAGAGACCAGCTGTTTTATCTAAAGCGCTGCGGGTTTGACGGGTTTATTTTTGACGAGAGTGTCGATGCGAGCTCTTACGGCGAAAGCCTTCGTGTTTTCAGCGATGGCTACCAAGCGGCCGTCGATCAGCCCGTGCCGCTCTTTAGGCGCCGTTGAACGAACCGGTTTTATTCAAAGCGCCCGAGTGTCAAATTCTGGCGCGCTTTTGACGCGCTAAATCATTTTTTTTTTGCAGCGACTGAACACCGCTCGAAATATCAACTGCAGACCGCCTTAGGCCCCATCAGGCTGTAACCGCCCCGCTCACAACTGCTTAAAACACGACCATGGCTGCGGGAGGGGCCGGGCGCGCGACCCCGGGCCGCGACGCGATTCATCGCCGCGTTTTAGCGGCTCCAGTACCGAGTGCCGGCGAGACTGCTGGCCTTCACCAACAGGCTCTCGACCGCATACGACAGGCCAGCGCCGAGCTTTTGATGCATTGGCTTTTTGTGCTCGTAACAAACGGCCAACAGATCCGCTTCCGGGTGCATCGCGGTCAAGTACTCATCACTGGTCGATATCGCGTCAATCAGATTATTATCCAAAGCTCGGGAGCCGAACCAGATTTCACCCGTCGCGACATCGTCGACCTTAACGCTGGTGCGATGCTCACTGATAAAGTCTTTGAACAATTCGTGGGTATCTTCAAGGTCTTCGATGAACTTCTGGCGGCCTTTTTCGGTATTCTCGCCAAACAGGGTCAAGGTGCGCTTGTACTCACCCGCAGTAAGCAGTTCGTATTCCACATCGTGCTTTTTCAAAACCTTATGAAAGTTTGGCAGCTGGGCGACCACGCCTATGGAGCCGATTATCGCAAACGGCGCGGCCAGTATCTTATTGGCCACGCAAGCCATCATATAACCGCCACTGGCGGCCACTTTATCCACACAAACTGTCAAAGGGATATTCTTTGCCGTTATGCGCGCAAGCTGACTCGCTGCCAGACCGTAGCTGTGCACCATGCCGCCCTGGCTTTCCAGCGTCACGACCACCTCGTCTTTGGGCTCTGCCAAGCTCAATACTGCGGTAATGACCTCTCGCAGCTCCTCTGTCGCGGACGCTTTGATATCACCATTAAAATCCAGCACGTACACGCGTTTTTTTCTTTCTGAAGGCGTCTCTTTGGCGTTCTTCTCACGTTTTTTATCGAGCTTCGCTTGCTTTTTAAGTGCCTTATTCCAGGCTTTTATTTGGCTTTGTTCAAACGCGCTCTCACGCAGCGCGTTGGCCATGTCGTCGTAGCGATCGTTAAGCTGTGTAACTTTAATTTTGCCCTTTTCTCTGTGCCCTGCCGTTCTCATTCCGGCAGCCACAGCGAAAGAAATCACCACCCCAATCGCCACCACGATCGTGACTGTTTTCAATAGAAACAACCCATATTCGAAAAGAAATTCCAAACTCGACTCCTAATGTTTCACTGCGAAATTTTTATAACGGCTTTTAAATACGCCATTTTGAACTTGCGAGGGCCACGCGAACCGAACGCATAGGTTTCTTTAGGGCACCTCTAAAAATTGATTTCGGCCTCTGCGCAACTTGTGCGGTGCTACAGTGAGGCACTTTGCGAAGGTGAAGGTTGGTTGTCCTTCACGAGCAAAGTAACGCCGCTGTAGTGCCGCTGTAGTGCCGCTGTAGTGCCGCACAGGTTGCGTCCTTTGGGGCTTTTAGGAATTCCCTCCCGCCGTGTTGCGATGCATCGACGGGCAACCCGCCCGCCTTGCTAGAGAACACTACTGAAAGCCAGTGACCGAAAGCAATTTTTAGAGATGCCCTTTAATAAGAATATTGATTGCAGCCACCGATCGCGGCCAAAGGTGTACAGAATGCCCAGCTTGCGATAAAAAATCCATTTAAAACACTGTTTTGTCTCGCCGACACTGTTCAGCGAACGTTCGAATCAGCGCTCCGGAGATGGTTTCCTTTGGCGGCACCTCGGGTAGGCGGTCATATTCGAACCAAGCGGCTTCGACAATCTCCTCACCGTCCACGGCAATTTCACCCCCTGCGTATTGCGCAAAGTACCCCAGCATCAATTGACTCGGGAAGGGCCAGGGTTGAGAGAAGATGTAATGGGGGGCATGGATCGCGAGACCCACTTCTTCGGCCACCTCCCTTGCCAGCGCTTGCTCTGCGGTCTCTCCGGGCTCTACAAAGCCTGCCAGAACACTGTAATAAGACCCTCGAAACTTGGCATTCCGCGCAAGCAACAATTGCTTCTCCCGCCAAACCAAACCTATGACGCAAGGGGAGATTCTGGGGTAGTAGAGATTCTCGCAACTGTCGCAAACCAAGGCTCGCTCGATCGGATGGTGGCGATTAACACCGCCGCAGCGACCACAAAACCTATGATGATCGAGCCAATACACAAGTTGCATAGCTCGCGCGGCCAGCGAAAACGTCTCGCTGTCTACGCGCGTGAGAAGCGCTCGCAAGTCCGAAGTCACAAAGGATGCGGGCCAATGCAGCGCATTTGTCCAAATAAGGTAGCAAGGGCGATTCAACCAAACGCCAAGGTAATGGCTTTGACTTTTACGGTTGTCTATTTCGGCGATCAACGGGGCGGGGAAAATAAGCGAATCTTCAAACAGCAATAGCCGATCCTTGACGACTACCAGCACCCAATCTTGCGAGCTGAGTTCGCCGAGGTTCAGCACCTGCGATTGTAGGCTCATAATGTGCGACCTCAAAGCGCTGTGTTATCGTAATTCCGCAACGGTCCCGGACGATAACAGGCGCTTAGAATCCGCGGAATCGACCGGTGCTTTTAGACCGATTTGGGGACATCGTAACCCAGTGCCGCCAGGCTCTCTTCGGCGACCTGAAGCACCGAATCGTCCAAACGCGACGGGTTACTGGCGGTATCGAAATAGTATTCGACGCTGATGATTGCATCGGCGAAGGTTTCCAGCTGCTCTTGGAGCGCCGCCGGCTGCTCGCCATCCATCAAAACTTCCTCGACAAAGTCCACGCAACGGGTCATCACCTCTGCCGCGCGTGGGCGCTTGAGCATCAACAGCCCGCCGCGAACAGTGTTCAAGGTTTTGGCGATATTGGCAATGTGGCTGGCGTCAAATTCGGACTCTGAGTAGGCGGTGATCGCCCGCTTGGTAAGCGAAATCCCAGCCACGCACTCGACCAAAACAATTCGCTCGGCCTGCGCGAGTTCGCTCGAGGCGATCATCTGACTCTGAGAGGCTTCGCTGGTGTCTGTGGAGGTGCGCGCCGCGTGAGTTTCGAGACTGCCTATGGCGCTGTCGACGTACAACAAGGACTTGGCGATTGCGTCCAAATCTTCGTCTTCAACGGCTGTGTCGGAGCGCCACTTCTCTACCCGCTCGACCTGCTGTTTTAATATTGATGCGGGCCCGACTAAGCCAACCATGCCCAGGGTCTCGGCAATCTTGATCAAGCTCTGCTTAAAGCCTTCGACGTCGTCGATAATCTGCATGCCTTGGGCGGCAGTCTCCAGGACGTTTTTAATGGATGCGGTTTCGGTTTGCAGCACTCGCACCA
The DNA here is from genome assembly GCA_964540505.1 of uncultured Cellvibrionaceae bacterium. Taxonomy (GTDB): domain Bacteria; phylum Pseudomonadota; class Gammaproteobacteria; order Pseudomonadales; family Cellvibrionaceae; genus CAYZQH01. The sequence goes on along the minus strand of CAZING010000082.1, from coordinate 6,095 downwards.
AAGAAGACATGGTGTTAGAGCTTGGGCCTTTCAAGGCTCTTCGTTCGTTGGCCAGTTGGCGGTCATCGAAGGGGTAGGAGGTGACCCCGTATGTGCGACGCAATTGCTGCACTTGATCGTTATCGCTACCGGAAAGCACTAAAAGGTACAGCAGCTCTTTCAGCAGGCCTTTGGGCGCCGCCGCCTGATAGGCAGCGGTACCGCCTTTTTGCACCTGACGGATAATTCTGTCGATTCGACTTAACAGCATTTTCCGCGGTTCGATGATTTCCATGTCGTGTTGGAGTAACGCCTCGACGACAAGGTTCGCCATCCACCACAGCACCGCCAGGGGGCGATCGTGGCCCAGGCGCTGCAGTCGAATCAGCGCCCTGCGCATAAGCCCGAGAGAGGCGCGCGTTTGTTTGTCTCGCAAAATGCCGAGCAGCCCAAGTTGGTACATGTGGCGCAAACGTACCAGCAGCGGCCTGAAATCCTGTTCGGAGGTGGCGATGGCCTCCGTCTGAGGCACCTGCAGGGTCACATTTAAGTTCACATTAAAGAAAAAGCTTTCGGGCAACAACGGCTCGCGTCGGTATTTCCGCAGCTCGTTGATATAGGGAATCAGCAAAACCGGAATCTTTCGTTCCGTCTGCAAGACATATTCTAAATACCGGGAGAGAACGAAAAACGTACTGCCTATGAGCTCTAGCTGCTTTTCAAGAAGCGTTTCGGGTTCACCCGGCGCTATGGTTTTGGTTGTCGCCAGCAACTCCTCTGCCAGCATCGCGGCGCCTTTGAACTCCAAAAGCTTTAGGATGCCCACAATCTGGCGAATGCCGTTTACGCAGGCATTGAGACTTTTGACCTCATCGCTGGATGAGACGAACACTTCCAGGTCACGGGCGGACTGCTCTATGGTAGCCATCAGCTCGTCGCGAATCATATGGAGTGATTGAAAGCTGATTGAATCCGCCGTATTCACGCTCTACCCTTTCCTCATCGAAATCTGATTATCGCTGGGTTGGTGTAAGAAAGTTTGATTATTATTGTAAATAGCACAGCTTCGCAACAAATGCTTGTACCCGGAGCATCTGTCATCTTCGAAAATTCCTTTTAAATTCTAGCAGTTAACGAAGCATCTTAAGCTAGTTTCTGGCCATTGTCACCGCCCAATTCTGGGTACTGCGTTGCGAATTTGCGCCTCCAATCCGCTAATTACAGCAGTTTTTGCGACAATTGCTACAGCTTTTGCTCCTCGAGCTCCGAAGTTAATACCTGCTTCGCATAACTTTCGGCCAACAATCTAGTGCCAGGCAGCGATTGCCCTATGCCATCAGTGAGTCTTATCCGATTGCTGCCAGATACACTTACCACCAGAGGCGGCATTGACCACCTCCAATTTGGCCAGATGCGCGGCGAGCTCGCTATCGCTTGCCCGCAACACCGGCAACACAACGCGTCTGCTCAAACGCTTGATCACATGGCCGCTGTCCTGCGAATCTTGACCTGAGGGGTGATTGTCGCTCGCGAGTTCAAGCGTAGTCTGCCCGCCCGTCATCAATAAATAGACGTCGGCCAGTATCTCGGCGTCAAGCAAGGCGCCGTGGAGTTCGCGCTGCGAGTTGTCGACGGCATAGCGCTTACAAAGCGCATCTAGGTTGTTTTTCTGGCCCGGGTGCTTTTGGCGCGCAAGCAAAAGCGTGTCTAACACCGTGCACTCACGCTCCAAAGGCGGTCGCCCCAGGGCCGAGAATTCATGGTTAATGAACCCGACGTCGAACGGGGCGTTGTGTATGACAAGCTGTGAGCCTTTGATAAACTGCCAGAACTCATCTGCGATCTGAGCAAATACGGGCTTATCTTTTAGAAATTCGTCTGTGATCCCGTGGACTTCCATCGCACCTTCGTCCACCAGCCTCTCTGGGTTGATGTACTGGTGGTAATGCCTGCCCGTCAGCTTTCTGTCGATGACCTCCACGCAGCCGATTTCAATTATTTTATGCCCTTGCTGCGGCTCTAAACCGGTGGTTTCGGTATCCAGTACAATTTGTCGCATCATTTTGCTCGCATTTGCTGAACACCGCGATTCGCCAATTCATCGGCCAGTTCGTTCTCGGGGTGACCGCTGTGGCCTCGCACCCACTGCCAGGTGATTTTGTGTCGGGCGACGGCGTCATCAAGCGCCCGCCAGAGGTCTTCGTTTTTCACCGGTTTTTTAGTAGATGTTCGCCAGTTATTACGCTTCCAGTTTTGGATCCATTGCTGAATGCCGTTTTTGACATATTGCGAATCGGTTGTCAGGGTCACCTCGCAGGGTTCTTTCAACGCGTTCAGCCCCGCGATCGCCGCATAGAGTTCCATCCGATTATTGGTGGTGTGTGGCTCGCCACCGAAGAGCTCCTTGCGCGCGTCGCCATGCACCAGCACCGCCCCCCAACCGCCCGGGCCTGGGTTGCCTTTGCAGGCGCCATCTGTATAGAGTTGAATTGCTTTCATACCACCTGAGCTTCCGGTCATTCGGCGGCATTATAACGCTTGGCAGCCCGAGCACCACCCTCGCCTGCCCCCACCTATTGATGTTCGGAGTTATTTGCCCGGCGCGTTCGGTTTGCCTCTTATCACGGACAACTTCGCAGCAGATCTCGCCGAAACGGCCTGTTTGGGTTTGGGTATTAGCACGGACTGAGCCGACCAGCTGGGCCGAATGGGGATCATTGCGGTGCGGTCTTTGCGTGCGACCAAGCAATAAAAATTGCCAAACGGGAGCATCCAACGGCGGAATAAAGAGCCAAAACGGTCGGTTTGTGTCAGCAATTGCTGGTTTTGCATCGGCGGTACGTAATGTCCGGAGCGCTTATCCACCACTTGGCAGTCGAGAAATTTCATCCAATCGGCAATCCGAGAACGGCGTAGACTGTTGCGCTGCCACACCGGACTCGCACTGAACAGCTCCGCAAACGGCTTCACCATGCCCATTACGCTGTTGGGGTTGAAACCGACCACCACGATATAACCGCGCGCAATGGTCACCCGGCTCGCCTCGCGCAGCACTTGATGTGGGTTCTCGGAGAAGTCGAGCACGTGGTGCAACAAGGTCACATCAACCGTCTCGTCTTCGAACGGCAGCGAGGCGAAATCGCCGTAGAGCCCGACGTCATGTGAGGGCTTGGGGCCGCGAGCGCCTAAGCTGAAGCAGTGACAAACCCGACTGCCCCCATAAAGCTTCATCGACTGGTGGACACTCATCTGCAACAGGTGGTAACCGAACAAACACGACAGCGCCTGGTCAATGACCTTTTGCTCTTCCTCTAATAGGTGCTGGCCCAATGGTGTCGCGAACCAGTTCTGGAGCGCATCGATCGACTCTTCGAGGCGCGGCACAGGTCGGCGGCGGCGAGACGCTAGGTTTTTGCGCAGATAGGTCATAGACACTCCTCAGATCGTTCAAAGCGCGGTCGCAGGAACGCCCAAGCGTCGCGCTTAAGCCCCCGACGCGACCTGGACTGAACAAACGCCAAGAACAGGGCGGGGTCGAGCACTGAAGGTTAAATTTTCACCACTAGTATTGCGCAAACGAACAGAGGCCACAAGTTTATGCACGCGATAACGCCAATTCCCATATACCGAGACAATTACGTTTGGATGATTGTGCAGGGCTCGCGCTGTTGGCTGGTAGACCCCGGCGACGGTCCGCCGGTGATCGCGCAACTGCGAAAACACAACCTTTCACTCGAAGGCGTGTTCATTACTCATAAACATTGGGACCATGTCGACGGCCTCCGCGCCCTCCTTGCCGAGTTCTCGGCACCTGTTTACGGCCCCGGTCCGAACCTGATCCAGGAGGTCCGCGACACGGTTACCGACGGCGATTGCTTAGCGATGGGCGATCTTGCACTTCGGGTGCTCGCAATACCCGGCCATACCTTCGAGCACATTGCCTACTATGCGCCAAGCGCCGGGGCTCTCTTCTCGGGTGACACACTTTTCAGCGTCGGGTGCGGCCGGGTATTCGACGGCACGATAGAAGATCTATTTGCGTCTCTACAGAGCATTAAGTCGCTGCCTGCAGACACGAAAATATTTGCCGCCCACGAGTACACACTTGCCAATTTGGCGTTCGCGCAGACGGTTGAGCCTGACAACGAAGCGCGGGACCGCTACCAACAAAAGTGTCTGGAACTTCGCAAACGCCAGCAGCCAACGCTGCCGACTTTGCTTGCCACGGAGCGTGCAATCAACCCGTTTTTGCGGACCGATTCCGAGCAGATCAAACAGCGCGTCGAAGCACATTTCCAAACTCGGTGCGACAGCGAACGCGAACTGTTTCGCTTATTAAGGCGGTGGAAAGACACATTTTAGAGAACCGTTTTGGTGCCACCTTTGTCGATAGGTTAGTATTACGTTAACGCTTACCTTATTGATGCTTTGAACCTCACAACGATTTACCTACCCCGATGATACGAAACCTCTTTGCGACGCTGCTTGCGCTCACCCTGACCAGTTGCGCGCACAGTTCGAACGAAACGCCTCTCCCTTTTAGCGTCCATTTTCGGCAACCGTCGGCAATTTTAACGAATTTGGCCGCCGCAGCCGAAGACTGCACAATCGACTCACCCGAAGCAGCCGCTTATGAATACTACCTAGACCTCAATTTATGGGACCGAGTGCGCGAGGGCTTCCAACTGAGCGAACCCATCAATAAGCGCACCCAAGCAGAACTCAACTGGTACGCCCGACACCCGAGTTATATCGATCGGGTGTCGGCCCGGGGCCAACGTTATTTGTACTATATTGTCGAGCAACTCGAAGAGCGCAATATGCCGCTTGAGTTTGCGCTATTACCCATAGTGGAAAGCGCGTTCGACCCCTTCGCCTATTCTCACGGGCGCGCCGCGGGCATGTGGCAGGTCATTCCGGGCACAGGCAAAATGCTGGGTCTAAAGCAGAACTGGTGGTACGACGGGCGCCGAGACATAGTGGCATCCACCGACGCCGCGTTAAATTACCTGGAGCAGCTCCACGCGCGGTTTGATAACGACTGGCTGCTCGCACTTGCCGCGTACAACGGTGGCAGCGGCAACGTCTCCAAGGCCATACGCAGAAATAAAGCCAAAGGCAAGCCGACCGACTACTGGTCGCTGGACCTGCCGCGCGAAACCGAAGCCTACGTACCCAAACTTTTAGCGCTTAAAGCGATGGTGGCAAACCCCGAGCATTACGGTATCTCGATCCCGCACGTGTCCAATACCGCCACCTTCGCGGTGATTGATGTCGGCTCACAGCTCGACCTTGCGCAAGCCGCCGATATGGCCGGCATCAGTATGCGTGAATTTTACATGTACAACCCAGGCTTCAACCGCTGGGCAACAGACCCTGACGGCCCCCACGAGCTTTTAATTCCGAAGGAGTCCTCGCAGCGGTTTATCGAGGCGCTGAGTAAATTGCCCAATTCAGAGCGTGTCTCCTGGGAGCGCTACACCATTCGAAGCGGGGATTCGCTCTCGACCATCGCCGATCGTCACAACACCTCAACCGCGCTTTTGCAATCGATCAACAATCTATCCAGCACCCGAATCCGCGCCGGCAAAGTACTCCTGGTACCGCGCGCAAGCGCCGACTCGCAACACTACGTGTTAAGCGCCGCAGAACGGCTAACGGCGAAGCAAAATTCAGGGCAAGGACGAAAAGTTCAGTATGTCGTCCAACAAAACGATTCGCTCTGGAGCATCGGCAAAAAGTTAAACTTGTCTTACAAGCAGCTTGCAAAATGGAACGGTTTAGCGCCAAGAGATACCATTCGACCGGGGCAGACGTTGGTGTACTGGCGAAAAGACGGTACCCCCTCGCAAGTGAATACCACGCGCAAGCTCGCCTACACGGTGCGAAGAGGCGATTCGCTTGCCAGAATTGCCGATAAATTCGATATTCGCATCGCCGATATCCTAAGTTGGAATTCCGTGAATCCGAAAAAGTATCTGCAACCGGGCGACTCGTTGACCTTGTTCGTCGACGTAGCCGACATACAATAAAGGCTCATTCGGCCGCCCGCGTCTAGGGAGTTGAAATAACAACGGCCGACCGGCGAATCCTCGCCGAATGGTTTAACGCGTGCG
>CAZING010000081.1:9751-12969 GCA_964540505.1 uncultured Cellvibrionaceae bacterium | reverse complement strand
CCGCGAACGCGCTCGGCGTGGCGGATAAAAATATTGAAATTTAACGCGGCGAGTATGGCATCGCGCTGTGAGTTTTGTTGCTCTAGAAAATCGGCGGGTGAGCCGGGTGTTGGCGCATACCACCCGCCCCATTCATCCACCATAATGGCGATTTTCTCTTCGGCGTCGTAGCGGTCCATAATCGCTCGGTTTTCGGCGATGAATTTGTCCATGCCCAGAGTCTCTGCCAAGACCGAAGCGTACTGCGCCTCGTTAAAACCTGTGGCCAAAATATTCGGCGGCCAGCCGTTTCGGGTATAGCGGTGCAAAGATAACGCCTGTATGTCCCAGGCCCAGCTTTTTTCGGACCAGGCCTTCATGATCACCGGGGTGTAGTCCGCATAATCCTCAGAATCCGGGCCCACAGCCACCTGTTGCATGGCGGCGTCGGGGTGATAATTGGTGCTGAAGTTTGAAAACCGCTTGAGTAGCGGCAGGTATTCTTCTGCGCTGAACGGGCCGCCGCAACCCCAAGTTTCATTGCCTATCCCCCAAAAAGCCACCTCAAAAGGCTCCGGATGGCCGTTTCGTGCCCGCTGCTTTGCGAGGCTCGAACCGCTGCCGGTGAGGTATTCGAGCCAATCGGCCGCTTCTTGAACGGTGCCCGAGCCCACATTCGCAGAAATAAAGGCTTCAGCGCCAATTTGCTCTAAGAAGTCAAAGTATTCATGCGTACCAAATGTGTTGGGCTCGCCACGGCCCCAACTGGCGTTAATGCGTTTTTTGCGCTCGCTCATCGGCCCGACGCCGTCGCGCCAATGGTACTCGTCGGCAAAACAGCCTCCGGGCCAACGCACGTTCGGGACTTTCAATTGCTTTAAGGCTTCGACCACATCCTTGCGAATACCGCGTGTGTTCGGGATGTCAGAATCGGGCCCCACCCAGATGCCTTCATAAATTCCGCGGCCTAGGTGCTCGGCAAATTGCCCGAAAATATGGCGGTTGATTTGTACATCGTCATTTTTTTGCGCGAGCGTAATAGTCAACTCGTTCTGTGCGTAGCCTGAGCTCGACAATAAAAAAAACGCAAAAAAACCTATAACAGAACGATGAATTCTCGTTGAGGTCAGAAATAAATATCGCATTCGGGGCCAGCCTCCAGAGTTCGCCAGAGCCGACATTGTACGGGCCGGCGGGCAACTGTAAAACCGCTTCGAGCGCGGGCGCCGCGAACCGTTACCTAATTTTCTGCAAGGCTCACCAAGGTTTAGTTCTAAAGGCAATTCCACCGAGGCAAACGGAGGCGATTTATGGTGTCTGAGAAAGCAAAAATGTTGTCCGGGCAGATCTACAATGCCTCGGACCCCACTCTTGTAAAAGAGCGGTCGCTCGCCCATGAGGTGTGCCGAACGTTCAACTCGCAAACAACCCACGGGCCGGATGAGCTTCGCCAGCTTTTTGCCATTTTCGGGTCCGTGGCAGAGGGCACTTACATCGAACCGCCCTTTCACTGCGATTACGGCTACAACATCCATTTAGGCAAAGGTGTGTATTTCAACTTTAATGTTACTATTTTGGACTGCGCAAACGTGTCGATCGGCGACCATGTGAAATTCGGGCCGGGCGTTCAGCTGTATACCGCCGGTCACAGCTTGGATGCGCAAAGACGGCGCGCCGGCGACGAATTCGCGTTGCCGATTGTGATAGAGGAGGACGTTTGGGTCGGGGGCAGCGCGGTCATTCTACCCGGCGTTCGCATAGGTAAACGCTCTGTCGTCGGGGCGGGTGCGGTGGTTACCAAAGACGTGCCGCCGGACGCTGTCGTTGTCGGAAACCCAGCGAGGGCGCTGACGCCCTAAGTAAAAATTGTTCTATGCCGCGCTCGGCAGCGTAAACAGGCTGGACGATCAAAAGCTTTTTTGCCGCCTTTATTTATTGTCGAATCGTTATTGCTGTTATCGAAAAAAAGGCGCCGAAGCGCCGTTAGCAGAAGCCGTTATTGGTTAGGCGAACTGCGCCCGGTTAGGGCGTCATCATCGCTTTCAACTTGGGTTCCATTTCCTTCGCCCAGATGGCGTAACCCTCGGCGCTCAGGTGCAGCAGATCGGGCATAATCTTCTCGGTTAAGATGCCTTGGTCGGTAAGAAACGCCTGGTTAATGTTCAAGTATTCGACCGGTTGGCCGTTCGCCCAATCGGCGACCATTGCGTTAACCTGTTCATTGAGTTGACGCATTGGACTGTTGGGCTCGGCGTCTCTTGGAAAAATGCCGAGCAACAGAATTTTGGTCTCGGGGAGACGCTTTTGCAGCTCGGCGACAACCGCCTGGATGCCTTCGAAGGTCTCCTCGGGCTTCTCTAAGCGGTGACCGGTGTTGTTGGTGCCGATCATCAAGACCGCCACCTTGGGGTTTATACCGTCCACTTCACCGTTTTGCAGACGCCATAACACATGTTCGGTACGGTCGCCGCCAAAGCCGAGGTTCACGGCGTTGCGGTCGCCGTAATATTGCGTCCACACAGTTTTACCTTCATTGGCCCAGCCCTCGGTGATCGAATCGCCAATCATCAACAGGTCGACACCGCCTTGTTGCATGCGCTCGACCAAAGCTTCGTGCCTGGGCGCCCACCATTCCCGCGTCCAATAAACTTCATGAGGCGCGGGTGTGGTGCTCAGGTCTTCATACACGGGGCATTCGAAATTGGCTTTGCCCTCTTCCAGAAAGCGGATGTTAGCAACCTCAATTTCGCCTTTACCGCCTGCGTCAATCGCAAAAGGCTCGACCATGGCTTTAAAGTCGTCGCCCTCGCGCTTGAAGCACGAGAGGTTCATGACCACGGGCTGCCAGCCGTTGCCGAGGTTCTTCTCGGCATACTGGCTTAAATCCACCTTGCGCACGCACGCCTCACCGCAATGCATTTCAATGTTCAGCGAAGCCTCGGAGAAGTCATTGATTTTTAGATCAAACGCCAGCAGCCCAGTATCGGCGAAGCGACTCAGGTCGAACGGCGGCGCATCCAAAAAGGTGAGTCCTGCGCTCCAGGTGTCGCGCCAACTGAATTTCAGCGCATCTTCCTGTACGTCTTTATCGCTGGTCTGCACGGTTACGTCTTTTCTTGGCAATTGGTTGAACGCGCCACTGACTCTTTGACGGTGCTCGGGGCTGCGGATAAAGAGCGTCCAGGGCTCGTGCGGCCGGCCGTTAAAGAAAACGATATCGCCCGCGTCATTTACCGTTA
>CAZING010000081.1:0-9651 GCA_964540505.1 uncultured Cellvibrionaceae bacterium | reverse complement strand
TCCGAGGCGTTGATCTCGGGATTCACCCACATGGGGCGCCCGGAAAGAAACACCGAAACCACCGGAATTTGCTGCGCTTTCAGTTTTGTCAGCAATGCGAGCGACTGCTTGTCGCCGGGCTCAAACTCCAAAGTATTGCGATCGCCTATACCTTCGGCATAAGGCTCTTCCCCGTACACCACAATCGCGACGTCGGGGCGGTTTTTATAATCACCGGTTTCACTCAGCTCAACTCGACCGCCCGCCGCGGTCACGGCGTCGGCAATGCCTTGGTATATAGTGGTCGCCCCCGGGAAATCGTCGTTGGTCACGTCCGTTCCCTGCCAGGTCACACTCCAGCCGCCGGATTGCAGCGCGACATCGTTGGCGCTGGCGCCCGTCACCAAAATATTCAGGTTGGGGTTGAGCGGCAATACGCCATTATTGTTTTTAAGCAGCACCAGGCTCTTGCGCACCGCTTCGCGGGCGAGTTCGCGATGCTCGGGGCTGCCGATGCTGTCGCCAACACCCGCCGGTATCCGACTCGACGGGTTGCCATCGAACAGCCCTGCGACGATTTTGACCCGCAAAATACGCAACACCGCGTCATCCAACCGCTCCATGGTAATCGTGCCGTTTTTTACCTGATCGAGCGTATTCGCATAGAGCGCGCGCCAATCGTTGGGCACCATAACCAGATCCACGCCTGCGTTGATCGCCTGTGCGCAACTCTCGTTGGTGCAACCGGGCACCTGGCCGTGGCCGTTCCAGTCGCCTACGACGAACCCTTTAAAGCCCATACGGTCTTTGAGAACATCGGTCAGCAGATATTTATGACCGTGGAGTTTTTCCCCGTTCCAAGACGAGAAGCTCGCCATAACCGTTTGCACGCCCGCGGCAATGGCCGGCGGGTAACCGGCGTTGTGTATCCGCACTAAAGTGTCTTCGTCGATCCGCGCGTCGCCTTGGTCATCGCCGCCGGCCGTGCCGCCGTCACCAAGGAAATGCTTGGCACAGGCAAGCACATGGCGACCCTGGACAAAGCTTGGGTCGCCCACTTCACCCTGCAGGCCTTCCACCATGGCCTCGGCATAGGTGGCGACCAATTCCGGCGTTTCGCTGTAACTCTCGTAAGTCCGGCCCCAGCGATCGTTTTGTGCAACCGCAAGCGTCGGGGCGAATACCCAGTCAATGCCGGTAGCGCGCACCATTTCAGCAGTCGCCGCGCCGATTTCTTTCAGCAAGGTCCGATCGTGTGCAGCGCCAAGGCCAATGTTATGGGGAAAGAGCACCGAGCCTGTGACGTTGTTGTGCCCGTGAACCGCATCGGTCCCCCAGATCACTGGGATGGCGAGGTAGCCATCCGAGTCGTCCATACTTTCCGCGTAAAGATCATCGGCGAGCTTTAGCCAGTCGCTGACCGGCGCCCGCTCTTTGCGATAGGGAAAGGAGCCACCGCCATTTAAGACTGATCCTAAGTGATATTTCTGGACATCACCGGGCTCCAGCGATTGAATCTCGGCCTGCATAATCTGGCCGACTTTTTCTTCCAAGGTCATCTTGGCCAGCAGCGCGCTCGCGCGGCGGTCAATTTCTGGGTCTAGCGGCGGGGATTGCACTTCGGGCCAACGCTCGACGGACACCTCGACATCCTTTGATAGAGACTCGGCGCCTTTATAGGCGGAGTTCTCGCATCCCAAGGTCGTTAAAAGCAGAAGGCTCGCAGTCAAGCCAGCCGCTTTGGTACGGGTGGAAAGCTTTTGCATTCTATTCATCATTCATTCCCAAATAAAAACCCCCAGCAGGCTGGGGGTTCGAAGAAGCGCGCTTCTTCTCGGTTCATTTTTTAACCGTTACGGCTGCACCGGTATATTCTACCTTGGTATCCGGGGCTGCAGTAAAATTGGCCGCGTCGTCGCGCGGGCCACTGAGCCAACGGACATGAAACTCACGCTCTTTCACCATTTCCGGGAATTGCCCTTCGCGCTTACCGATAGTAAGGGTTCCGGTCGCTTCTTCATAGGTAAACGGAATGCGGCTCCAGGCGCCGTTTTCGTAGGCGTAGCTTTTGCCGTCGTCCTCGTAGAGCTCGTAACTGGCGTCCGCTCCGGTGTATACGTTCAAAGTAACCGGCGCGGCGGGCTTTTCATAGACGTATTGGATGTCCGGTCCGCTTGGCAAGATACTGCCCGCTTTTACGAAAATCGGCATCTGCGAGTAAGGCGCCGCGGCATTGATCCGTTGACCACCGCGAAGTTTTTCACCTGTGTAAAAGTTGTACCAGTCGGCGCCCGAGGGCAGATACACATCGCGACTTCGCGCTTTGTATTCGTATACCGGGTTGATCAACAAGGCCGGGCCAAACATGTATTGGTCGTTGATATCCTGCACTTTAGGGTCCGCGCCGAAGTCCATCACCAGCCCGCGCATAAGCGTGTCGTCCTTGTGGTACATATTGCCCGCTTCGGAGTAGATGTAAGGCATCAATTGATAGCGCAGCTTGGTGTACCACACCATAGTTTCATAGGGCTCGCTGCCGGCTTCGGCAATATTGAAAATCTCCCGATACGGATTCTGGCCGTGCGAGCGAAACAGTGGCGTGAACGTACCGAACTGGAACCAGCGTGTGTTCAACTCCTGCCACTCGTCAACCTCAGGCGGGCTCATATCCGTCACAGGTCCGACAACGCCTTTCTCGCTATAGCGGTAGCGGTCCTCAGGCGTGAACCCACCTATATCGAAAGTCCAGTTGGGCATACCCGAAAGACCGACGCCAATGCCCGAGGCGATCTGCTCTCGCATGTTGGACCAGCGCGAGACTATATCGCCGCTCCAAATAGCGGAGGCTGTGCGCTGGATACCGCCGTAACCGGAGCGCGTGAGAATGAACACGCGTTTTTCGGGTTCGGATTCGCGGTCGCGCTGGTAAACGGTCTCGGCATGAGGCAGCGCGTAAGCGTTAAAGTACTCAGCGCCCGTGCCTAAGGCGTTGGGTGTCATCAGGTCTTTTCTGTGCGTAAAGCTTAGGTTGGAGTGAATATCCGGCTCGACCGCATCCAGCCACCATGCGTCAAACCCTTTGGAGTTGATCTTTTCGTCGAGTTGCCGCCAGAAAATTTCACGCGCTTCGGGGGCGTAAGCGTCGTAAAAAGCATTGAGATAACCCGGCCCAATCCAGTCCCAGTTTTCCTGCTCTATGTTTTTGTTGAACATAAAGCCCTTGGCGTTAAGCTCCTTGTAGTTCTCGGTGGTTGGGTAGAATTTCGGCCAGACTGAAATCATAATATTGGCGTTCATATCGTGAACGGCTTTCGTCAGGCCTTCGGGGTCGGGGAAGAATTCTTTGTCGAAATCGTGACTGCCCCACGCATCTTCCGGCCAATAGGACCAGTCGAGCACTATGTTGTCGATCGGAATTTTACGGTCGCGGTACTCTTTCAGGTTGTCGATAATTTCCTGCTGGGTTTTGTAGCGCTCCCGGCTTTGCCAGAAACCGTAGGCCCACTTTGGCAGCATCACCGACTTGCCGGTGAGTGTGCGATAACCCGATATCACTTCGTCTTTATCATCGCCTGCGACCAAATAATAGTCGATGGCTTTGCCGGTATCGCTGGCAAGGCTCATCCTATTGCCAGCGAGTTCGGCAACAGGGGCGTTTTGCAATAAACGTAAGTAGCCCCCCTCCGGCTCCCAATCCAACGCCAACGCGACTTTCTGCCCTTTTTGTACGTCCAACTCCAGATTGTGGTACCACGGGTTCCAATTCATCCGCCAGCGGTCCAGTTTTTTCTCGCCGTCGATAAATAATTTCGCATAACCACTGGAGTACATTTTTAAGGTGTATTTACCCGTTTCGTGAGCCAGAAGCGTGCCTTCCATTTTGATGCGTAAGTTCTTGGCATCTTGCACTTCTTCGGGCAGGGCCACTTCGCGGTCGCTCGCCCGGGCCAGAAATTGGTAATCGGTGTCCGCCTCTTGGCGAGTCAACAAAAGGGTGTCGCCGTCGTAATAATGAACGGTCAGACCGCCTTTATTGCCGTCTTTATCCAAAAGCGTAAAACCTTCCTGCAGCGGCGCCGCTGGACGGGGGTCGCCGAAGCGGCTGACCGCGGCGTTGTTCCACAAAATGCCGTAGTTTTTGCTGGAGACAAGGAAGGGAATGGTGATAACCATATTGTAGGTGGTGAGCTCGACATTGTGCCCGGCGTAATTGACCAGACCGTCCTGATGCTGACCGAGGCCGTAGAACCCCTCGTTCTGGTCCACCAAGAAAGACTGAGCAAGCGCGTAACTGTCGGCGTCGGCCTGCCCAGGCTCATCGATCACCGCGCTGAAATTGCCGCGGTTCGCCTCTTGAACCAAAGCTTTACCCGAGGCGTCCAGAAAACGGACTTCTCCGGACAGTAAATCGACTTCCGCGGTAAGCTTTGCGGTTTTTACGCTGACTTTATCGTCGCTTTGGGTGGTTTCGAAATTTTCGTCGCCCTTCTGTTCAACCACCATCAGGTAATCGGGCAGGTTGTCGAAAGTGCTCTGCGGCGTTGCCGTCACTCGAATAATATTGTCCGCGACCACTTGCAGACGCACCTTTTTAACTGGGTTTTGCGCCGCTTCGGAATCGACCTGCTCGCGCGCGGGCAAAGTTACCGTGACGCCGTATCGGTCCTTCTGTACGCTCGCTTTTTGCAGGTCCTCCTGCTGTTGGGCAGACACCTCGGTTTCTGTTCGACCGGAATTGTTATTGCACGCGCTCAATAAACAAGCCGCAAAGAGCGCGGCAAAAAGAGGCTGTACCGCCTTTTTGGTATTTAACATTGTTCCACCGTTTTTTCTTTCAGTGAGATTTAAGGGTTAAAAAATGTTTCAGCGCAACCGCGCCCCGAGCACCCAGCTGTTAAATGCCGGGGAGCTGATCATTGCCGATTTAAAAGCGTTGTTATTATCGGTTCGGGCTCTATTTAATGCCATTGCGCTCCTGCAAAGCTCGCGAGCACACTTGAATTGCCACTCGGCGGCGCTTTTTGTCGCGCCGGTTGTTTGCGCATTCAAAATGCCAATGCCCGCGTTCCATTACACGAAACGCATCAATAAGTCGCCATTTTAACTTTAAGGACGTGCGGCTTTGAGGTGAAATTCAAACCCCAATCGGTTTGATCACCGTTCCACACCCGCTCGAACACCCATTCACCTTTGCGGTCGAAATGCCCCTCCTCGACGCGCGAGATCATAAACCGCTTATCTTTCTGCTCTGCTGAAGGCGACAGCGTCACCCGCGCTCGAAACCCGGTGACAAGGTATTCGTTTTCAGCCAGTCTGGCAATCAATACCCCGCCGGACGGCCGCTCATTGCCCTCGGGCGGGTTGATCCAAAACATTTCGCGACCGTAAGTGACTTCAGCGTCCCAGCGGCCAAGGTCCAGCGTTTGGGTGTAATAGTCGCCGAGCTTCTGCTCGGGCGTCCAAGTGTTCTCGGAGGCTTTGGCGTTCCAAACTGCTTTTTGCTCTTCATTGGGCGCGTCCGGCTCGCTCACCCCCCAGACCTCGCCCTCAAAACTGAGTCGTGCCCAGACATCGGCCATAGGCGTAAGCAGCTTGTAGGCCTCGGCGAAGGCGTCGATCACCTCATCGGTCATCGCTTTGGCACCCAATGGGTAATTTGCGTAATCCGTATAGTCCATACCGAAAGGCGCGAAGCCTATTCCTTGGGCGCCAAGGGTGTCGTAAAAATAGCGGGCGTAGTTGGGATGGTTGCCAATTTCCGACACAAACAACGGGTTATCCGCACGAGAGTAGAGCTCTAGCACGCGATTCACAGTCCTGCGGTCGTGGAAATAAATATCCGGTGTAATTAAATCGATCGCAGGGGCGGCAGACTTCCACAGATCGAGCACGTTGTCGGTGGCCCCGCCACTGGAGTACTGGCCAGGCTTACCCGGGGTGAAGGGGTTGCGCAACGCGACGTTAATGTTCAACGGCAGCGGATACACTGCTTTGCCCGCCTCGGCGATTTCGTTCACGTAGATCGCAATATGATAGGCGTGAAAAAATTCATCGGCGTCGCTGCCAAAAACCTCGGCCCAGGTGCCGGGCTTTTTACCCAAATCCCGCACCAGTTTGTTCGGGACCGCATGCTTGAACATCGTTTCGGCGGCATCGGAATAGTCCCGCGCGGCGCCATAAGTGCCAACTTCATTTTGTGGCTGCACCATAACCACTGTGCGCTTTTTATCCACTTTCTTCAGGTGCTGCATCAATTTGACGAACGCTTTTTTATCGGCCTCCAGCGTCTCTCGGTGCAAGGGCGACAACGAATTTAACGTACTACCGTCGGCTTTTTCCACACGAGGAAAACGCTTATTGTCCAATTTGACCCATTCGGGCGCATAGTGGGGGGCGTTGTTTTTCCAGGTCGCAAACCACAGTAAGGCGAGTCGAACATCGTTCTTTCGCGCCTGTTTGAGCAACTCGTCGACAAAACTGAAATCAAACTCGCCCTCCACTGGCTCCACTTGCTCCCAGGCAATTGGGATGCTCAGCGTATTCGCGTGGGTAGCTTTGACCACGGGCCAAACATCGGCCAGTGCCGAGACGTAATTGGCGGAATTGTTTGACTGCACACCGAGAATGAGAAAGGGTTTGCCGTCGACGATGAGAGCGTGGCGGCCGTTTTTTGTTTCGATATACGGGATGGTCGATTCTCTTGCGGCGACGTCCACCGACATCAATAGGAGAAACGTCAGCCCCCATATTTTTGCTTCTTTTAAGCCGATTGCTGATAAAAATCTCATAGTCTAAGCCCAGTTTCTATTTGTAGACGGTTTGCAAAAGCTGCATGTGTTGTGGCGAGATCGTTCGTATTATTAATGGCTGTCTCGATTTTGACAAACGCACTGCCTTCAGACCCAAAAAAAAAGGGGCACGACGACCGCGATCGGATGAGTGTTAACAGGCCTTGGCGGCCACGCGGCTGGTGACGCCGCTTTTATTCTTAAACAACATAAGTCACCGACAGAAAATGCCGCGACAGGTTTATCACGCCAACGGATCCCATTACAACCAATCCGCCGCCGATATTATCGGATTAAATGACGAATAGGGGGTTTTGCACGAATAACAACCAAAACCTAAAACTCTATTCGGCCACCGCAGCATTCGATTTCACGCGAGTCCGCAGGGGTTTGCCCGATTGAAATTTGATCGCGCGCAGAGCCTCGCCGCGCCTGCCAAGGTGTCGTAAAAAGCGTTGAACGCAGGCGATAGCTGCCAGAAACGGCCGGGCAATATCGTGGCATCGCGCCTTGGCGCGCTGTCATTCGACAGCCGCCGTCAAGCCACGTTCGGGCCATCGTGGCGGCATCTCGGCGATGCTCTAAATTGCACCAACGTTGCGTTCAATTTGAATCCGCAGGTGGTTCGCAGGCGAGCGCGGCAAACCTAACAACCGCGGACGCGGTCCCATTTCGGACACTGAGAAGAAGGTAAGCAGAGCACCAACAACAGACTTTGCCGTCTAGTGTCATCGGCGCTTTGCGTTTAGAGGTTGTACGTGAATCTAAGACGCGCGTTTCAGCGGGCGCTTACGCGGCAACGCTGAAATGCGCGAAACAATTCACGTTCTGGTATCAGGCATCTTGCCGTTTTGGCCTAGCCTTTCATCTCCTCAAGCTCCATGCCTTTGGTTTCGTATATACACTTGGCCACAAAGAAAATGGATAACAACGCGCAGAACGTATAGAACCCGTAAGCGCCCGCAAGGCCAATGGTACCGAGCATAATCGGGAAAGTCATGGTTATCGCGAAGTTGGCCACCCACTGGAAGAAACCCGCCACCGCGAGACCCGAACCGCGGATCTGGTTGGGAAACATCTCGCCAAGCATCACCCACATGATCGGCCCCCAAGAAAAGTTAAAAAACATCACATAAAGGTTCGCCGAAATCAGCGCCACTTTACCCATCATGCCCGGCAGCGACACCGCGCCTTCGGCATCGGTGGTAGCCGTTGAAAACGCGAATGCTGCGATTGCCAGAGTGACGGTCATGCCCACCGAGCCAATCCAAAGCAGCGGCTTTCGGCCGATTTTATCGACCAGCAAAAGTGCGGCGATAACCGCGGCGATACTGACGCTGCCGGAGATGACGTTCTGCAAAAGCGCATCGTTTTCGGTGAAACCGACCGATTGCCATAGCACTGCGCCATAATAGAAGACCACGTTGATGCCAACCAGCTGCTGGAAAGTGGCGAGTCCAATACCAACCCACACTATGGGCCTGACTTTACCGGTGGTTTTTTCGATCAGATCCGACAACCGAGGCTTGTGGCGGTCCTTGGCTAGCGACGCCTGAATTTCACCGAGCTTCACCTGGGCTGCGCTGGAATTATAAAGCGACGTCAGAACTTTGGCCGCGTCTTCGTTTCGGCCCTGAACCACCAAGTAACGTGGGCTTTCAGGAATAAAAAAGAGACCTACGAAAAAGAGTGCGGCAGGGAACAATTCGATCCAGAACATCCAGCGCCAGGTTTCATAGCCCCACCAAAATTCGTTTAACGCAGACCCGGAAATTTCCGCCAGAAAATAATTACTGAAAAACGCAGCCGTGAGGCCGGAAATAATAGCCACCTGCTGGATAGTCGCAAGCTTTCCCCGAACAGCCGCTGGCGCGACCTCACTTATGTAGGCCGGCGCCATCACACTCGCCGCACCGACCGCGAGCCCGCCCAGAACCCGATACAGAATGAATTCGACCGAGCCTGTGGCTATGCCGGAGCCCCAGGCGGAGACGATAAAAAACACCGCTGCGACCATCATCATGGTGCGTCGGCCATACCAATCCGCTAAGCGACCCGCGGCGGCGGCACCTGCCGCACAACCGAGCAACATAGAGGCGACATTGAAGCCGGTACCCATGGAGTCGGAATTAAACGCCGTGCGCAAACCATCGACCGTACCGTTGATCACGCCGCTGTCGAAGCCAAAAAGAAACCCACCTATGGTGGCTACGCAGCTGATCAAAATCACGAAACCGTAGTTCGCTTGCGAATTTAGGTTATCGGTCATACATTCACCTTTCGTTATTATTCTTACCAAACACGGTGTTAGAAGCCGCTGCGCTGGCACGGCAACGCTCCTCGACACCTCCCCAAGGGCGCCTATTAAACACCATTTAGGCCTTGCTTAGACACCCACAGCTCAGCAATTTATATGACCATAAGGCGTCAGAGGGCTGGGTGCCGGACTCCGAAGGCGTTAAACTTCGCACAAAACTTCATTCAGACCATTTACAGACGGGCATGATAGCGCTACCATTTCAGGTCTGATAACAGCGTGCGACTTCGCGACTTGTCGATCCGTCGCTCGCAGTGACGGCCGCCTACCGATTTCGTGGGTTGGCTGCTGTGGGTCAGGCGGCTTGTTTATTGAGATTGCGAACTTTGAACCAAAGTGGTTTCATCCCGAGCGGATCTGCTTTATGGTTTCGCATCGCGGTGAATCGACTGCCGCCGGCGCCAACGCTGGAATAAACGCAGAGCAGCGCCCGCGCCAGACCCGCGCAGGCATTTTAGGCGCCAAGCGGCGCGCAGAGAGCGATGTAAAACAAGCACAAAACGTAATAGCCGCCTCGAGAAAAGTCGGCCGGCCCCCCGTCAAATTACTTAAATTAAGTGATTGACG
>CAZING010000080.1:0-13041 GCA_964540505.1 uncultured Cellvibrionaceae bacterium | reverse complement strand
ATTCGTGGTTTCCGGTCGCGGCGAACTGCACCTTTCGGTACTGATCGAGAGCATGCGCCGCGAAGGGTTTGAGCTGGGCGTGTCGCGTCCGGAGGTGATCCAAAAAGAGATAGACGGCGAAATCCAAGAACCCTTCGAGCAAGTGGTGATTGATGTCGAAGATCGCCACCAAGGCGCGATAATGGAAGAGCTTGGCCTGCGCAAGGCCGAGCTGACCAACATGCTGCCCGACGGCAAGGGCCGGGTGCGTATGGAGTTTATTATCCCATCGCGGGGTTTAATTGGGTTTCGGGGGCTGTTTTTAACCCTGACTTCGGGCTCGGGCATAATGACCAGCATTTTCGACCATTACGGCCCGGTGAAAGTGGGCGATGTGGTGCATCGTCAAAACGGGGTGCTGGTCAGTATGGTCAAGGGGAAGACGCTCGCTTACGGGCTCTTTAACCTGCAAGAGCGCGGTCGTTTGTTTCTCGGCCACGGTCAGGACATATACGAAGGCCAGATCGTCGGCCTGCACTCGCGCGACAACGACCTGGTGGTCAATCCGACCAAAGCCAAACAGCTCACCAACATTCGTGCGGCCGGTACCGACGAAGCACTGACGCTGACCCCACCCATTCGCCATACGCTTGAACAGGCGTTGGAGTTTATCGAGGACGATGAGCTTGTCGAAGTGACGCCTAACCACATCCGTTTGCGCAAGAAACTGTTGACCGAAAACGAGCGAAAGCGCGCGAAAAAATAAGCGTTAACGGGGCGACGCACAACGCGTGCGCCCGAGCGGGATATCTTCGCTCGGGCGGCTGCCCGCCGTTACACAAAGCCACCGCTTTGGTGCGCCCAGAGCTTGGCGTATAACCCTTTTTGCGCCAGCAGCTGCTGATGCGTCCCCTGTTCGACAATTCTGCCTTCGTCCAACACCACCAAACGGTCCATCGCGGCGATTGTCGATAACCGATGCGCAATCGCGATGACCGTCTTGTCGGCCATTAGCTGCGATAAGCTGTCCTGGATGGCGCTTTCGACTTCGGAGTCGAGTGCGGCGGTGGCCTCGTCGAGGATCAAAATGGGCGCGTTCTTTAGCAGCACTCGGGCGATCGCGATGCGTTGACGTTGCCCACCCGAAAGCTTGACCCCGCGTTCGCCGACATGGGCATCCAGCCCGCGACGGCCTTTGGCGTCGGTGAGCGTTTGAATAAATTCCAGCGCTTTCGCCTGTCGCACCGCCTCGAGCACCTCTTGCTCACTCGCATCGGGGCGCCCGTAAAGAATGTTGTCTCGGACAGAGCGGTGCAGCAGCGAGGTGTCTTGGGTGACCATGCCTATGCTGCTGCGCAGGCTCTCCTGCTGGACCTCGGCGATGTTCTGCTCATCGATGAGTATCGCACCGCTCTCGACATCGTAGAACCGCAATAACAAATTCACCAAGGTGGATTTGCCCGCGCCGGAGCGGCCGACCAAACCGATTTTCTCGCCCGGCTTGATGACCAAGTTGAAGTCGTGAAGTATGCCGCCGCCTTTGCCGTAGTGAAATTCGGTGCGCTCGAAGCGGATGCCGCCTTGGTGGACCACCAGGGGTTTCGCGTCGGCTTGGTCGTTCAAGTTTTTGGGCACAGAGAGCGTGGCTATGCCGTCCTGCACTGTGCCGATATTCTCGAACAGACTCGAGACCTCCCACATAATCCACTGCGACATACCGTAAAGACGCAAAACCACAGCCACGGCCGTGGCGATTGCGCCTGCGGTGATCGATTGCAGGGTCCACAAATATATTGCCAGCGCCGCCACCGCAAAGATCAACAGCGCGTTGATGGTCCACACAGAGGTGCTAAACAAGGTCACCAGGCGCATCTGCGGGTGCACAGTGTCGAGAAAGGCGGCCATGCTGCTGCGGACATACTGCTCTTCTCGGTCGGAATGCGAAAAAAGCTTCACTGTGGCGATATTGGTGTAGGTGTCGACAAGTCGGCCGGTCATCTCCGAGCGGGCGTCGGCCTGGCGCTCGGCGACGCGGCGCAAGCGCGGCACAAAGTAGCGCAACAGCCCCACGTAAAGTAAAAACCAGACAACAAAAGGAATCAGCAGGCGCAAGTCCATCTGGCCGGCGGTTAAGGTAATGCCAACGAAAAACACCGCCGCGAACAGAAACACATCCAACAGTTTCATAACGGTTTCGCGCACCGCCAGTGCGGTTTGCATCAGTTTGGTGGCGATGCGCCCGGCGAATTCATCTTGGTAGAAACTGACGCTCTGGCCGAGCAGGTAGCGGTGGCTTTGCCAGCGTATTTTCATGGGGAAGTTGCCGAGCAACGTCTGGTGGATGATCAGCGAATGAAACCACACACAAAGAGGTAGCCCAATTAACACGGTTAAGCCCATCTGCAGCAGCTCGCCCGACGCGTTCTGCCATAAGTTGGCGGGTTCGAAACGGTTCAGCAGGTCGACCAACTCGCCCAAAAAGCGAAACATCATCAGCTCGATCAATGCTATGGCGGTCGTCAGCGCCGCCATTAACAGCAGATAAAGCTCGCTGCCGCGGACAAAATGCCGGCAAAAAGCCCAGAGACTGGTGGGCGGCCGCGTCAGCGGGTCTTTGCGAAACGGCGGCAACAAACTTTCGAAAAATGCAAACATACTAAAGTCCAATCAGGCGCAAGAATTGACCGACACAAAAAAATGCCAAATGGGCGGGAGCACCCAGAAAGCGGGGGGCTTCGAGGGTCGCTTTTGGGTTAGCGGTTGTCGCCTTGGCGGGTGAATACCCAACTGCGCTCATCCGACAGTTCGGCCTGAAATTTATAGCCGTCCCAGTCAAAAGCTCGCAACGCCTCGGGCTCACAGAGCCGGTTCTTGACGATATAGGCCGCCATTTGACCGCGCGCCTTTTTGGCGAAGAAGCTGATGACCTTGGCGTTGCCGTTGCGCACCTCTTTAAAAACCGGTTCGATCACCGGCACTTTAAGCCGCGAAGGTTTTACCGAGCGGAAGTATTCCTTGGAGGCAAGGTTCACCAGCGCGTGGCTGTTGTCGCGCAAGACGACCGCGTTCAGCGAATCGGTGATGATGTCGCCCCAGAACTCGTAGAGGTTTTTGCCTCGCTCGTTGGCGAAGCCCGTGCCCATCTCTAAGCGGTAAGGCTGCATTAAATCCAGCGGTCTCAGCAAGCCGTAAAGCCCCGATAGAATTCGCAAGTGCCGCTGGGCGAACGCGAAATCCTCTTGCGTCCAGGATGCAGCCGCCAAGCCTCTATACACATCGCCGTCAAAGGCCAGCACGGCCGCACGCGCGTTGCTTGCGGTAAACGGCCGGCGCCAGCTTTGAAATCGCTCGTGATTCAACTCGCCCAAGGGTTCGCTGATGCGCATCAGCGCGCTCAGTTGTTCGCCGCTAAACGGTCGCAATTGCTCGATCAAGCGGCCGGCCTCGTCCAGCAGTTGCGGCTGGGTGGTGCGAAGTTTGGGTATCTCGCTTTTATAGTCGAGGTTTTTCGCGGGCGAGAGCACTACCAACATCGGCTTACTCCGGTTGCAGAATTTTTGCCCACCAGTTCAGCGGTGTGGCGCCGTCATTTGGGTCGTAGACATTGCCGTAAATCCAGCCGCTCTCACCGCTTTGGCAGTGGCGGTTGAAGATATCTTCAATAGCATTAAAACCGCAGCTGACGTGAATCGAGTACACCAGCATCCGCGGCGTTGCCAAATCCAGCTGGCCCCCCAGTTTTTCAAGCTCGGGCGCAATATTGTCGCTGAGCCGGTCGATATCACCGCGACAGAACACCCGCACACACAGGTTGCCGCTGCGCTTTTTTACTTCAAATTGTTGGGTTTCGCTGTTGAGCTTTAACAGGTCGCCGCGCGCAACCCCTTTGACAAACGCGGGCGAGTGGGCGAGTTCGCACTCGTTCTGGTCGTTGATGTGTACGGGAATTTTTTCGATGATCGGCGAGCCCTGAGCGTCCACTCCGGCCAGCATCTCGATGTATTGTGGTTCAGACATGGTAGATTTGCGCTTTAAAATTCGCCATTCTATCGTCTGTCGAAAAATATAAAAGGAAGATCTTATGCGTTTCATGGCCGCGACCGCAATTTTTGCCCTTCTGAGCGCGTGTTCAGTCAACCCTGTGACCGGCGAAAAAGAGCTCACCTTAATGAGTGCATCCCAAGAGGTGGCCACCGGCGAGCAAAACTACGAACTCTATCAACAACAGCAGGGCGGCCGTTATGTGGTCGACCCCAACCTCCAGCAGTACGTCAGCGAAGTGGGGCAAAAATTGGCGGCGGTCAGCGACCGACAATTGCCCTACGAATTTGTGGTGCTCAACAGCAGCGTGCCCAACGCTTGGGCGCTGCCCGGAGGCAAGATTGCAATCAACCGAGGGCTGTTGAGTATCCTCGACGATGAAGCCCAGCTCGCAGCGGTGCTCGGTCATGAAATTGTGCACGCCGCGGCGCGCCACAGCGCCCGCCAGATGACCCAGGCAACGCTGATGCAGGCGGGGGTTATGGCGGCGGGCATCGCCTCTCAGAGTACAAATTACGGGCAGTACATCACCATGGGGGCGGGCCTTGGCGCCAATCTCTGGCAGGCGCATTACGGTCGTGACCAAGAGCTCGAGGCCGATCGTTACGGCGTCGAGTATATGCACAAAGCGGGGTACGACGCGGTGGGGGCGGTGGAGCTGCAGCAGAAATTTCTGGAATTGTCGCAGTCCCAACAAAGCAATTTCTTTAACGATTTGTTCGCCAGCCACCCACCATCGCAGGTGCGGGTTGAACGCAATCGCGAGTTGGCCAGCCAATTCACCGGCGGTACTCGCAATAAGTCCAGCTTCCAGCAGGCCACGCGTCAGTTAAGGCGAGACGAGCCCGCCTACCAGGCGCATCAAAAAGCCGTCGCCGCCGCCCAGCAAAACGATTTGGCCGGCGCCAAAAATCATCTCCAGAAAGCCATCGAACTGCAACCGCAAGAGCCGCTTTTTTATATCACGCGCGGCCAGCTGCAAATGGCGGAAAGCGACCACAAGGGTGCCGTAGACGCGTTTCGTCAGGCGGTTCGCTACAACCCCGAGTACTACGTCGGTCACCTGGGGCTGGGGTTGGCGTTGAAAGAGCAGAAGCAGCTCAACCCCGCTCGAGACGCGCTGAACAAAAGTATGGAGGTGCTGGCCACCCCGATCGCCAGTTATCATTTAGGCGAAATTTCGCTCGCCTCGGGCAACCAAGCCCAAGCGCGCGAATACTTCACGTTTGCCGCCGAGGCGAGCGGGCAAGTCGGCGAGGCCGCCCGTGCGCAGCTGGCCAAGCTGGAAAACTAGCGGGTCAGGCGGAATATTAGCGAACTGTTCTCCGCGCCCGAGCGTTCGTCTGGGCGCGAGGAAAGCTTGAAGCAACCCCACTTTTGCGCGCCATCGCATTGATCTAAACGCCCGGGCTTGTTCCTTAGGAACCTGACCGCTCGCGCCGGGCGCGTGAGCTCGGTGACGCCCTCTGGCTCGGGTTTCGCCTTGAACTTTTCTAAGGCGTCCCTATCTATAGTTTCGCTTTTCACCGCCCGGCTGGCTAGCCTGGGCGGGCAGACCCATGTCCAAACGAAAGCCTTACGGGTAAGCCAGACCGCCCGCGGGTGTTCGCGCCTGTCCCGAAGAACTTTCGCGTAAGTCAACAATAATAGGGGGCATCCCAACGTGATCAGCATCTCCAATTTGAGCCGCAGTTACGGCAACGTGCGCGCGGTCAACAACGTCAGCTTTCAGATCGATTCGGGCGAGGTGATCGGTCTGCTCGGCCCAAATGGCGCCGGCAAAACCACAATTATGAAAACCCTCTGCGGCTTTCTCGAGCCGAGCGCCGGACGCATTGAAATCAACGGCATTGATGTGGCGGTGAATCCAAAAGCGGCTCAATCGGCCATCGGCTACCTGCCCGAAAACCTGCCCATATACCCCGAAATGACCGTCGTGAATTACCTGGCCTATGCGGCCGGATTGCGCGGTGTAACAGACCGCGCCATGCATAGTGAAATCAAACGCGTGATTGATGCCACCGACCTCACCGACCGCGCGATGGATCGAGTCGGCGCCCTCTCGCGCGGGCTGAAGCAGCGAGTGGGGGTGGCACAGGCGCTGCTTGGCAGCCCCAAAGTTTTGGTGCTGGATGAACCGACCAATGGCCTCGATCCCAACCAAGCCGCGCAGATGCGCAACCTAATTCGGCGTCTGGCGAGCACCGCCACCGTCATTCTGTCAACGCACATACTGAGCGAAGTCGAGGCGGTGTGCGATCGCGTGCTGATGGTTAAAGGCGGGCAGCTGGTGCTGGACGAACGCCTTGAAACCCTGCAGCGGGGCAGCGCTGTGGTGCTCGAAACCTCGTTGGATGAGCAGGCACTGGCAGCGGTTCTTACCGCTTTGGGCACCGCGAACTCAGAAATTAGCAGGGCCGACGGCGTAACGCGGGCGCGCATCGCCGCGGATGCAAAAGACATACGTGAAACCCTTGCGGCGCTCGCACGTGCGGTGCTGGCGGCCGAAGGTGACCTTTATCAACTCGGGTTTGAGCACCGCAACCTCGAGAGCTTGTTCCGCGATACCAATCATACGGAGGGTACCGAGCATGCCGCTTAATCGACCTCAAAAAAATGCGTTGGCAACCATTTTTGCGAAAGAACTCGGTCAGTTTTTCAGTGCGCCGATTGCCTGGTTGTTTCTAGCGGCATTTTTGCTTGTCACTTTGTTTGTGTTCTTCTGGGTGGAGTCTTTTTTCGCACGCAACATCGCCGATGTTCGGCCGCTGTTTTCATGGATGCCTCTATTGCTGATATTTCTCTCGGCGGCGCTGACCATGAAAATGTGGAGCGAGGAGCGCAAAACCGGAACGTTGGAATACCTGCTGACCCGCCCGGTGCCGCTTTGGCAGTTCGTGGTCGGTAAGTTCTTGGCTTGCTGGGCGCTTTTGGGGATCGCCTTGGTGCTCACCTTGCCGCTGGCGATCACTGTGTCGCGGTTGGGCGACCTCGATTGGGGGCCGGTGTGGAGCGGCTATGTTGCGGCCATGTTGCTCGGCGGCGCTTATTTGACTATGGGGCTTTTTGTCTCTGCGCGCTGCGATAATCAGATTGTCAGCCTCATTTTAACCGTCGCGCTTGCCGGTGTGTTTTACCTGATTGGCGCGGGCCTGCTGACCAATTTCGTTGGCAATCAGGCCGGCGATATTATGCGCAGCTTGGGCACCGGGTCGCGGTTCGAGTCGATTAACCGCGGTGTTTTGGATGTGCGCGATCTGTATTATTACCTGAGTTTGATCATCGGCTTTCTGGCGTTGAACGTCTATTCTCTGGAGCGGGGTCGCTGGGCGCGCGATGGTAACAAGCGCACCCACAACCGCTGGCGCGCGGCCACGTTTTTGCTTGTGGTCAACGCGCTGGTTGTGAACCTCTGGTTAAGTCAGGTGCAAAGTTTGCGCATTGATACTACCCGCGGCAACCTCTACTCCATCTCCGACGCCACTCGCGGCTATCTCGCGCAATTGCAAGAGCCGCTTTTGGTGCGCGGCTATTTCAGTGAAAAGACCCACCCGTTGCTCGCGCCTCTGGTGCCGCAAATGCAAGACCTGTTGCGCGAGTATGAAGTCGCAGGTGACGGTCGCGTAAAAGTCGAAATCATCGACCCGACCAAAAGCCCGGAACTCGAAGACGAAGCCAACAAGGTTTACGGCATTCGACCGACGCCGTTTCGCGTTAACGATCGTCACCAAGCAGCGGTCGTCAACTCCTATTTCAATATACTGATCCAGTACGGCAGCGAAAACGAAGTGCTCGGCTTCGACGACTTGATCGAAGTTCGTGGGGGCAGCGAAGGCGTCCAGGACGTGTTGTTGCGCAACCCCGAGTACGATCTAACCCGCGCGCTCAAAAAAGTGCTGTACGCCTACCAAACCGACGGCAATATATTTAACGTGATAAGCGAACCGGTGACCTTAACGGGTTACCTATCTGACGACCAGCGCTTACCAAAGCCGTTGGTCGACTTGAAAAAGGCACTGAAAAATGAAATCAGCAACCTTAAAAGTAAAGCTGGCGAAAAATTAACAGTAAGGTTTGTCGAGCCCGAAGCGAATGACGGTGCCGAGGCGAAACGCATTGAAGAGCAATTCGGCTTTGCGGCCATGGCGGCAAGCCCCTTCGACCCCAAACCATTCTATTTTTATGTGACCTTAAGCCAGGGCGAGAAAACCTTTCAGGTCGACCTGGGTGACTTCTCTGACGGCGCGCTTCCCCAAAGCCTGCAGGCTGGGTTAAAGCGCTTTGCCGAGGGCTTCACCCGCACTGTAGCCTTGGTATCCCCGGCGCCCAAAGTGAACCCGCAAATCGCCAGGCAAATGGGTATGCCGCCAGAGAGCGTGCCGCGGTTTGATACCTTGCGGCAATTCCTAAGTGCCGATATGAACGTTATAGATGAAGACCTAAGTGACGGTCATGTCGATTCGGATGCGGATCTTCTTATGCTGCTGGCGCCCGAGCTTACCGACGACGTCCAGCGCTTCGCCGTAGACCAATTTCTTATGCGCGGCGGTACGGTGCTTTTGGCCGCCGCACCATTTGGTGCGGAGTTCGGCGCGCAGAGCATGGACTTGGTCCCGCGTGACAACGGTCTTAGTCAGTGGCTAGCGCATTTTGGTATTCGCCTGACTGAAGAGGTGGTCATGGATAAACAAAGCGCCGCGTTTCCTGTGCCGACTGTGCGCGAGGCGGGCGGAATGCGTTTTCAGGAAGTGAAAATGCTGGACTACCCCTATTTCGTCAGCGTTCGCGGCCAAGGCTTAAACGAAGATTCTGCGATCACCCAAGGCTTGCCGGAGGTGACCGTGCCTTGGGCGGCAGCGATGCGCGTTGAGTCATCGGCAGACAGCGAGCTCACCGCAACCGAGTTGCTGCGCAGTTCGTCGCGCTCGTGGCTCGGGCAAGCTCAGGACGTATTGCCCACCCAAGAGCAGGTCACAAACGGCTACCGCATTGGCGATAACGCGGGCGCGCAGTTGCTTGGCGCGGTTTTCGAGGGCCGCTTTCGTTCCTATTTCGATGGCAAAACCTCGCCATTGTTAACCGAGGCCGAGGTCGGCGATGACGAAGGTTCACCCGCAGATGAAAGCCGACCGGTCGCGGCCACGGTTATCGGCCATTCGCCAACAAGTGCTCGGCTCATTGTGTTTTCCTCGAACGATATTTTTCGCGATGAAATCGTAGGCATGCTCGGCAGCGTGCAGGGCGGGGCTTATTTAAACACCTTGCAGCTGGCGATGAACTCGGTCGAGTGGGCGCTCGAAGATCGCGGGCTGCTCGGTATTCGCTCGCGCGGACATTTCAATCGGACCTTGATGCCTATGGCGACATCCCAGCAGAAGGCCTGGGAATACAGCAACTATGCAATCGCGCTGGCGGGCCTGTTTGTGCTTTGGCTTATCTACCAGTATCGCGTGCGCACGCGCCGCGCCTATTTTAGAAATATGCTGGCAGCTTAAGGAGATTTTATGTTGAATAAATCCTTTTTAAACCCGGCCGTTCTAGGGGTCGTATTGGCGGTGCAAGTGCTTGTTGTAGCGGTTTTGTTCTGGCCCGGCAAGACCGAGAATAACGTCGAGGTTAAGCCGTTAATCGTTTTGGACGACAGTGTCGATCGCATCGAAATAAGCGCCAAGGGGCAAACGGTTGTATTGCGTAAAGTGGACGACAGCTGGCGGGTGGGCGAGGGCTTAAAGGCGAACCGTCAACAGCTGGATTCACTGTTAGAAAAGCTGGCTGCGGTCAAAACCGGCTGGCCGGCTGGCACCCGTCTGGATGCTCACGAGCGTTTTCAAGTAACCGAGGACAATTTCAGTCGCAAGATACAACTATTCGCGGGCGACCAATCGCTTTATGAAGTGTACCTTGGCAGCATCGTCAATCTAAAGCAGACGCATATTCGTCTCGCTGGTGACGACAACGTCTATGCCGGGTCCATAGCGGTGTACGAGATACCGACCACGCTCAACGCATGGCTGGATACCGCTTTGCTGCGCCCCAAAGGCGAAATCACCGAGATTCGCTCGGGCGAGTTTGTCATTGCCAAGCAAGACGGTGCTTGGCCCTCTGAGCACTCGCAAGTCCTGGGTGAAGACCCAGAGGTGGGCGAGGCAACGGCGACCTTTAATGCTCAGAACTTTGCAGCGACGCTTAACGGCTTACGAGCCAACGGAGTGGTCGATGACCCAAGCGAGCTCGCCGCGGATGGACCGGCCGGCGACCAAGCTTTTGTTCAAGCGGAATTTGAAGTCATCACTCGCGAAACAACGCACAGTTACGAGCTTCTTAAAAAAGGCGAGGCCTACTATCTTCGCCGCGACGATTACTCCGCGACGTTTAAAATCGGCAAGGCGCAGTTCGACACGCTCGCTTTAATCGCATCCGCGCAGGCTTAAAGCCTGCGTTTGGGTGCCTCAATCGACTTTAAAACTGAACCATAGCGGTTTTTTTGCATCGAACTTGGGAACGAATTTTGAGGGTTTGATATGAATGTACGTCCAGCATTTTTGTGCTTGATTGCGTTTGTGCTTTTCAGCTTCAACGCGCACGCGGCATGGCCGGTCAAGGCCATCGATGGTCAAGAGATGCCATCGCTTGCGCCTATGCTTAAAGAGGTGAGCCCGGCGGTTGTGAACATTGCCACCTACACCAAACGCGAGCAATCTAACCCGATGATGAACGACCCGTTCTTTCGTCGGTTTTTCAGCATTCCCGAGCACCAGCAGCGCCGCCCTCAAAGACGTGAGCGCAGCGCCGGCTCCGGCGTTATAGTCGACGCCGCAAAAGGCACCGTGATCACCAACCATCACGTCATTAACGATGCCGATGAAATCCAGGTGGTGCTTAACGACGGCCGTATGTTCGAAGCCGAGCTAATTGGCTCGGACCCCGAGGTGGATATTGCGGTACTTAAAATCGATGCAGAAAATTTGTTCGCACTGCACATGAGCGATTCGGACGTGTTGCAGGTGGGCGACTTTCTAGTGGCTATCGGAAACCCATTTGGTCTCGGGCAGACTGTGACCACAGGTGTTGTCAGTGCGCTTGGCCGTACCGGGCTTGGCATTGAAGGCTATGAAGATTTCATTCAAACCGATGCGTCGATCAACCCAGGTAACTCCGGTGGTGCCCTGGTCAATTTGCGCGGCGAATTGGTCGGCATCAACACCGCGATCATTGCCCCGGCGGGTGGTAATGTCGGTATTGGCTTTGCAATCCCAATCAATATGGCGCGAGCAAGTGTCGAGCAAATACTTGAGCACGGCGAGGTAAAGCGCGGCCAGCTTGGGGTCAGCATTCAAGAAGTTACGCCAGAGTTGCAAGAGGCGTTTAATCTGAAGAACGGCCAGCGCGGTGTGTTGGTGACAGGCGTATCCGACGGCTCGGCTGCGGCAAGCGCAGGCGTCAAAGCGGGTGATGTGATCATTGCTGTCGACGGCAAAGCAACCGATTCAACCGGCGCGCTTCGCAACGAAATCGGCCGGCGTCAGATTGGCGACAAAGTCCGCCTTTCAATTATTCGAGACGGCAAAGAGAAAACCATTAAATCCAGAATCGGCGAGCCCGTTACCGCCCTGGCGGCGGCCGGTACAATCCACCCATTGCTCGACGGCGCCAGCTTCGAAAACAACCCCGACGGCAATGGCGTGCTGATCTCTCGTGTGGACGCCCACTCCAGAGCCGCAGCCAACGGCTTGCGGCCCGGCGACGTCATCATCGGCGCTAACCGTATTCGAGTGGACGATATTAAGAGCTTCGTACAAGCTCTGTCGAACAACCAAGACAGCGTGCTGTTGCACGTTCAACGCGGCGTAGGCAGTTTCTACTTGGTGATTCGCTAAGCGGTTTTCCAGTTGTTTGATAGGGCCTCTTAAGCCCCCGAACACCACGATAAAATTCGTGTCGTTCGGGGGCTTTTTCGCGTTAAAGCGAGTGCATTAGGCGTTGCGACAGCCGGTCTATTGTCCGGCGCCCGCTCTGCGTTTATTTCTGCTCGTCGCGTCGTTACTGCAGCAAGAATATGCTCGGTCGGCATGCATTTATGCGGACTCGTTTGAATCCGTTTAGAAGGGTGTAGCCAAGGATTAAACATACGCGTTATAAGTTTTCTCGCTGCGTAGCTTTGATCAATGACCGTTGAGCTGGCTCGAAACTCTCAAACTCGGGTAAGCTCACTTTAACCTGAGGATTCGTCTGAATATATGCGCCGCGCAGTCGGGCGATGGGATGAGGATAAATGGCTGCTTAGCGTTTATCGCTAGAACCAATAAATCTATGGCAAGGTCAGCAAAGAGCCGGGCTTATAATAAACGAGAGGCATGACCGCCATGGCGCATGCGATCACGGAATTTTTTGGATACGGCAATGCATCGTGATATTCAGCGGCATTTCAAACGCCCCAGTGACGCAGTGGTGGGCGGCACGTGCGCAGCGATGCTGCTCTCGATTTTCCTGGTCGCTATTGGCTGGCTGCCCCTTGTCAATGCGTTATTGTTGCTTCCGTTTATTCTGGGGCTTTATGGATTAACGGCGATATCCGACGCGAGTCGGATATTGCTCGCGGCGGTTTTGATACCGACCTTCCTCGTCGGCTTCTTCATGGCGGTTTATCGGCCCGCAGGCTTCGACTACCCGTTAATATGGAGTCCAGGCCCCTTGTATGAAGGCGGGTCGCCTTACTCACTTTATGTCAATCTGAGCAAAGCCGTTGGCGGCAACCTCGTAATCCTATGGCTGTGGTTCGGGATGCGACTTTACGAGAGCAATTCGCGCGCCGCTCGTCCCCTTTGGACCCATTTGGCGCCAGTGGCGACCGGTGCGGGCGCAACCCTACTTATCGCCTACGCGTTTTTTGGAGTGGGTTGGGAAGCCAAGTGGCCCAACGGAATATACTATTTTTTCTTAGTCAACTTGCTGGTGACGGTTGTCTCCGAAGAGGCCTTTTTTCGCCTGTTGTTACAAGCAC
Source organism: uncultured Cellvibrionaceae bacterium (assembly GCA_964540505.1). Taxonomy (GTDB): domain Bacteria; phylum Pseudomonadota; class Gammaproteobacteria; order Pseudomonadales; family Cellvibrionaceae; genus CAYZQH01. Next base: position 20 of record CAZING010000080.1, on the reverse strand, counting down.
AAATCGAGCGATTCTTTAAC
>CAZING010000079.1:0-13318 GCA_964540505.1 uncultured Cellvibrionaceae bacterium | reverse complement strand
GGAAAAGGTCAAATGATAAGTAAGCGAACCAGTAACGGCGTGGCTGTTTATTCGGCCATAGAAGAGTTCGATGGAAAAGTAGACGGAAAGAAAGGTGGGTTTACCCTGATCCATAACGGGTACATGTCGAGTGAAGGCCAATCTCTTGAAGTAAAAATACTGAAAGGGTCAGGAAGTGGTCAGCTTCAAAACATTTCAGGTGATCTTGAAATAATAAAAAAGGATGGCGCTCATGAGTATGAGCTAAAGTATGAACTCTAGCCGCGATAACAATCAATTTTCAGTCGTCGTATCGGCATTGGCGTAATTGGGTGTTATGCGTCTCGCACTAGGGCAGCTCACAACAAGGAAAATAAATGCGCCTATCGTTCCATATAAATTTCAATGGCCAGTGCCAAGAGGCGTTCGGGTACTATGCCGAACATTTCGGGGGCACAATTGGAACACTGCTGCGATTCAAAGACTCGCCTGCCGCGTCAAGTGTATCGGTTGACTGGCAGCACAAGATCGTTCACGCCAATATATCCATCAAAGGCGTCGAGCTGGCTGGCGCCGACCTCCCGCCTGAACAGTATCGGCAACCCACAGGCTTTTGCGTTTTAATAAGTTTCAGCACAGAAGCTGAGGTGAGACCCACCTTCAATAAATTGGCCGAAGGCGGAGACATCATCCTTTCACCCCAGAAAACATTCTGGTCTTCATGTTACGCAATCGTTGTTGATAGATACGGAGTGTCATGGAAAATCAATAGTGGCGCATAATAATGCCATTAATTACACCCTCTGCGGTCGCCGGGCCTAGTTTCCACTCGGCCGTTTATGGCGGACGCTAGGCGAAGGGAATCTCTTGCCCACAGAATTTCTTGAATCGTGAACTCTATTTTGGATTTTTCCGGCAATGAATAAAATTTGGAAAAAAGCGGCTCTTGTTTCGTTAAGCGTACTTTCTTTCTCTCTAGTCGCACTTTATTTTATTGCAAATGAAAACTGTGACGATTGTTATAAGCTGGAAAAGCAAAACTTTATCTACGTCGTTTATGACGACCTTCCTGAAGATCTGATAATTGATATTGATAAAAATCTCCAAAACAACAGGCGGAAGCTGCTCGAGTATTTTAAGTTGGATACGATGCCCAAGGTGGTGGTTCGTATCTGGGATAGCGAAGCAACATTTCTTGCCAAACAAGAGCAAGCCATCGGTAAACGGTTCCCAGGATCTTCGGGCTATGTTTTGCCAAGAACAACGGCGACAATGAGTGAAATGGGTTTGCTGAACAGATCGCAAGACATAGTCAGTACCGCGCTTCATGAATATGTGCATTTGATCACGCTCGAAATTAATCCGACCTTTGCTAATAATCCGCATTATTTGTGGGAGACAATTGCAATATATAAATCCGAGGATTCGTGGAAGTACGCGAAACAGCCAGGTATGACCCGCGGTCGTTTCGATTATTTAGCTCAATTGCTTTTTACTAAGGGAGATACTTGCGCTGTGTATGCGTTGGGATATACGATCGGTCATTATATAGAAGAGACATGGGGTAAAGAGGCTTTCATCGAACTTATAAAATCGAATGGCGACTTCGAGGGGCTGGCAGGAAAGCCAATTGGCGAGATATTTCAGGGCTGGAAAGAGTTTGTTGAGGCCACCTACTTCTCAAGCTCGAAAGCAGACGAGCCTAGCAGCGCGCTGCTGCAGACAAATTTTCCTGCGCATCCTACGCCTCCAAAATAGCCGCGAAGCACGGCGTTATGGCGTTCGGTCGTAATGGCCGCCAATGGCAAAAATATAGATATAGTGATCGTCAAACTTGTAAACAACACGATCATTCCGAGAAATTCGCCGGGACCAGAAACCTGAAAGGCTATGCTTTAATTGCTCGGGCTTACCCATACCCGTTGCCGGGTCGGCGCGGAGCATTTCTTTTAGCATTTTGCAAAGAGCTTTATGCAGCTTTTTGTCCTTTTCCCGAAGCTGCTCATAGGTAGCCCAGGTACTGCCCTCAAAGACGAGTGATCTCATGGATTTCCTCTTCCTTGGGGATATATCCAGCGCTCTGTGTGTGGGTGGCTGCAGACTCGGCCAACTGGCGCATGAGGCTGCTATTTTGGAGCACATACAAAGTTTCTTGCTCGCGCTCCCAGTCGTCGGCGCTCATCACCACGAACGCTTCGCCGGAGCGGCGAGTCACTTTCAAGGGCGTGTGATTGCTAACCGCCTGTTCTACATAGGCTTTTAGATTGTCCCTGAACCGGTTTACGCTGACAGAGTCCATTAAGCCTACCTCATATGTACGGTGTTTCGGTACATTGTAGTCAGCGGGCCACAACTAATCAATAATGCTCGCTAAAGCAAGCTGTGGCCGGACGGCCCTTCCGTCGCAGGCGCCCCCTGGGCCGACGCGTATTCATCAATCAAACGAATCTGGACGATATCGGCGACAAAGCGAGCGTCATTGATGCATTCTTCAAGTTTGCGCAAGCGGAACAAAAAGCGCGAAGCCGAGCAGCTAATAGAGTCGGAAGCGCTGAATCAGGAGGAGGCAAAACGATACATCAAGGCGTCCTTAAAACGCGAATACGCGACCGAGAACGGCACCGCCCTCAACGCGACTCTCCCGAAAATGAGCCCGCTCAATCCGCAATACAAAACCAAGAAACAAACCGTCTTTGAGAAGGTTTCGGCTTTCGTGGAAAAATTTAAAGGCGTGGGTGGGCAGATTTAGGCGACGCGCTGAATGTGACATTCAGGTAAAAAAGAGGCGCTGCTTTCAATATTCTCCCCACTCCGCTTTCCTCACCTAGAAACGACAAAAACGCTGGTAGCGCTATCACACAGTCGGCGAGCGCGTCCGCCCCGTGCCTCACAAACATCTTATATTTCGTAAAAAAGTAGACTGGTTCAAAGTAAATGTCATACAAGATGCGCGACACTCTACTGCATATATATCGACCGAGACTCTGAAACGGTTCGAGTCACGATAAAAATAAATAATGGGACCATGCAAATGATTTTAAATAGCACCGGCTTGCGCACTTTGTGTATCTCATTACTGGCGTCGGCAATGTTACTTCCCGGTTGCGGCGGCGACGGTGCCGGTTCAAGTAGCAGCTCCAGCGCTTCCAGTTCAAGTAGCTCTTCCAGCTCGAGCAGTTCCAGCTCTTCAAGCTCTAGCAGTTCGTCCTCGAGCTCGTCTAGTTCGTCCAGCAGCTCATCGAGTTCAAGTGGTATGGCCGTTCAGGGCGATTTGGTGGTGGCCATAAACTCTGGAGGGGGTGCCGTAACGGTTGCGGGCGTGCCCTTTGAAACGGATCGGTTTTATCGTGGAGGTACTGCCAATTCAACGTCAGACCCGATTGCGGGTACCGATGATGACGGCCTGTATCAGGCCGAGCGCTACGGCGCGTTTTCCTACGAGGTGCCCGTCTCTGAGGCGACTTATGACGTTGAACTGCATTTTAACGAAATGTATCAAACCACCGCTGGTTCACGCGCATTCAGCGTTGCTGTAGAAGGCGAAACGGTTTTTAGCGACCTCGATCTATACGCCACCGTGGGCCACGACACGGCGCACTCCGTGGTGATAACGGGCGTGGCGGTGAGCGATGGCTACCTCAGCATCACGCTGACAGCCACCACCGACAACGCTACCATCAGTGGCTTTGCTATCTACTCCGAAGAAGGAGAGCTCAACGAAGATGCGGGCCCATGGGCGCGCGGGGAAAACCCCTTCGTCCAAACCAACTACACCGCAGACCCGGCGCCCGTGGTGTTCGGCGACACTCTGTACGTCTACACCACCCATGACGAAGATGTCACGGTGAACAACTTCTACACCATGAATAACTGGCGGCTCTACTCCACGACGGATATGGTGAACTGGACAGACCACGGCTCCCCGGCCGGTCTTCGCACGTTCACTTGGGGCAACGACAACGCCTGGGCGCCGCAGGCCATCGAAAGAAACGGGAACTATTACCTGTATGTGCCAATGAACAACAACTCGGGCTCCAGAATTGGTGTCGCGGTTGCCGACAACCCAGCCGGTCCGTTTCGAGACCCACTTGGCACGCACCTGGCGCGCGGTCCGACGAGCAACATTGACCCGACCGTGTTCATCGACGATGACGGACAGGCCTACATGTATTGGGGCAACGCCACGCTGGTATACGTGAAGCTTAACGAGGACATGACCAGCTACTCGGGCGGCATCCAGACCGTCGACCTGGCCGATTTCGTCGAGGGGCCATGGCTCTATAAGCGAAACTCCACCTACTACATGGTCTACGCCGCCCACACCGGCGGCAGCGAGAAGATCAGTTACGCCACCAGCAACAGCCCGATGGGGCCGTGGACTTACCGCGGCGACATCATGGATGCTGGGAGGACATACACCAACCACCCAGGCGTCATCGAATACAAGGGGCGCTCTTACTTTTTCTACCACGACAGCTCGCTGCCCGGCGGCAGTAACTTTAAGCGGTCCGTGCGCGTGCAGGAGTTCCAATACGGCGCCGATGGCAGTATCCCGAAACTGCCGTATAACGGCGAAGGCCCTGAAGGTATTGCCAGGTTGAACCCGTTTGCGCGAGTCGAGGCCGAGACCATCGCCATCGCTTCCGGCGTCAAAACAGAGAATTGCAATGACACCGGTGGTGGTCAAAACGTGACGCGCATCAGCCGCGGTGACTACATCAAGGTTAAGAACGTTAATTTCGAGGGCGGCGTGACCTCCTTCCAAGCACGCGTGTCGTCCTCGGCCGCTGACGCGAACATCGAGCTTCGCCTCGGCAGCGAAACGGGAACCTTGCTCGGCAGGTGCGACGTTTCCGGGCACTCTTCCTGGACCACTGTGACCTGCCCGGTGAGCGGCGCAAGCGGAACCCACGACCTCCTTCTGATATTCTCCGGCAGCGGCGATAATATCTTCAAATTCAACTGGTGGAAGTTCGAATAATTCGGCGCCAGTTGGACGATAACCGCTGGCGTCACCTGTAGTGTGTCGCCAGTACACCTATTAGCCAGCGGACCACGCGGAAACTTAGGTAAGGGTTCGCATGGCCCGAGCGTTCACCTCGGCTTTCGGAAGCTTGAACCAAGCCCACTAGTCAACTAACTCCCGCGTGGCCCACGGGCGAAGCAACAGCGAAGAGGAACCGGATGCGGTCGATTATTGAATGGTATCGGCAACTATAAGAAATTCGTAACAAATGGCGGCGGAGCAAGCCCGAAGCGTTAGAGGCATTTGCTGCATCAAGCGCGCAACGATGGTACTGTTTTCCATTCATCGTTGCGCGCGCAAGGTTTCTAAAATGAAAAACGGATGGTTCGCCCTTTTACTTTTATTTCTTAGCATTAGCGTTTGGTCGGAATCGCTTTCGGTAACATCGCCCGACGGTCACCTGAAAGTGCAGGTATCCGCTTCGGGCATTCCGACTTATGACATCAAGTACAAAAATCAGCCGATAATTGCCCCTTCTCAGCTCGGTTTTATCATGGACTATCAAACCGTGGGGGATAAACCTCAATCGTTCCTAGGGCATTTAACCCTTAGCGCGGTGGAAACTTATCGATTGCCCGGTGGCAAGTCGGCGTCGGTCACAAGCCCTTATAACGAACTGGTTATTAAACTTCGCAACGCGGAAGCCCCAGCGCTCGATTGGCACATTATCTTTCGGGTATTTAATGATGGCGTGGCGTTTCGTTATTTTTTTCCGTCTTCAAACGCTTTCAATACTTTCACACTGCAATGGGAATTGTCGCAGTTTCGCTTTGCCGATGATTTCGCCTGTTTCGGATTAAACCTCGGCAAATTCGCAAACGGTCATGAGGGCGAGTTTGACCCGGTTCGCGCCTCAAAAATTCGAACACATCATCTGTTCGATTCGCCGCTGGTGTGTAAAACCGGGCATCAGGACCATACCTTTGCGTTGGCACAAGCCAACCTGGTGAATTATGCCGGCGCGTATTTTACCGGCCTGGGCGATGGCGGCTTGGGCGTGCAGGTGCAACTCACACCGCGCTTTGACGAAGACAAAAGCGGTTTGCGCAATGTCGCAGTGAAAGGTGAAATCGCCCGCGAGGGCTTCGCCACGCCCTGGCGGGTGATGATGGCTGCCAGCTCGCCCCTGGCACTGATTGAATCCAATTTAATCACCACACTTGCAGAACCTTCAAAGCTCAAAGACAGCGCTTGGGTCAAACCCGGCAAAGTGGCCTGGGACTGGTGGAACGACAACCAAGTCGCCATCGATAAGCCCGGCATGAACACCGAGACTTACAAAGCCTACACCGATTTTGCGGCCACCTTGGGGCTCGAGTACATACTTATTGATGCGGGTTGGTATGAAGGCTCGTCCTTTCAAAGCCTTATCGAAGCCGATGTCACCAAGCAGGTTGCCGATATAAACATCGAGGAAATTGTCGACTACGCCGCTTCAAAGGGCGTGGGTGTTTGGCTCTGGGTGCAGTGGCAGCAGCTTGACCGGCAAATGCTAGAGGCGTTGCGCCAATACCAACGCTGGAATATCAAGGGCATAAAAGTGGATTTTATGGACCGCTTTGATCAAGAAATTGTGGATTACTACCATAAGCTTCTTGCCTTAAGCGCCGAACATAAATTGATGGTGAACTTGCACGGCGCGTTTGCGCCGACGGGACTGGCAAGAACCTACCCTAATTTTCTGACGCAAGAGGGCGTGCTGGGCGCTGAGTATAATAAGTGGAGTTCACGAGTCACCGCCACCCACAACGTAACCCTACCGTTTACGCGGATGCTGCTCGGCCCTATGGATTACACGCCGGGCGGCTTTCGACACATCGCACCCGAGGTGTTCTCGAGCCACCTGCGCAACACCTTACCTTTCGTGCAAACCACCCGCGGGCAAGCGCTGGCGATGTATGTTGTGTTCGAAAGCCCACTGCAAATGCTGTCGGACTCGCCAATGACCTATAGCCTCGACAGCGACGGCCCTTGGCCCAAACCCAAAAGCGAATGGCAGCCGGGCTTGGAATTCATTGCGTCCGTGCCTGTGGCCTGGGACGAAACGCGAGCACTACAAGGGCAGATAGGCGAATTTATTGCCGTTGCCCGACGCAAAGGCGATGTATGGTACTTAGGCGCAATGACCAACGAACAGGCGCGCACGCTCGAAATTCCGCTGAATTTCTTAACCGATGGCGATTTTTCAATTACCACCTGGCAGGACGGCGACACTCTAAGCAGCGTTAACAAAGAAACCGTTAAGGGCACGCCCGCAACCCAATTAACACTCAGGCTTAAACCCTCGGGCGGCGCTGCGGCAATCATCAAACCGCTGCCCAAGGGCAGCCCAAAAAATTGAGCCACTACTGCCACAGTTAAAACCTAGAACGCGCCTTCAAACTCCGGGGCGCGCTCACGCGGGCAGCGCCGCCCCCACTGCTCGGCAACCTCTCGAATCACAAAGCTGTTACCGCCAGCGACAAGTGGCACCGTGCGCAGCACACAAGGCTGGCATACGTGCCACCGCAGGCTTGAACATGGTATAGGCCGACCCCTGCACCGCGCCCGGGCACCCAGACAATGCCTGTTCCACAGCCTTCATAATGGTATGGGCATCGTCATCGTTACCCGGCTGCAGGCGTTGGCGCAGCGCCGTGCGCCACAGAGCCGCTGCGGCTAGACGACTGAAGAAGCTTAGATGAGCGACGGCAAGGTGAATAAGTTAACATCGCCATCACTTAAAAGCCGCCTGTCGCAAAGGACGGCTGGGTTTCGCGCTTTTACTATTCCAGTTAAAGTCGCATCAATTCATTTTATCTTTCAGATATTCTAGAAATTGATCTTCAGGGGCCTCGGCGCTGTTCGCCACGCCAGGGCGCCGGTTTCTGATGCACGCGTACTCGCTTGCCTCGGCAATGCGCTCCGTATTCGCTTGGCGTTGACGTGGGTTTGAATGCATTTGCCAAAGCCTATAGAGAAGCACTTCATCATTAAGATCCATTGCCCATGAAATGGATTTATCGAGGAGGGAGTCAAAGACCTTTCCGGTTTCCAATATTCGTACTTGTTTCAGGCAACGCTCAATCATCTCGCCATTCGCTCGGGTGGCGTCGGCGTGATCCAGTAGAGTTATTGTCAAAGGTACAATATAATTCATGCAGTCCAGCGCATCTGCGCGCGTCAGCTCCACTTTATGCAAAGCCCGAACAAACAGCGGCACCTGCGAGGCATCGCTTTCAAGGTCATCGTTAATAAGCCCCAGTAGAAATCGAGCTTCATTCAATAGCTGTATAGCTTCGCTACCATCAAGCGCATCTCGTTCCCGTTCGATCCAGTTATCGCACTCTTTAATAAGCCCTTGTCTCAAGTAGCCGTTTAGAACTTCTCGACAGTACACGGCTTGCAGCCAGTGATTAATCTTCCGGTCACCCAAACAATACTGAATAGCAAAATCATAGGCGTCAATAAACTTGGTATTCGCTATAAACTTGGTGTTGTTGTTTGTAAGACCACGCAATAGTCGATTGCCATGCTCCGGAGTTACATAGAGAGCCAACCTGCAAAGATTGACGATCGGTTGCAGGGCGTATTTCGCTCGTCGCTCTTCAGGCGCGGCTCTTGTGGACTGCAACCATTGAAGCTGCCAGAGGCATAAAGCTTCCGCTACCTTCGGTCGTCCCCGGTGAACTTCGATTAAAGCGGCATTGTTCAGCGCCAGGCATAACTTTTCAAACGCGGGTGCGGGCGCAGCCAAGGTTCGCTCGACCGCAGACGTCCAGGGCTTAATAGGCCAACGCGGCAGATCGCGGCGGGGTGTCAACAACCCACTAGAACGTGTCGTGCATTGCGGTTGACTCATGAGCACACCTCAAACGTATTGAGCAGGGCAAGCGATAATATCCGGTGTTAAGTCCCGAAGACCTTTAAACCAAGGCTGCAGTTTTTCTTGATACAGCTCCAAAGTACCATCGGGGCGCAAGTAGCCAACTCGGTTTTTTTCGCTTTCCAAAGCAACGGTACATTTGGCCAAATCGCCGTTCGCCCGTATGACCCAGGCATTAGGCCGACCTGCATAACAAGCCCTGCCGAAAATATCATTCCTTAACGCGCTACGGTGAGCAGGCAATTGCTTTAACAGCCGCTCAACCGCGGCGTGACGGTCTGCATCACCTTCATAACAAATGATATCGTCGTCGTTTGGTCCGCCCAATTTTTCGACAGGTTTAAACAACACCTGGAAACGCTCGTCGTACAACAGAGTTTTTCTTAATTCCGGCATCCAATCGATGATGTCCTCAATCGTATCCGGGCGGATATGAAGGCGCAGAGTAATCGCAAAATCGAACGATGAATCTCTAATGTCGAGTAGGTTCTGCCAAATGCGCGCAAAAGAACCTGCCCCTAAGGCACGCAAACGATATTGGTCGTGTATGGGTTGTGGCCCGTCGAGTGTAATCTGATAACTGTTAATGCCGAGATTGACCAACTCGGCAAACAGCGGTGACGTCAAGTACCACGCGTTCGTTGTGGCACCACAGCGAAAACGGACATCGTGCATTTCGCAAATGCGTTTAGCGTAATCCGTAAGCTCAATCACCACATCTTTTGCCACCAACGGCTCTCCGCCAAACCATGAAATATTTAATTGTTTAAGAGTTTTTATACGAGTCGCCATAAATTTCTTTAACGAAGCGATGGTCTCGTTGGTCATTCGGCCCTGATCAAAGGATTCATAGCAGTAGGTACAGCGGAAATTGCATTTTTCCGTCGGCAGAATATGCAGCTCAAGCAATTCATTTGTTGAAAGTACGGCTCGTTCGTACAAGCCTATGTCTGCAGTGTCGATTTGCTTTATAGAAATCATAAATTCATTCCCTCGATCGGTACGCTTGATAAAAATGGTAAAAGACACTCCGTAGGTTTTATTAAAAACACAATGGAGCGCCTTTAATTTTAATCAGCTCAGCGTTGAGGAGTCTTTGCTCGACGAGCGACATTTATAAGCTCATCCATGCCATCTAGTGCACCCCCACATTGATAGGCATTACCACCGCAACCAATGTAATTGTCAGCTACGGAGCCGGCTATCCCTCCTGCACCCTTTAGGCTTTCTTTAAGTTTGCTTGCGAGCTCAAGGTTGGCAAGCTTCAACTCCCCTCTTTCATCGAATGTGAAATCCTCTGGATTGATCGTAATATTCTCTAGTTTCTTTGGCATTTTTCCCTCCATTATTTGGAAAATACACTTAAAAGATAATGCCGCGCAGCCGTTTCATTATGCGATTGAAAATTTTCGTGGTAAGTAATTAATTAACCGAAACGGTGTGAGGTTTTCACTTATCAGAAAAGAGAATAGAAAAAACCAAGCTGTACACTAAATGCGTAAGGCGCGATCGATGTTACATCCGCTTACCTTACCTTTCGTGCAAACAACCCGTGGGCAAGCGTTGACGATGTATGTGTTCGAAAGCCCACTGCAAATGTTGTCGGATTCGCCAAACCTATAGCCTCGACAGCGACGGCCTCTGGCCCGAACCCAAAAGCGAATGGCAGCCGGGCCTGGAGTCCATTGCTTCGGTATCGGTAGCCTGGGACGAAACGCGAGCGCTAAAAGGGCAGATAGGCGAATTTGTTGCGATTGCCGGACGCAAAGGCGATGTTTGGTACTTAGGCGCAAGGGCCAATGAACGGGCGCGCACGCTCGAAATTCCGCTGAATTTCTTAACCGATGGCGATTTTTCAATTACCACCTGGCAGGACGGCGACACTCTAAGCAGCGTTAACAAAGAAACCGTTAAGGGCACGCCTGCAACCCAATTAACACCCAGGCTTAAATCCTCGGGCGGTGCTGCGACAATTATCAAACCGCTGCCCAAGGACAGCCCAAAAAATTGAGCCATTACTGCCGCACTTTAAAACCTAGAACGCGCCTTCAAACTCCTGGGCGCGCTCGATCAGCGGTTTGGTATTGATTTTGTTAACCGTTGAAATCAGTTTAAATGTCGCGATCAAGCTTTTTGCGCTGCCGAGCCGCTGATTTCGATAAGGAATGGTGGCGTATAGGGTATTGAGCCTGCCGACTGTTATGTATTCATAACGCTTAGGGTCTGCCAACAAGCGTTGGTGGGCCGGCGTACCGGGTAGCAGCGCAAACCGATGGAGCGCCACCCGTTCGATTGCCGCCGAGTGCTCGCGCAAGAATGAGGCGGTCATGTCTATGTCGTTGTCGTCTTCGCAGGGGTGCCCCACCATACAGGTCAAACGCACACTCAAGCCGGCCTGGTATGCGTCGTTTATAAATGACGACATGCGCTTTAAGCGCATGCCTTTTGCCATCTCAGCGAGCACCTTCGGGCTGCCGGATTCAAGCCCGCAGGTGATTCGGGTCAAGCCCGCGGCGGCGGCCGCTTTTAGATCGTCTGGCGACAGCCCGTTGTCGAGACGGTTATCCACATGCACGGATGCGGTCCAACGTATTCCGGGTGCCACCCTCGGAAGCTCGCGGATGAGACCTCGCCAAACCTCCAGGTCGGAGTTGAGTTTTAGGTCGAGAAAAACAAATAATTCAGCGCCTGTTTTCGCCTGATGATGCTGGATCTCGTCGATTACATTCTGCAGAGACCGGGACCGGAAACTTCTGCCCGCCGAGGTCAGCACATCCGAACAGAAGGTGCAGCGCCCCCACTCACAACCGCGTGCCGTCATTATAGGTACGATGCGGTTTGGGTATGCATGCCACGGGAAATCGCCATAGTCGGGAAAGGCAAGGCGGTCGAGGTCATGCAGTGGGGGCGCCAGCCATTGATCGTCTGTTGCGCCCGGCGGGTAAACGCCGGGGCGGCCCTGCAAGCTTTCGCCGCGCTGTAACGCCGCCACCATGTCGGGCAAATGGCGCTCGGGCTCGCCGGCATAGACCGCGCTCACGCCGGGCAGCGCCGCCCACTGCGCAGCGACCTCTCGAATCACAAAGCTGTTACCGCCAACAATCAATGGCACCCCGTGCGCAGCACACAAGGCCGCTATCCGTGACACTGTAGGCCTGAACATGGTATAGGCCGACACCAGCACCACGCCCGGGCGCCCCGCCAATGCCTGTTCCACAGCCTTCACAATCGCATGGGTATCGTCATCATTACCCGGCTGCAGGCGTTGGCGCAGCGCCGAGCGCAACCGAGCTACGGCGGCTAGACGACTGATAGCGCTTAGATGACCCAGGCATTTGGGGATTACCTGCCAGCGCCTCTCCCTTACCCTTCGCGGGAATCCGTGAACACCGAACGCCAAGGGTGACACCACCTCTACCGTCCACTGCGCCTGGCGCAGGGCTGCCACTAAATAGCCCACCGCCATGGTTGGGTATCTAGAGAAATTGTTGAGATCAACAATGAGTGCCTTTCCGGCCGTGGTCATATGCGCTTACCTCATGCCCGTGCAACGAAGATCGGTCGCGGTTTATTATGAATCAACTATCCGATGCTTAAAGACACAATTGCCAAAAAAGACGACTGGCGCAATCAGACCCGATGCCGAAAGCGCATGCACAAAAACGCTCAAGTTTATTCGTTGTCGGCCGATAACCCGGAGATGTGCTTTTAAAATAGGAGCGTCGCCGGTGGAACCGATTAATCTGAATCATTCGCGCTATTTATCGAGCCTCAGACCTGGCGGTATCGCGGACCTTAGCCCGGCACCGCACGCTTCGAACAAACGCGAAGCATCGGAAGAGGTGGCGCTGTCGCCAGCCGCAGTAAAGCTTTACGAGTCGGAGCTGGCCACGCCAAGGTTCGGTTCGCTGGCGGAGCAGAGTGCGAGTAAAACGAAGCAGGTTAATGCCTGGATTACTCTGGAGGAGTTGGAAAGCGGGGTTCGCAAACCGTTTGCGGGCGAGGAATCTGCCAGGCTAAGCAGGTTATCACTGCTTGAATTGATGCATGAAAGCAATCAACTGCCCAATATGGACGAACACGGTCATCTGCGCAGCAGCTTTGCCGGCACCGAGCAGGGCGATAGGCTTGCTAACGCTATAGCCGATATAGTGCTCACCTCGCAGTACACCTACGACAAAGCATCCAAGAGCGTCAGCCAGTCGCTTCAGGAATTTAAAGACTACGTCGAAGCCGAGCTCGGCATCGATCCAGACGCCTACAGCATCCAGTTCAAGAGCGGTAAGATTACCGTGGTAACCGCGGGCGGTAACGGCCTTGAAAACGACGACACTCGAAAAGTTCAAGCGCTTCTAGACGACCCCAAGCCCAAGCGGCAAGCCAAGCAGCTGGTCAAGGACATTACCGATTACAACGAATCGGCGGCGGCGCTGATCAACAATCGGCTT
>CAZING010000078.1:11384-13554 GCA_964540505.1 uncultured Cellvibrionaceae bacterium | reverse complement strand
AAGGTCTCCAGCGTGTGTGCATTCACGAATTTACCCGCGAGGATATCGTACGCAGCGGTTTGGTTCGCGATGTGATTGACCGCTACGAAGTATAAAAACGCGCGGGTTGCGCGAGTCTGCAACCCGAATTCCTTTGCGCGTGATGCTAAGGAAAAGCTCAAAAAGCCAAACCCGTTAAATAAGTATTTTCTTATGGGTTTGGCTTTTTAACGGGCTAAGCTAACGAGGTGCAGTGACACCCACTTGCAAGTCTTTTTATATCCCCGAAGCAACACCTTTGTTAATTTTAAGCGTGCGAAATTTCGCGGCGTAAAAGGCGCGCGGTTTCGCGGTCAGCCGAAGTACTCGGGTTCGTTGCCGGGTTTCCATTTAATATTGCAACCCATGCAGGGTGCTTGGTTTGGGTCCGGCGTTCTCTTGGATAAGAGTTTATCCAAAGCTTTTTTCAGGTCGGCGCCGTGCGCGGGGCTTCGTGAAGAGTCGTAATTGCCGGAGGAGATTCGATCGGGGCGGGTGTTGTCAAACTGGCCGTGGTACACGAGTTTATCTTGAGCGTTGAAGACGTAAATGTCGGGTGTGCAGGCAGCGCTATAGGCTTTGGCGACCTCTTGGGTTTCATCAAGCATATAGTGGAAGGGGTAGCCGCGATGTTGCTTTTCGAGCTTCATATGATCGAAGTCGTCCATTGGGTAAGCTGCAATGTCGTTGCTGTTGATGGCGGCAAAGCCGATGCCGCGAGCCATGTAATCTCGCGCCATTATGGCGAGCGTCGGCGCAATGTGAATCACATAAGGGCAATGGTTGCAGATAAACAGCACAACCGTCGCGGTGGTGCCTTTGACATCTATAAATGAAACCAGTCCGCCGTCGGTGGACGGCAGTGTGAAATCGGGGGCGGTGCTGCCGAGTTCCAAAATGGTCGATTTGGTTAAAGCCATACTAACCTCCTAGTGGTCGAGCGGCTCGCGGCTACCCGTCTAAACACAACGCAAAATCTGTGGCCGTCCGGGTTCTGGCATAGGCGGGCGAAGGGTCACTTGCTGTTGGACCCGCCGGCCGGCATTGGAATTCCGTTAACTTCGGTGTCTAAGAGCCGTTTCGGTTATGCTCGTCGATAGGGCGCTTAAACCTGCCTTTAATTTCGCCAAAGCTTGCGGATCAATAGATGGGATGATACTCGATCGGCCGCGACTGGCAAGCTGCGTTTAAAAAGAATCAAAATTAGCAAATACCAAGGTTTAATCGGTGAATTTGTTGTAAAATCTCCGCGCCGGGCGAACCGCGCCAGCGCGTGGCTCTTGTGGACGCTTTGAGCGTGCTCGCGCCAAACTGCCCGACCCGTGCATGTGTAAAAAAGCGCGCCCCTTCATTCATTAACACGTGTAACAAGCATGACCGTCACCGACTTAGAGAACCTGGAGTTGTTTGCGTTTTTGCACGAAAGTGATGCCGAGGGCGAGTCAGTGATCGAATCGTTAAAGGCGTGCAACCCAATCGCCTACCATTTGAGCGAATGCAAGAATGTCGCGGCCAAGCAAGCGCGCGAGACATTCGCCGAGTACCACAAAGCACTCGAGTTGGCGTTTAACCTCGATCTTCGTCACGCCTGTTCGCGCTCGGCTCGGTGCTCAACCGAGCCGTCCAACAACCGAGTGGAGAGAGTGCTAGAAGATTTTAGGCGCGACCTGGGCGCGATGACCCAGACGCTGACGGAAATTACCGCGTTAACTCAAAAAGTCGCAGAGCGCCGCTCGGCTTTAAGCCGACGCGCAGCAATCTCAAACCAAGGTCAGAGCCGGTTGCGAGCCGCGAAGATTGACGTTTATAAACGGGTTATGCAGCGCACCAACGAGAAGAGCCTGCCTTCGTCGGTTTTGTTGTTTTTGCTCCAGCCCTGGACGGATTACCTGTGTTTTACGCATCTGCGCTTTGGCCCCGAATCAAACGAGTTCGCAAGCGCCCTTACCGTTATGGATAGAGTGCTCTGGGCGCTCGAACCGAAGCACTCGCAAAGCGATATCAAGCTTCATGCCGAACTTAAAGAGCCTCTCGGGGCTTGTGTCCGCGCGGGGCTGCGCGCTATACGTTACGATGTGCAAAAAACCGAGAGAATAGTCGATGACCTAGAGCGTCTGTACGCAAGCGCGGTCGAGGGCGCGCCTTCGAAAGC
>CAZING010000078.1:8678-11284 GCA_964540505.1 uncultured Cellvibrionaceae bacterium | reverse complement strand
CGTGCGCTGCTTGGCAACCAAGCGGTGATCGTCTCGGGAGATTTTCGAAAATCCAAAAAAGATAAGTCGAATCAACCGCGAAAAAAACACGTTATCCCGGGGCTTCATGCCGCCTGCTGGGGGCTTTTGTAGGCCGAAGCCGGCTTTTATTGCACCTGGTTGACCAGCCAGTTCGCGGTGTGCTCGACCACAATCGCGGGTTTCTCGCCGAACCCCAACGCGCAGGCGCGCAGGCGCTGGCGAATTTTGGGCCATTCCTTTGGCGTCTTTAGGTCGGGTTTCGAGTTTATTTTGTCTGGCAAAACCGCCGCGTGACCCCGTTTGAACAGTGTGTGCAGCAACCAAGTTTGCCGCAACAACAGAACTTCGAAAGTGAGGTCATCCGCATAGAGCGTCGGCTGGTTGCTGAATTTTTGCCAAAGACGTTTGCCGAAACGGCGGCTGTTGTGCCAAGCGGCGCCGAGCGCTGCGCCTGTGGCGGACGCTGCCCCCAAAGAGGTCCCCGCAAGCAACAGGTCGACCCCTACGCCGATGGCCGCTCCTGTGGCGGCGGCGGAGGCTGTGTCCAGGCTCAGCAGCTTTAAGGTCTCACCGGAGAACAAGTCCAACTGCCAGCGCCCATTGCTGACCGGCAACTGTGTCATCTCGATATCCGCTTGTTCGAATTGCATCAACCCCAGCAAATCCTGTAGGCACTGGTGCTCTTGGTCGCGAAGCCGCTCTCGAAGCGCCTCGGGTTGCCGCTCGGGCACTTCGACCGCGGCGGTGTCCAGTAACAGGCGCGCAACCCGAGTGCAGGCGGTGGCCTTGAGGTGACGCCAGGCTTCGCCACGGCGGTCGATGAGCTTCTGCAAAAGCTCGTAATGGGGTTCCATCAAGGTTTGCAGCTTTTGGTATAGGCGCTTTTCCGCTTCAAAATCGAACGCGACTGTATCGAAGGCGACCGACGCGTGCAGACCGAGATCTGCGAGTTTGTTCTTCCAGGCGTTTAACGCGCTTTGTTCAGCGTGAATAAAATTCAATACCGGCAAAAGCGGCCTCGCCGCCATTTGCAGGCATTGGATCTCTTGAATGTACTTGGTCAAAAGCGGTTCACGACAATCGATGACGTACAAAAGCAGGTCACTGGCGTAAGCCTGTTTCAGCACTTTAATTTCCTGTTCGAACTCTGGTTGCAAAAGCGTATCGGCTGTGAATCTTTCTAGGCATTCGCGGCCGCTTAGGCCCAGCGCCAACAGTTTGTCGAGCTCCAACTTAAGCGCTTCGGAATCCTCAAGGCCCGGCGTGTCGCGAAGCTCGAGGACGTGATTATCGTCAATTGCGATGCTCGCCTGCTCGACATGCCTGGTGGTGCCCGCCCGGTCTTCAACCAAACCAAAAGTGCGGTTTCTTAACAAAGTGCGGATCAACGAGGTTTTGCCCGTGTTGGTGTGACCGACTATACCAAGGATCAAACGGTTCATGAGGTGGCGCCCAACAGCAAGGTTTGGGTGGCGGCTATGCCTGCGGCCTCGGCCGCGCCTAACCAAGCTTGTTGTTTGGCTAGGGGCAGCGGGCCGTCGCTCAGCACCGCAAGCCAAACCGCATCCCCCGCGAGGGCGCGTAAATTGCGCACGGTACCACGATCGGGTGGTCGCGAACCCTCGACGCAAATCACCAAAGGTTGCAAGAAGTGCTGGCGCTTCTGGCAAAATTCGGTGACCGCGGCAAGGCCTGTTAGGCAGGCCGAAAGCTCGCCGGTCAGGGCCCGAAAGCGGGCCGCGTCGACAAGCTCCAGGCCCAGCCATTGGGCGTTCTCAGGCGGCGCGATTGTTGAGAACTGCAACTGCGTTGGGGCTTGGGGCGCCGGTGAGGTCTCCTCATCCAATACTTTCGAGCGCAGACTGCCTTCGCTGAACTTGTGTTTTAAGTGAATGTAATAAGGCAGCGACAAATCCAAATGCCAGCGGCGCTCCTTGTGTTGAAGTACCGCCTTAGACGTCGCAAGGGCCAAAAGTCTCGGCAAAAGCGCGTAGACGCCAAGGCTGCTTAGCACGAACCAGGCCCAGGCCTGTCGGCTGGCGGGGGTTGCGGTGGCGGCGTCAAAGTATTCGGGAACGGGTAGGTGCAACGCGCCGATTGGCGCGGCCAGCACCGAGAAGATAGGCGAAATGGCGCTTGGCGACAAAAGCGTGGATTCCCAAATAAAATCGAATTGGCGAGTGGTAAAAGACACCAGCAGGGACGCAAAATTGCCCGCAAGAAAACACACCCAGACGCTATGGCTGAGCACCGCCAAACGCCACTTCTCAAGCGGCGCCGAGAACGCGACCAGAAACCAGGCCGAAGCGCTCGCGCCCGCGGCAGTTGTTGTCCGTTTGCGAACAAATAAACGGGCGAGCAGCCATTCCAGCAAACCGCCTAAAAGGCTCCTGTTTTGGCCGCTCGGCAGCAGCATAAAGACGAGCCACAAAGCCAAGGTAAGCGCATTGACTCCTAGCAGCGCCCCGAGCAGCCAAAAAATGTTCAAGGTGGGGCTTTGCGCACCCAAAAGCGAAGAGACAGAGAGGTAACCGAGCACAAACGTGACAGCGGCCGCCAGCGCCACCGACCGTTTATAAAGGTGG
>CAZING010000078.1:6257-8578 GCA_964540505.1 uncultured Cellvibrionaceae bacterium | reverse complement strand
CCTTTGACCATCGGCGAGCCGTCTGCGTTTTTGGCTCCAAGCAAGCCCGCAGAGCCGTGACAGACGGCGGCGACAATCCGGTTGGATTGCAAAAAGCGGCTGACCAGCCGGGCGAGCGCCTCGTTGTCGGGGAAATCCCACATGGTGCCATGGCCGCCGGGCAAAAACACCGCTGCGTAGTCCTCAACCTTGACGTCGGCAAGCGCGGGGGTATTTGTAATTTTTGCCACCGCTTGCCCGTCTAAGAAAAAGCGGTCGACGCTCTCGGGGTTGTTGCCTACGGTATTTTCACTGCGCGGGTCGACGGGCACCTGCCCGCCTTGGATAGAGGCCACGGTAACCTCGAAACCCGCGTCTGTGAAAGCGTAATAAGGGCTTGCCAGTTCTTCTAACCACAGTCCAGTGGGCTTGTTGCTCGCGCCCAGCAGTTCGTTGGAAGTGGCGACGAACAAAACTTTTAAATGTGTCATACCGGCTCCGATATTTAACATGTGACGCCAAACACTACGCAAGATTAAGGCCATCCGCGATAGGCTGAGTCAAGGGACGTTTACATTCGGCGGGCACCGGGGGTATCTAAATATTTAAGGGTTCCTATAATAAGCGGGCGGGCGGCTGAGCGTTTGCCGATGCCCGCGCGCTTTAATTCGTCTGGCGGTGCGCTGCGTTTTGGACTTTTCGTGGCGATTCGCGCCGCCTTTGTCGATAAATTTTGTGGTGTTGCAGAGTTCAGAAAACCGAATTCAAAATCCTGTAGGCGTAAATCCCATACAAACCAGTTGTCACACTATGTTAGTGCATTCGTTTCCACCCATTACCAACCCCGAGGCTCGAGTGCTAATTTTGGGCTCTATGCCCGGCAAAGCCTCGTTGTTGGCGGGGCAGTATTATGCGCACCCTCGGAACCTGTTCTGGCCGATGATGGAGTGGCTCTACGGTATAGATTCCCAAGCGCCTTATCTTGTGCGATGCGCGGAGCTTAAGCGCCACGGCTTGGCACTTTGGGACGTGCTGAAATCCTGCACCCGAAGTTCAAGCCTGGATTCCGATATAGTCGAAAACTCCATAGTGACCAACGATCTCGCGGGCCTGTTAGACACTCACCCCAAGCTGCAAAAAATTTGTTTTAATGGCGCAAAAGCGATGACTGCCTACGAGCGTTATGTCGGTCGCGGTCTGTCCCCGCGTTACCCTAATCTTCAGCTCCTGCGCCTGCCGTCCACCAGCCCCGCCAATGCCGCCATTGCGCTTGAGACCAAGCGTGGCCAGTGGCGGGCGGCGCTGCAGGGTGGGTATCGGTAAATAAAGCTTCGCCCGTTCGATGATGCGACGGGTTTGAGCTGTCCGCTTGTATGAATTCAATAATCTAAAAACCAAAAAGGTTGTCGCGGTAACGATGGTCAGGTACTAAAAAAAAGTTTGTTACCTTGTATAAAAGTATCGGAAATAAACATGGCATTTAATCATCAAACCGGGCGTTCGATAAAAATTGACGAAGCAGAAATCTATTATGAAACCTGTGGTAGCCAGCATGCGCCGCCACTTTTGTTGCTGCACGGCGGTGGCGGAACGATTGAGGACTTCAAGAGTCTAGTGCCATCACTGGAAAAAAATTTTTACGTGATAGGCATTGATAGCAGAGGGCATGGCCGCTCGACACTGGGCGATATCAGCTTGACCTACCAGCGCTTGGAGCAAGACGTTATAGGTGTGCTTCGGCACTTGCGGATAGACAAAACAGCGATGCTCGGTTTTAGTGACGGCGGCGTCGTGGGTTATCGGCTGATGTTATCTGGGGAGGTGGCGGTACCCAAGCTGGTCGCGATTGGCGCACCGTACGAGCTCAAAAACAACAGTCGGGTGCGTAATCTTTATGCCAAGGTTACCGGCGCAAGCTGGCGGGCCAAGTTTCCGGCCACTTATGAACTGTATCAACGACTGAACCCCGAACCCGATTTCGATGGCTTTATAAAAGAGAGTGTCCGCATGTGGCTGGACGCAAGTCCGACGGGCTACCCTGGGGAAAGCATAGGCAATATCAACGGCGAGGTGCTGGTAATAAGAGGCGATGAAGACCCGCTGTTTTCTAGACGCGAAGCGTTTGATCTGGTGGCTCGAATCGGCGGTTCAGCGTTTGCCAATATCGCTTTCGCGGGGCACGCGGCGCACCAAGACCGGCCTGATGTGGTGCTCGGCAGTATTGATAAATTTCTGGAACGGTATCAATAAATTTTTATCAGAGCGTAGACATTAATGTGCCGCATGCGCGCAGTCATCGTGGTTTTATTATTTCTGCCGCTACTGGGGGTCGCAGAAGACGA
>CAZING010000078.1:0-6157 GCA_964540505.1 uncultured Cellvibrionaceae bacterium | reverse complement strand
GACCATACGCGGAAGGACTTCAAGGAGTAGGCGCTAATCGTTTTGCGGCCTCGGGGTCGGCCGTCTAGGCCCCCGTTCTGTGAACGTCGTCATCAATAATTGCCGCGCTACGACCCACATCAATGGGTGGCTCTGATCATCGCCTTTGATTTGATTGCGGTTTTGCGGCTTAATAGCGGGACGTTAATTCTGACGACGTCAGCCCTGCCCGGATTGAACTTTACTGACAAATTTTGGAGGAATCATGCTTTTTGGGTTTTCCACTAGCTCGTCCGTGCCCCGGTCGGTCGCCGCAAAAGCGCGTCGCAATTTGTGGGTATTGGTTTGCAGTTGCGCGCTCGGTGGCGGCTGTAGCAGTGCGCCCGAGAAAGACGCCAAAGAGGCAGCGGCTGTGCACTCGAGCGCGGCAAAGGCGGAGCTTGGCCAGTGGGGCGTGGAGACCCGCTATTTTTCCGATGCAATCAACCCGGGCGATGATTTCTACCGTTACGTCAATGAAGGCTGGCTCAACGCATCAGAGATTCCCTCGGGGCTTTCGCGCTACAGCAGTTTTAACCTGTTATCACTCGAGGTCGAAGACCAGATTCAGGACATTATCAAAGAGTCGGCGAGTCAGCGCGCCGCGCGCAATACCCCGGCCCATAAGTTGGCCAATCTGTACGAGAGCTACACCAGAGTGGGCCTGCGCAACACTATGGGTCTTACCATGTTCCAACGGGATATTTCCGACATACTCTTGGCCCGCGACGCGCGCGCTATAAGCGCTTTAATGGGCAGAGTCGGGTATCCGTCAGTGGTTGACGCGAGCGTCACCTTGGACCCCGACAATCCCAAAGCGTACCGGGTGGCGGTGGCGCAGGGCGGTCTGGGTCTGCCCGGACGAGACTATTATCTTAAAAACGAAGAGCCCTATATAGGGCACCGCCAAGCCTATCGCGAGTACCTTAAGTTTCTACTCACGCAAGCTGGTTTCAGCGATCCGGGCTTAAAAGCCGATCGTGTCTTGGCATTTGAAATGCAATTGGCGCAGCAACAATGGGCGCCCGAGCAACAGCGCGATGTGCTGCGGATGCATCGGGTTATGTCGATGACAGAGCTGCAAAGCTTCGCCCCGGATTTCGCCTGGTCGCGGTATTTTAGGTCGGCGGGTATCCCCGAGCAGGACAAACTGATTGTCGGTACCGATACCGCTGTTCAGGCCAACGCAAAACTGTTCGCCGAAACCGACCTCGACACTTTAAAGTGCTACACCATTGCGCACCTGCTAAACCGTTACGCGCCTTATCTCACCGAGCAGATTGAGGCCAAACAGTTCGAGCTTTATGGTCACAGGCTGAACGGCATCGACCAACCAAGACCGCTGGCCGTGCGAGGCGTGAATTTCGTCGACAACTATCTCGGCGAACCTTTGGGCAAGCTGTATGTCGAGCGACACTTCCCGCCCGCCCACAAGGCCGAGATGGAAACCCTGGTCGACTACGTACGTCAGGCATTCCGGCTGCGTCTGAAAACCAACCCCTGGATGGACGGCGTCACCCGCGCACAAGCGCAACACAAACTCGCCGCGTTCAATACAAAAATTGGCTACCCGCAACAGTGGCACGACTACGGTAGTCTGGAAATTTCAGGCCTTGAGCTGGTCGATAACATACGTCGCATCGAGCGCTGGCGGCACAGGGAGGCGCTTAACCGGCTGGAGGAGGGGCGTCGCGACTGGGAGTGGAGCATGACCCCGCAAACGGTCAACGCTTACTACTCGGCGTTGCGCAATGAGATTGTGTTTCCCGCGGCGATACTGCAGCCGCCGTTTTTCGACCCGAAAGCGGATCCGGCCGTCAATTTCGGCGCTATAGGCATGGTGATCGGTCATGAGCTCGGCCACGGTTTCGACGATCAGGGCAGCCGGTTTGATGGCACGGGGGCGCTGCGCAATTGGTGGACAGACGCGGCACGAACCAATTTCGAAACCTTTACCCAGGCCTTGGTCGACCAGTACAGCGCCTATTCACCAATTGACGGGTTAAACGTCAACGGCCAATTGACTCTGGGCGAGAACATTGGCGATCTCGGGGGCCTTGGCATCGCCTTTAGCGCCTGGAAACTTTATGAGCAGGAGCACTACCCAGGCGAAGGCGCGCCTGTACTTAACGGGTTCACGGGCGACCAGCGATTTTTCTTAAGCTATGCGCAAATGTGGCGAAGCCTCTACAAAGACGAAGCGTTGCGCTGGCAGTTGACCTCTCGGCCACACAGTCCTGCGGAGTTTCGAGTCAATGGCGTGCTGCGCAATTTCGACCCTTGGTATGAAGCCTTTGGTATCGACGAGAACGCCGCACTCTACCTTCCCAAAGAGCAGCGGGTCAGTATCTGGTAGCCCGGCTGCCGGATAGAAGGCCTCCTATAACCGATATTGGCCGAGCTCATGCCAGGCCATTGTTGTCCATGCAAATTGCGGGTGCCTTTGCCAGCGCCAACACCACCGTTGGCATCTGTTTGCGCCCGCCGCCCGCGCGCTTTTTAACGCGATGGTTTGCATCTTTCTGCCACCAACATTGCCGCGCATTACTTCGATACATCAATAGTTATTAGGCCCGCCCCGCTTCGAAAATTGCCGGGCGGCGTAACTGGGCTCGGGTACCCTCGGGTTCGTGCAAAGGCCCAGCGACAGCCACGTGCGCTTATAATTCCGAACTCCATTATCCTTTGCGGTCAAAGACTTTACCTGTGTGTCGTCTGAGAGAAAGGTTCCTTAGGAGGCCGTCATGATGTGTCCAGTCTGTTGCCAACAAGCGTTGGCGCGCAAAACACGTAAGGGTGCCGGAATGGCACGGTGCCCAAGGTGCAAGCGGGTGTTTCTAGGCGGCCTGAGGGCTGCACGAAGGTTGCACGAAGACTCACAGAAACAGCATCCAGCGGATGCCCCAAGCCGCTCGGTCAACCTGTTTGGTCTGCCCGTGCCGCACGAGGTGGATTTCGACTACTGGGATGGCGGCTATTACCGTCGTCGCGACCGCCACGCGTAAGCCCGCACAGGCGTGCATGTTTGGGTCAGCCAATTGTAAAGATTGCGGCCGCCAAGCGCCTTATAACCCCGCAAGCCTCTAGGATATGTGAAGAGGCAACTAGGCATAAACATTGCTCTGCCATAAGACCACAACAATTGAAATTAGGAGCAGAACGTGAATAAGTTTCTAACGGTTTTCTTGGCATCTATCTTAACGCTGTTTACCTTAACCGGCTGTCAAACCATGGAAGGCTTCGGCGACGATGTCGAAAATGCGGGCGATGAAATAGAAGACGCAACCGACTGACCGACCGAGGACGCCACCGGGTTCGAGGCAGTCTGGCACATTTAACTGCGTGTACGGAACGGCCTCGCCCGGTGACGGCGCGTCTGCATTAAGCCGGATTTTGGTTCCCAAGCGCCAGCATGGGAACCGATTGCGCCGCCTTCTCATTTCCACGCAAGAGTCTGGGAACCCATAGACCACAGCCAGAATCAATCCGTCGCAGCTTATCTGTCGTAAGACGAACTTTCGCGGCGATTCGGCAGCATTGAAGCGCCGAAGACTGTTGAGAATTTCCGAACCTCTTACGGGGTGCCGCCCTCAGACGGAAATTTCATCTGACTCCCATTTATTCGCCCTCTAGCGCGCCGAGAGAGCGGACGGCCACAGGGACTCCATAGGTCACGGCCAAACGGCTGCCAATCGCCGACAAGCCCGCGCTTTTATACCCGCCGAATTGGCTTTGGCCTTCAACCCCTTTACGTCGTCGAACCTAACCCTGCCGCAAGGCGACACCAGCTCCGATCTCGAATGGCTCTTGTCACCGCTGCGAGCACGCAACATAATCATCGCGCCAGGCCGTGGGCCGCTCGCTTGCGGGTCTTTCGATAAGAAAACGAGTTAGCGCCCAGGATAAAAGAGCGGTTGAGTTGCCGTTTGCGCGTATCAATCGACTGTTTAGCAAAATAATTTGAAATCGAACGCCGGTTTAATCGACTTTAAACCACCGTTTCTTTGGGTATCAATCAAATGCACGTTATTCGGAGGTCGAGATGACCGCAACTGTGCTGGGTCCTGATGGTAAGCCGCGTTGTTCTTGGTGTGCGCAAACGCCGGATTTTATTCCGTATCACGACCGGGAATGGGGGTTTCCCGTCGATGATGACCGACGGCTTTTTGAAAAACTGTGTCTGGAAGGGTTTCAGGCCGGTTTGAGTTGGCGAACGATTCTCGCCAAGCGCGAAAACTTTCGAAGGGCCTTCAAGAATTTCGATTTTAATAAAGTGGTGAAGTTTACAGAGGCGGATACCCATCGTTTGCTGCAGGACGCCGGCATCATTCGTCATAGAGGCAAGATCGAGGCGGTTATCAACAATGCCGCTTGTGCCCGTGCGCTGGTAAAAGAGGCAGGTTCTCTGGCGGCATTCTTCTGGTCGTTTGAACCGGATTTGGAAGCCGAGCCAGCTTCATCGCAAACGGTGTCTGTCACCGAGGCGTCCACGCGTCTTTCGAAGGCATTGAAAAAACGCGGCTGGAAATTCGTAGGTCCGACCACGCTCTATGCGTTTATGCAGGCAATGGGTTTGGTCAACGATCACGCCGAGGGCTGTGTAACGCGCAGACAAGTGGCCGACGCCCGCCGAAAATTTAAACGTCCGAGGGCAGGTTAACGGGCTCTGGCGTTCCGTTGGTGAATATTCGGTAACATTTACAAGAGTTGAGGTACTCGTTGATGAAAAAAATGGCAGGCTTGGTGACGGCCGTGTTGCTGCTTGTGCAAGTGGCCGGCTGCAACACCATGGAGGGCTTTGGCAAAGACCTTGAAAAACTGGGCGAAGAAATTCAAGAAGGAATTCAGAAGAATAAAAATTGACGAAATATCAATATTGCGCACGCAAATTGCAGCACGCGAATTGCCAGTCGTTAGGCGCCGTCCTTCACCGAGCGGCGGCGCGCCGACTTTAACCATAAGGAGAGTCAAATGATCAATTTGCAAAACGTGAAAGCGCGTGTTCTTGCCATTATGTCGGCTGCTTTTATATTTTCTGTTTTAAGCGGCTGCAATACGATGGAAGGCTTGGGCAAAGACACCGAGAAAGTGGGTGAAGAAATCCAGGAAGCGGTGGACGAGGCCGATTAATGCGTGAACAGGCTAGCACGTGAAAGCGTCGGTTGTACCAAGCGTTATTTCAGCCCTCGGATCGGCGCGTTTTTAACAGCCCGCAACCCGCCATAGTCGGCTCGATTTCACAGGCAAGCTCGGTCGCAACGGCGGTGTCGGCCAAATAGTAAAGCGACGCAAAGCCGAGCGCTTCTCGACCGAGGTTATGAAACACAAGCCCCAGTGCAATGTCGCCTGGGGTGAAACTTCGGTGATAACGTGCAAAGAATTCGGCGGTTTTTTTAATGTCGGGTTTGGTCAACAAGCCGCTGACGCGACCGACCCCGCCGTGGTACGCCTGAATCAATAACAGTTGATAAAGTGGCTCTGCTTGGTCTTTTGGCAGTTCGCCGAATACCGCATCGAACGCGGGCTTTAGGTTGCGGTGGTTCTGCTCCATTAATTTTAATGCGCAGTCGATTTGCGCCAATCGATGAAAATAAAACCGACTCGCCAGCCCACAATCGCGAAGCGCTGCGGGTGACAGCTGCATAATGCCTCGGGCGTTGGCTTGAGAGCGCGCTACCTTCTGGCCACCGCTTTCGATTAAAGCTTTACCCGCGAGTGTGGCAAGAACTTCTTCTGGCAGCGTGACCCGGCCGTTAGCCACTCGGTCGGCGTAGACCAAGGCAAAGGCCTTGTGCAGCGATACTTGCGCGTCTGTTGCGCCTATGCGCATGCCGTCCCAGGTACCCCAAAGCCTCGCCGTTTCGTCCTTACCAAAATATCGCGCCAGCGCAACAGCCAGTTGCGCCTCGGGCTGGTCGCAGCTTAAAGCAAAAGGGTAGCCCGCACGCCCCGCGCTGCCTGCAACCCAGTGGTCCGCCCGGCCCTCGCGCGCGAGTCTCTCTCGCGTGCGGTTAAGCTTTATTTGAGTGGCTGCCGGGTCTTCGGCGTCATCGAAATAACCGAGGAACGAAGCGCTTTTATCGAACAGAATGTGACGATGTTTTTTTTCGCAGTAAGCCTCGCCGTTTAAAACCCAGCG
>CAZING010000077.1:0-13661 GCA_964540505.1 uncultured Cellvibrionaceae bacterium | reverse complement strand
CAACGGCTGTTCCAAAGTCGGGCCGCTCGGATCGACGCGCCCTGGCTTCCATGCGCCTGGGTGGCAACAGTATCCGGGACGACACGCTTTGTCCGCTATTGAGCATTGAGCGAAGCCGAGATGAAGTCGAAGCCTCCCCCGAAGCTGCTCACACCCCCCATGCAGCGTGTATCATAGCGCCCGCTTGCTTGGCACCATTTTCTTAATCTTTGGTTTCGTATTTTTTAGAGGCGTCAATTTTGCTAGGCAGTTCGCGATCCTACTCGTGTAGGGGCGCCTAAACCGTTACTTAAGACCCACCGATAGCAGAGGTACTTGTGGAAATTCTATTGATTGCACTGTTAATGCTCGTTTTGATGGCGCTTGTTGTTTGGTCTTACTTTGAGTTGGGTCCGATCGTCGAACAAAATTTTTCAGTCAACCCCGACTGGAGCGATTTAGCGGTCTTTTTCGGCGGCATGCTGGGCCCGCTGTTCAGTCTTCTGGCGCTCTTGGCCGTGGTGCAACTGATGCGTCACCAAGCGCGTTACTTCAATGGCATTTTTAACGAGAGCAAAAAGCTCGACACTGTGCGTTACCTTGCAAGAATCGACGAAGACATCATCAACCTGCTAAGCCGCGACATCCAATTGGACGACGGCCGCGTCGCCCAGTTCGGTGACTTTATTGACGGTCTTGTGCGCGCCGAGCAACAACAAGACAGAAGCTATAAGCCTGCGATGGATAAACTTCTAAAATTGACCGCCAATTACTGCGAGGCCATCGACACTTACCGAGAACTGCTTGAGGGCCAGCTGACCTATTCCATTCACACGCAACGGGCACGGGAATTAGTGGCTTATCTAGAGCAACACCCCGAAGCCTTAAACCCCATGTCTCGCCAGACCGTGACCTACTGCAAAATGCACCTGCAAGGCAAGCAAACGGCGAAAATTAAAAAGAAAAAGACCAAAGATAAAGCCCGGAAAAATTGACGCGACCTTGCTGTCAGCTTGTGGCTCAACCGAAGCCTTGCCGAATGAGCACTTCAGCCGCGCGGCGGGCTGGGTTCGAGAGGCGCTCTAAATTTGTAAAACGAGACTGCACTACGTGTATGTTTTGCAAATAAGCGCCCGTCCACATCTCAGTTCCGCAAGGCCGCATTTACCGGCGGTCTGTCTTGCGAACCGCCAAGCGCTCGCCGGGGCTGGTACGCGTAAACGAAAGCGCGCAAGCCAGACCTCTGCTTTCCCGGGCATTCACGCACGCCAACGCGATTTCCGCGCTCGAACGTCTTCTCGATAAAGCCCTTATAACCGCACTAAAGTAGAATTGGCACGCCTATCGCTTATACAAACGCAGGTGACCGCTGAACGATCTTAGATCGCAGGCATTAAAGAGATACACTCTGGCCGATTCAGCGACTTCAACAGAAGAAGACCGAGTCACAAGGAGGCGTTCCGCCACTGCATTATCGGTAGAATTGAGGAATACAAGGTCATGAAAAGCCCTAAGAGAGGGTTCTTAAAAAAGATCGGAGCACTGAGTGTCGCCGCTTTCTTAGCGGCGACACCCGGCCCGCAAGCAGCACTCGCGGACCAAACTGGGCCCTATATTTCGGCCGCGTACGGAGGTTACAAATCGCGGGGTGGCGACTTTGATGACGAAAACGATTTGTATGAGCTGGACGCAGGCTTTCGGTTCATACCCTTTCTGGGCGTTCAAGTAGGCTACACAAACTTTGGCAGCTTTGGCAGTGACCTGCTCAGCGCAGAAGTGGACGGCGTTTCGGTAAGCGGCGTCGGATTTCTGCCCGTGTCCGAAAGCTTTACGATCACAGGCGAGGTCGGCCAACTGTTTTCTACTGTCGAAGTGGAAGGCCTAGGCTTTAGCGACGACACTCAAAGCGACACTCCTTTTTTCGGGTTGGGCCTGCATTTTCGAATAGCCCACCCCCTTTGGGTTACCGCTGAGTACAAGCGGTATAAAATCGAAATTAATGAAGACAGCTGGGTGGAGAGCTTCGATATAGACGGTGAAGACACCGATCTCGACACCCTAACAATCGGTGCCACGTTGGCTTTTTAAATTCTCACGCAGTTGAGTACAAGCTGTGCCTTTGGAGAGCGCGGATCCCCCGTCCCGCTCTCTTTTTTTTCTGCTCGATATCCTATCGCACGAAACATTGCCGCGTTACGCTATAGGCATAGATCGTGCAGCTTCGCATTATCAGCCTGTTTTATTGAGGTTTTTTAAAGATTTTTGCAAGTTTGACGCGCACTCGGCAATTTATTGCAATTCAATACCGAGGAGAATACAGGTGCAACGGCACAAATTAAAAATACTAACGGTCAACACGCATAAAGGGTTTAACTGGTTTAACCGCCGGTTTATTCTGCACGAACTCCGAGAAGCGCTGCGCGGCGCCAACCCCGACCTTGTATTTCTGCAAGAGGTGTTGGGGGAGCACCGGCGTTTCGCTAACAAATACACCGCGGCCTGGCCGGACGAGTCTCAATACGAGTTTCTTGCAGATCAAATTTGGTCGTCGCACGCCTACGGTCGAAACGCCGTCTACCCCCACGGCCACCATGGCAACGCGCTTTTAAGCCGGTATCCGATTGACCACTGGCACAATCACGACGTTTCGCTTAGCGGCATTGAGCGACGCGGTCTGTTGTATTGCCACTTCAACGCCAATGGCGCGCGCGTTCATGCTATTTGCGTGCATTTAAGCTTGCGAGAGCATCACAGGAAAATTCAGCTCCACCAGCTAAGCGATTTGGTCAACTCCCTACCCAAGGACGAGTCGGTCATAGTTGCAGGTGACTTCAACGACTGGCGACAAAAAGCGCACCAAATACTTTACAGCAAAAGCCAATTGGTGGAAGTTTTTCGCCAGAGCACAGGCAAACCGGCGCGAACCTTCCCGGCGGCCATCCCCATTCTAAGGCTCGACAGGATCTACTTACGTAAAGGCGCAACCTATCGTCTGCTGAGCTTGCCGCGCGAACCTTGGTCGAAATTATCCGATCACAAACCCCTGTTAATAGAAGTTGACATATAGGAGCACGCCATGTTTGCGTACAAAGGTGATAGAAAGTTTAAGCCAGCAAACACTATTACTCTACTAAAGGACGGCGATCAATTTTTCCCGCAGTTGATTCGCCGTATTCGTCAGGCGAAATACGAGATTTTTATTGAAACCTTTATTCTTGCCGAAGACAGAACCGGCAACGCGTTAAAAAAAGCCTTACTTTCTGCAGTAAAGCGCGGCGTGTGGGTTAGCGTTACCGCCGACAGTTATGGCACCTTCTTTCTTAAAGATGAGTACATCTATGAGTTGAGCGAAGCAGGGGTTATCTTCCAGATTTATGACCCACAACCTCAATGGTTTAACGCTCGCCCTAAAGTGTTCCGCCGTCTACACCGGAAACTTGCGGTCGTTGACGGTACCTACGCGTTTATCGGCGGCATCAACTTCAGCGATGAACAC
Organism: uncultured Cellvibrionaceae bacterium; assembly: GCA_964540505.1. Classification (GTDB taxonomy): domain Bacteria; phylum Pseudomonadota; class Gammaproteobacteria; order Pseudomonadales; family Cellvibrionaceae; genus CAYZQH01. The sequence continues at coordinate 10,186 of CAZING010000077.1, read as the reverse complement.
TTAACGGGGAACAACGACACCGGCAAGCGCGACTTTACCGCCGAGCTCACGGGTCCCGTAGTTGCGGATATTCGCAGGCTTTGCGCCAGTTACGTGCGCGAGGTAAAGCCGGCGCAGAAAATCGCAAACGCATCCATTCAAGTAACACCCGCACCCGCTTATTTACGCACTCACGAAAACGCCACGGTCGCGTTTATCAGCCGAGACAACCGCCGCAACCGAAGCGAAATTGAAAAGGGCTACTTGGCGGCTCTTCGAAACGCAAAATCCAGTGTAACCATTGCCAATGCGTATTTCTTTCCGGGCTACCGCATGATGCGCGCGTTGCGAAAAGCCGCTGAGCGCGGGGTTAGAGTCCGGCTAATTCTCCAGGGCAACCCCGATATACCGTTTGCGTTGCGCGCCGCGCAAAGCCTTTACGACACTTTGGTTCGCCATAAAGTCGAGGTGTATGAATATATTGAAAGACCCTTGCACGCAAAAATTGCAACAGTAGACGAGCAATGGGCTTCAATAGGCTCGAGTAACTTAGACCCCTGGAGCCTTGCATTGAACCTAGAAGCGAACGTGTTCGTAAAACACTCGGGCTTTAACCAGCAGTTGACCCAGGAGATGGAAGCGCTGATCGAGAAATCGAGGAAGATCGAATACCGAGCGCTGCAGAACCGGGACTGGTCGGCGCAATTGCGCAACACTATTTACTATCATTTCCTTCGTCGTCTGCCGGGGATTATTGCACTTATTCCCAATCGCCAGCCCAGGGTGAAGCAATTGCGGCGCATTTTTGATACCAAGCCCGGAGATGCCCAAGACCCCGTCGCACGCCGAGACTTTCCAGAATCGCGAAACGCCCAACAGGTCACTGTAGAGCAAAAATACCAAAAGCTCGGAGGCATGTAATGAGCGCTCTAGCAACTAAAGCAGGAACGCAACTGGCGCAGTGGAAACGAAAGGTTAACTGGCAGTACGTAAAAAAAGCACTGACCTTTGCCTTTATCGCGTTAATGCTCTATCTGATTGTGTCTAAGGCTATAGAGCTCGACTGGCAAAAAATCTGGGAGACCTTCACCCAAACGAAAGGCACTACGCTTGCCATAGCCACCGGAATCGGGCTGTTATCCTACACCGCCTACGCGAGCTACGACCTTATCGGGCGCTATGTTCTGGGCGTAAAGGTCTCGGCCAGAAAAACCGTTCTTGCCGCCTGGATCAGCTATGCATGCAATCTGAACTTTGGTGCGATAGTGGGCAGCGTAGCTTTGCGTTACCGGCTGTATTCTAGGCTCGGCGTAAAGGCAGAGGAGGTGACTAAGATCTTGAGCATCAGCGTGTTCAGCAACTGGACGGGCTATGTGCTGCTTGCCGGTATATTGTTTGTTTCGGGTGCGTTCGAGCCGCCCGAAAGCTGGGCCGTGGGAGCTCTCGGGTTTCGACTGCTCGGGGGCGGCTTTTTAGCGCTGATTGCAGCGTACATCGGCCTGTGTGCGTTTGCCCCTAAGCGGGAATACTCACTTCGGGGCCACACGCTCACCCTGCCGCGCCTGCCGATTGTCGCCTGGCAGTTTATCACCGCCATAACGCACTGGTCGCTTATGGCACTGGTGATGTATCAGTTTTTTGCCGGCGACTTGGACTTTACCACTGTGTACCTGGCGTTGTTGGTCAGTTGTATAGCGGGCGCCGTGTCGCACATACCTGGGGGGCTGGGCGTCATCGAAGCGGTGTTCATCGCTTTATTAGCAGGGCAGTTGCCCAAGCACGAAATCATCGCCTCGGTGTTTGCTTACCGATGCGTATTCTATTTCTTACCACTTGCCATTACCGTTCCGCTTTATATTGGCTTCGAAACACTTCAACGCAAGAAAATATCCTAAAACTCTGTACGCCCCGCTTTTAGGGGCGTGTTAACTAAACCAGCCCACCGCCTGGCACGCCTTCTGCAACAGCTTTCGCACCGACGCAAAGTCCGAAACCCCGGTACGCATTCGTCGAAAGCGTACCTTCTTCCATAACAGGAGATCAAAATGAACAGCGATCAATTCGAAGGCCAGTGGCACCAGATTAAAGGCGGTTTGCGCGCACAGTGGGGCAAACTGACCGATGACGATGTCGATCAGATCGAAGGCAATCGAGAGAAACTAATCGGTCAAATTCAATCGCGCTACGGCAAATCGAAAGAAGACGCCAAACGCGAAGTCAACGATTTTATCGACGCTTTGTAACGACCGCTCACGCACGCGGCCGCGAACGCACTTAAAAGCAAACGAGCTTTGAGTCTCCGGTCGCTTGTTATTTTTAGAAACCTATGCGCGCCCACCGCCACCCGCGTATAAATTTAACCGCTTGGCAGCCCAAACTAACAATACTGAGATCTTGCCGCTTTCAGCCTGTCGACAAAGCACGCGCAATGGCGAGATAGCGCGAATGGGCGTACTATCGAGTAGCGCGACATTTATAAAAATTTCGCAAACAATAGGCGTAGCGAGTAAATGGTGGCAGTGGATAAAATCTTGGCTTTAGATCAATGGCTGTTGTGGCTGAGTGCGCTGTCGGCTGTGATGTTTTTAGGCACACTGGTGGCATTGCCGTTTGTGGTTCTGCGCTTGCCCGATGATTTCTTCGTTCGCGAATGTCAGCCTTATGGCCGCGCCGGCAAGCCGCGCCACAAAAGTTTGGTCACCCTTTTGATACGCAATATTGTCGGATGGCTGATGGTCGCTGCTGGGTTTCTTATGCTGTTTTTACCCGGCCAGGGCATTCTAACCATGGTATTCGGGCTGGCGCTGATTCAATTTCCTGGCAAGCGAAGATTTTATCGGTGGATATTTCAGAAGGTGAACACCCGCCCTTTGTTTGAAAAAATGAACCGTTTGAGGCGTCGTTTCGACCGCCCCCCTTTGCATCTGCCGCCCGCGCGCGCACGTTGATTGGCCGTGACCGCAGGGAGTGCGCAGCGCTCCCAGAACACCTGGGTATTTCACCAAATGTTTCGCGAAGCTTGCGCGCTGGTAGCCCGCGAGCCAAGACACGTGCGCGCGACCGTTTGCAAATATAACGACATCCAATGAGGGGTTTCTCTCTGCTAGGGTTAGAAGCCACGCCCTCTCTCATTACACAAACGAATATAAAACTTACAAGCGTTTGTCGCGGATATACCGTGTTTCTCGAAATATTGGCGCCGATAAGCCCCATTTTATTGGCCTATAGTCATGGTCTGAAATATGCATGGACCCCACGATTTAGCGGTATAGACGCCTTGCTCAAGATACGAGTTCGCGCGCGGCCTATATCACTATTAGGAGTTTCATACTTGGGTGGAGTCTATGCAAACGCAAGCAGCGCAAAGTGGTACAAATCATTCCGAACATTTTGAACCCGAACCTGAACCATTGAAAGTCTGGCCCGGCGTGCCCTACCCCTTGGGTTCGGTGTTCGACGGTTCTGGAACCAATTTTTCTATCTTTAGCGAAATAGCCGAGCGGGTCGACCTTTGTCTTTTTGACGAAAACGACAACGAAACTGTGGTACCTCTTGTCGAAAATTCCGGCTTTTGCTGGCACGGCTATCTGCCGAGCGTAGTGCCGGGCCAAAGGTATGGCTATCGCGTGCATGGGCCATGGCAACCTAACCAGGGCCACAGATGCAACCCCAATAAGCTGCTGCTAGACCCTTACGCCAAAGGTATAGACGGTCAAATTCAATGGGACCCTTCGATATTTCCGTACCAACTTGAGCAGGGCCCCGATGTGATGTCCGAAACCGACAGCGCGCCGTTCATGCCCAAAAGTGTGGTCTTGCAGCCGCACTTCGATTGGGTGAATGACCGCCGGTTACAAACGCCTTGGCACGAGACCGTTATTTACGAAACTCACGTCAAAGGCTTTACCGCTCGCCACCCCGGTGTGCCCGAGAATTTGCGCGGCACCTATGCAGGGCTCGCCCACCCCAAAGTCATCGAATACTTGAAAGACCTTGGTGTAACTGCCGTTGAACTGATGCCCATTCACACATTTGTCCACGACAATCATCTGATTGAACAAGGTCTTCGCAATTACTGGGGCTATAACTCGATCGGCTACTTCGCGCCGCACGCGGAGTACGCGGCCGACCCGCGCCCCGGCGGCGAGGTGGCCGAGTTCAAACATATGGTCAAAACCCTGCACCAAGCCGGAATAGAGGTGATTCTTGACGTTGTGTACAACCATACCGCCGAAGGCAATCACTTCGGCCCGATGATGTGCTTTAAAGGTATAGACAACGCCTATTATTACCGACTTTGCGAAGACAAGCAGTTTTATATGGATTACACAGGAACCGGCAACAGTCTGCACATGCGGGGACCTCACGTGCTGCAGATGATTATGGACAGCCTGCGCTACTGGGTGCTTGAGATGCACGTCGACGGGTTCCGCTTCGATCTGGCCTCGACGCTTGCGCGCGAACTGCACGACGTTAACAAGCTCTCGGCCTTTTTCGATTTGATTCAGCAAGACCCCGTGATCAGTCAGGTGAAGCTGATAGCCGAGCCTTGGGATGTCGGTGAAGGCGGCTATCAAGTGGGCAACTTTCCGCCCGTTTGGACCGAGTGGAACGGCAAATACCGCGATTGCGTTCGCGACTTCTGGCGGGGCGAGAATCAAACCTTAGGCGAGTTCGCCTCGCGCTTTACCGGAAGCTCCGACCTTTACGAGCACACCTCGCGGCTGCCGTACGCAAGCATCAATTTTGTGACCGCGCACGACGGTTTCACGCTGCACGATCTCGTTTCGTACAACGACAAAAACAATATGGCAAACGGTGAAAATAACGCCGACGGAGAAAGCCATAACCGGTCTTGGAACTGCGGCATCGAAGGCCCCACCGACGACGACGAAGTTAACGCATTACGAATACAACAGAAGCGAAATTTCCTTGTAACGCTGATGCTGTCGCAGGGCGTGCCGATGCTGGTCTCGGGCGATGAGTTCGGGCGCACACAAGGCGGCAACAACAACGTCTACTGTCAAGACAACGAGATCAGTTGGCTCGACTGGGAAAATGCCGATACCGAACTTTTGGAATTTACCCGACAGCTGATTCGCTACAGACGAGACCACCCGGTATTTCGCCGCCGCGGCTGGTTTCAAGGCCGGCCAATTCACGGCTCGGAGGTCGAAGACATTGTCTGGTACACCCAGACCGGTGAGGCCATGAGCGATGAGAACTGGGAGTACGACTGGGCGAGAACGCTGGGCGTATTTTTGAACGGCGAAACCATTCCCAACCCCAACCCACGCGGCGAACCGGTTACCGACAGCAGCTTTTATTTAATTTTTAATGCGCATTACGAACCTCTGGATTTCACCTTGCCGCGCATAGAGGGCGTTGACGCCTGGCTGCTGGAGCTTGATACGCACCGGGGCTGGGTCGGCGAACCAGAAGTTAAACACAACCAGGCCACCTTCGAGGTTGCCGCCAGAAGCATAGTGGTGCTACGCAATGACAACCGTTAAATCCGCGACCTATCGTCTGCAATTGCAACCGCAATTTGGGTTCGACGACGTCTGCAAATGGGCCGACTATTTAAAAGCACTGGGCATCAGCCATATTTACACAAGCCCTTACCTTCAGCCCGTCTCCGGCAGCGCCCACGGCTATGACGTGGTCGACGCCACGCGAGTGAACTGTGAGCTTGGTGGACCGCAAGCGCACGAGCGTATGTGCGAAACGCTTCAAGCAAAACAACTGGGCCATGTGATAGATATAGTCCCCAACCATATGGCGATTGCTGGCCAACAGAACCCGTGGTGGTGGGATGTGCTTGAAAATGGCCCTGCCAGCCGTTACGCCACATATTTCGACGTCGACTGGGAAACCACCGAAGAGCGCTGGCAGAACAAAATTCTTTTGCCAGTACTCGGCGACCATTACGGTCGGGTTCTGGAAGCCGGAGAGCTGCGTTTGGTGCACAAAGACGCGCACTTTCGCTTGCATTACTACGAGCACGCGTTTCCTGTAGACCCGTCGACCCTTTCGGACTTGTTGTATCGCGCCGCTGAGCGGGTACACTCGACAACTTTGACATTTCTCGCCGACAGTTACGCTCGCATGCCGAGGCCCTCGCTGACCGCGCGAGAAGAAGAGGTAGAGCGTCGTCATAGAGATAAAGCGGTGCTTTTTGTGCTGCTGACTCAAAGTATTGCCGAACACCCTGAGTTTGCCGCCGCAATCGATACCGAAGTGGCCTTGGCCAATGAAGACGTGAACGCGCTGGATGCGCTTGTCGAAGAACAAAACTACCGTCTCGCGTATTGGCGGACCGCCAGTCGCGATTTAGGTTACAGGCGTTTTTTCGATATCGCCGACCTTGCGGGTTTGCGCATCGAAGACCCAAAGGTGTTCAAAGACACCCACGCGCTGCCGTTTGAATGGGTTCGCAAAGGTTGGGTTCAGGGGCTTCGCATCGACCACTCCGACGGTCTGCGCGACCCGAAGCGCTATTTTGAACGCCTTCGCGCGGAGTGCCCCGATACCTGGATAGTCACCGAAAAGATTCTTGAACCGGGTGAAACCTTGCGGCCCGAATGGCCAATTGCCGGCACCACCGGTTACGAATTTTTAAACAGCGCACTGCAACTTTTCGTTCACCCCGACGGCAAACAGCCTTTGTCGGATTTTACGGAATCTTTCACGGGTGAAAACACCGATTTCCAGCAAGTCACCGACCAATGCAAAGAGCAGGTACTGAACGAGCTTCTGCAAAGTGAGCTCAATCGGCTGACAACACTGTTTGTCAACATTTGTGAGAAGCATCGCCGGCATCGGGATTTCTCGAAATCCGAATTGTTTGAGGCGCTGTCGGCGGTCGCGCAATGTCTCGTTGTGTATCGAACATACGTCAGCCCTAACGAGCGTCACTTGCACGGCGACGATCTTCGCTACATCAGCCAGGCCATAGAGTGCGCACAGGTTAAACGCGTCGACCTAGACCCCGAGCTTTTGGAATTTTTGAAAGCCATTTTATGTCTGCGGGTGCCGGGCAATTTCGAGCAAGAGTTGGCCATGCGGTTTCAGCAACTGACCGGCCCGGTGATGGCCAAAGGCCTTGAAGACACCGCTTTTTACCGCTACACCCGCCTGATGGCGTTGAACGAAGTGGGCGGCAACCCCGGCCAGTTTGGCGCGAGCCTCGAGAGTTTTCATCGCTTCGCCGCCGACATTCACAGCACCCGCCCGAGCACCATGATTACCTCTGCGACCCATGACACCAAGCGCAGCGAAGACGTGCGCGCGCGGCTGGTAGCAATCTCCGAAGTACCAAATGACTGGCAAATCGCGGTGTCGAGCTGGCACGAAATAAACCTTCGCTACCAAGTCGACCCCGTGCCCGCTTCTGTGGAATACACATACTACCAAGCGCTGGTGGGCGCTTGGCCTATCAGCGAGGAACGCCTGCAGGCCTATATGGAAAAGGCCATGCGCGAAGCCAAACTCCACACCAGTTGGACCCACCCGAACGAGCCCTTCGAACAAAACTTGGCGGCGTTTATTACAGCCTCGCTGAACGACGAAAGCTTTGTTAGCCAAGTTGAAGAATTCGTGCGCAATATTGCCACTGCAGGCTATTACAACAGCCTGTCGCAAACCTTGATCAAGCTCACCGCGCCCGGTATCCCCGATATATATCAGGGCAACGAGCTGTGGGATTTCAGTTTGGTCGACCCAGACAACCGGCGCCCGGTCGACTTCCAAGCACGTGCGCATATGCTGGACGCCCTCAAAGACGCTAACGTCTCGGATGTCATGGCCAATATTGAGGACGGGCGAGCCAAAATGTGGCTAACGCACAAAGCGCTTCAAGTAAGGGCGCAGTTTCCCGAAGCATTTTCGCCCGCGGGCATGTATCAAGCGCTGATTGCGCAAGGTGCTCGTGCCGATCATGTGCTCGTGTTCGCGCGTGGCAACAAGGCGATTACAGTGGCGCCGCGATTTTACCTTTCTCGCCCCGAGGGCTGGCAGGATACGCGCCTGAAACTTCCGGCCGGCACTTGGCGTAACCGTTTAAGCAATGAAGTTTTTGAAGGCGGCGATTGCGAGCTGACCAAGCTGCTGCACTCGTTCCCGGTGGCGCTACTAACTCAGGAAGAAAATCAATGACGCCGTTTAATGTTTGGGCGCCCGACGCGCGTGCGATCGAGCTCGCTGTCAACGGTCGCACCCATAAGATGACACCTCTGGAAACCGGGTGGTGGCAGGCCGAAAACATCGCCGCAAAACCAGGCGACCGTTACGGCTTTATTGTCGATGGCCAAGGCCCCTTCCCCGACCCGCGCTCTAGGTGGCAGCCCGAGGGGATTCACGCCTTAAGCGAGGTATACGATGCCAACGCGTACCAATGGCACGACCAAGCTTGGCGCGCACCGCCCTTTGCCAGCGCCATTGTTTATGAGCTGCACATAGGCACCTTTACCGAAGCCGGCACTTTCACTGCGGTTATGGAGCGGCTCGATTACCTGCGCGCGCTCGGCGTCACCCATATCGAACTGATGCCGGTTGCGGCGTTTTCGGGCGACTGGGGTTGGGGCTACGACGGCGTTGGGCTCTACGCGACCCACCGCGAATACGGCACGCCCGACGAGCTGAAACTGCTGGTGGACGCCTGCCACCAAAAAGGCTTGGCTGTCATTCTTGACGTGGTTTACAACCACTTAGGGCCCACGGGTAATTACCTCGCGCAGTTCGGCCCTTATTTCACCGACCGGTATCACACACCCTGGGGCGCCGCCGTTAATTTTGACGATGCTCAGAGCGATGAGGTCCGCCGTTTTTTTATCGACAACGCCTTAATGTGGTTGCGCGAGTTTCGCTTCGACGGCCTACGACTGGATGCCGTTCACGCCATACTCGACACCAGCGCTCGACATTTTCTTAAACAAATGGCCGACGAAGTTGCGCGTCTCGAGATAGAACAGCGACGCCCCTTGGTGCTGATTGCCGAAAGCGATTTAAACGACCCCCGCATGATTCGCCCGACCGCCCAAGGCGGGCTGGGCATGGATGCACAATGGTCCGACGACTTTCACCATGCTTTGCATGCGTTATTGACCGGCGAGCGCAACGGTTACTATGCGGACTTCGGCCAAGTCGCACAACTGGCGAAAGCTCTTCGTCAGGGCTTTATTTTTGATGGCAATTATTCCCAGTACCGCAAACGCCGTCATGGCGACACTTGTACGGGTTTACGCGGTTGCCAATTGCTCGGTTATCTGCAGACCCACGATCAGGTCGGCAACCGCGCCAAGGGCGAACGCTCGAGTCAACTGTTAAGCGCCGATCAATTAAAGCAAGGCGCCGCACTGGTATTGTTATCGCCCTTTGTGCCTATGCTGTTTCAGGGCGAAGAGTGGGCCGCCAGCACACCCTTTCTCTATTTCACCCATCACAGCGAACCCGAACTTGCCGAGGCCGTGATCCGAGGGCGACAAAACGAATTCGCCGCGTTTGGTTGGCAACCCGAAGACGTGCCCAACCCTCAAGCGGTGAGTACGTTTAAAGCGAGCAAGTTGCAATGGCAGGAACAGACGCAGGCCCCTCACGCGGCGCTGCTCGATTGGCATAGAGCATTGATTGAACTTCGAAAATCCTACCCTGAAATCTGCGACGGCGATTTCGCTCGCACCAAGGTGGTGTACGACGAGAATGAAAAATGGTTGTGTATGCTGCGCGGGCGCTTAGCGGTTTGCTGCAACTTCTCGCAGCAAAAATGCACGATTACGCAACCCGAATGGCTGACACGGCGGTGCCTACTGGCTTCGTCCGACGACATAAGCCTACAAGGCGAGCGACTTGCCTTGCCGGCCGAAGGCGTCGCCATCCTTGTTGAGCAAACCGTCTAGGGGACCGCGCAGGAAATTCGGTGACTGAAGACTGAAGCTCGATAACTTAATGAACCTAGCCCGAGTGTTCATCTTTGCGTTGAATGCTTGAAAATAGACCCATTAGAGCGTCGCCGGCACTGACGTCGCCCTAAATAATACCCGTGAATTAATACCCCTGCTCTTGCGCGGGCGGGCACAGAGGCCCGCCCTTACACGTCACATTCGAAACGCAATTTCTTCGTCCTACTCCTTGGTCGTCCGGTCTTAGTCCCTAGCCGTCACGCTGCTTTCGTCGGTTTTACCGATCACCAACTCGACGCGACGGTTCT
>CAZING010000076.1:0-13748 GCA_964540505.1 uncultured Cellvibrionaceae bacterium | reverse complement strand
AAAGATATTGCAACCGTTTGTGGGTCATCACGGCATAAGCGGTTGTTTTAAAATCACATTTAGCGACCACGGAAAATTTCAAACCATAGAAAAATTGGCATCGTACTAAAGAGCCCCTCTAAAGCTCGTTTGGGCAATCCCCTCCAAGTGCTGTCCTACGTCTTCCGTGCTCAGTTGTCCGGTCCGGCGCGCAGTGCTATTGAACAAGCCGATTGAGCACGCTTCCTTATATGGGGTAAGCTTCGCGCGCAATAGTGGACGAGTTCCCCTCATCTTTCCAGCCAAGGTTGTTTATGTATTCATTTTTGCGTAATTGTCTGTTTCAACTGTCACCGGAAGCGAGCCACGAAGTCGCGTTGGATTGGTTGGGCGCGGCACAACGGCTGCATCTTTTGCAATGGCTCTATGACACACCGAGACTGCCGACCCGCGTTATGGGGATAGACTTTCCGAACCCGGTGGGCCTTGCGGCCGGGTTGGATAAGAATGGCGACTGCTACAAAGCCTTGTTGGCCCTGGGCTTTGGTTTTGTCGAGCTCGGCACCGTCACACCTCTCCCTCAGCCCGGAAACGCCAAGCCGCGGCTTTTTCGCCTTACCGACCACAACGCCATCATCAACCGCATGGGCTTTAACAATAATGGGTTGCAACATCTGCTGACGCAGGTAAAAACGCGCAGCCCGGGTTCGGTTATAGGTATTAATATCGGGAAAAACAAAATAACCCCTGAAGAGCGGGCATTGGACGATTATTTAATCGGCGTGAATGCGGTATACGACGCGGCCGACTATATTACCGTCAACATCTCTTCACCGAATACGCCGGGGCTGCGCAACCTACAGTTCGGGGATTCGCTTAAGGCACTGCTTGAGGGCATCCGCAACCGGCAAGTAGCGCTCGCCGCCGAGCGAGGTCGCTATGTGCCCGTTGCGGTTAAAATAGCCCCGGACTTATCCGACGAGGAGCTTTGTGAAATTGCCGAGATACTGCTGGCTTTCGAGTTGGACGCGGTGATTGCAACCAACACGACTGTCGACCGAACTAAAGTCGCGGGCGACCCGTTTGCCGGTCAAACCGGGGGGTTAAGCGGTGCACCGCTTATGGAAAAGTCCACGCATGCGATTGCCGTTCTCCACTCGCGGTTGGGTGAAAAAGTGCCAATTATCGGTGTGGGCGGTATTTTAAGCGGCGAAGATGCCAGCGCTAAGATTCGCGCAGGCGCCTCGTTGGTGCAAATATATACAGGCTTTATATTCCAGGGACCTAAACTGATTAAAGAGTCGGTTGAAGCGATCCGTGCGCTAGCTTAAGCGCGGCGCCGACCGCTTCAACCTTTGCTGGGGCTCCAGCCGGCCGTTCTTTGTAACGGCTATGATTTAGACAGACGCACTGTCTTTCGGTATTCGGTGCGTTTTTTTTGCACCATTTGCGTGACATCCGTATCCTTAATTCCTTGCCAAGCGATTACCGGTTAAAGAGCAAATTCCACCGTGCTCTGCGCGCGTCCAAGTTGTCTGGTGGCTTGAAATCTAACTTTCGTTAGACTTTCTTGGCGTTCACCTAGACAGAACGTGCGCGCCGAATATTCTAAATATTGCTAAGTTTTTGTGCGTAAGCGAACGAATTAAATCCGTTCCATTGATCTTGGCGGCCTTCGCGCCAGCCACTCATCCACAGCTGTTTAGCATTAATGCTTTCGTAGGGACAGGCACTCCAAGATTTTCCGCTTGCTGCGGCTTGGTAACCTTTGGAAAAAGCCTTGTCAGCGTGGCTGCGTTTATAGCTCTTCATACAGATTGCACCTCCTAAAAATCATTTACAGTTCGATTGTTGGCAAAACGAGTTTTCTGTTGATTTAAAGACCTCTCTGTGAGTTTGTGGTGACGACATGTGGAAATCGCTCGCCGCTGAAAGCTTCAGGCGGTTGTTGAGGTTAAGAGTGTTTAAAAACGAAGTCTTAGCAGCACCTCTAACAATTCGATTCCCACAAAACTATGACCGTCGACTGGCGCTTTAGCTCCCTGATCGACGCGCTATATTTTTACCTGACGCCGTCAAAAAGGCGTATATTTTGCTTTCTCTGACCGTCACCGCGTTTGTGCGATCCGTCTGCGCTAGGTCAGCGTTTGGTGCCTTTATTGCTTCCTTTATGGGTACTTGCGCGTTTTCTCAGGGCGTTACTGGATTCACGCCGAAATTGAGGCTTAGCTACGCGCGGCAACGGCTGGCTGGAACAGGCGTTTCGAGCCACGTGCGTACCGCTCGACCCAAAAGCTGTGGTTGGGACGCCGCGGCCTTTGAACTCCGGCCGTTGATCGCGTACTCTGCCCGCCGCGAGCGGTGCGCGTATAAATAAGCCACGTCACCAGTAAACCAAAAAGATATAATTTTGTGAACGAACGATTGGCTCTAGGCACTCGTTCTTATATGGCCAATAATCATTAGAAACTTGAAATATGGGCACGGATTTTTCCTTTTATGTAACTTGCCCCAAAGGTGTTGAAGACCTTTTGGCTGCGGAGGTCGCCGCCTGTGGGGCGGTAGACGGCCGCATTGGCGTTGGCGGCGTACACTGTGGGGGCGATTTGGCGGTGGCCTACGAAATTTGCCTGCAATCGCGGCTGGCTAACCGACTGCTTTGCATTCTGGCCGAAAGCGCTGAATTATCCGAAACGGATGACACAGATTTATACCGATTCGTCCGCGATTTTGCATGGGAGGGCCAGTTCACCGCGGATGAATCCTTCGCAGTCGATTTTGGCGGCACCTCCAAGGTCATCAACAACACCCAATACGGCGCGATTCGAGTGAAAGACGCGATCGCCGACCGTTTTGTCGAACGTGAGGGGCGGCGCCCCAATGTCGATAAAAGCCAACCGGATATCCGCATCAATGCCCGGTTGCATAGAGACCGCTTAACGCTTGCGCTCGATTTGTCCGGAGAGAGCTTGCACAAGCGAGGCTATAGAGCCGTGACCGGCTCTGCACCTTTGAAAGAAAATCTCGCCGCCGCGATCCTCCATCGCTGCGGTTGGCCCGAACTCGCAAAATCTGGCGGCACCTTAATAGACCCGATGTGCGGTTCGGGCACGCTTTTAATTGAAGCGGCCTGGATGGCGGCTGAAAAGCCTCCGGGCTTACACCGCTCATTCGGTTTCGAGCGGTGGCTTGGCCATGACGAGGCGCTTTGGCAGAAAGTAAGAGAGGCAGCTGTGGAGGCGTGGCAAAACGCCCCCAAGGCGCTGCCGGCGATTCTCGGCTTCGACCGTGATGCCCGGGCCCTGAAAGCCGCAAGCGCTAATGTCGCCCGTGCCGAATGCACGGATGCAATCACGCTTCGCCAGCAGAGCATCGATGCGCTGCGCAACTCAGACACGCTCGAACCCGGGCTGATTCTCTGTAACCCTCCCTACGGCGAGCGCCTCGGCCAGGCCGATGAACTCGAGCAGACGTATTTGACGCTGGCGCGTTCGGCTAAGCTGTTTCCCGGTTGGCGCCTTGCGGTGTTTACGGGCAACGCCGATTTGGCCAAGGCAATGCGTTTGCGCTCGTTAAAGCGCAATCATTTGTACAATGGTCCGATACCCGCCGAGCTGATCCAGTACGAGCTTGTCGCACAGAACGACCGCAAGTTGCGGGCTGATCCAACGCGTATTGAGGATTTGAGCGGTGGCGCGTTGATGGTCGCTAACCGGCTGCGCAAAAATCTAAAATCATTGCGCGCATGGCGCCAACGCGAAAGTATTCATTGCTATCGCGTATACGATGCCGACATGCCCGAATACTCGGCTGCGATCGATGTCTATGAAGGCCGCCTGCATGTTCAGGAGTACGCGCCTCCGAGGACGGTCGACCCGGCGGCGGCCGCGCGAAGGTTGCGCGAGTTGTGCACCGCTGTGGCGGTTGTGTTTGAGATACCGGTCGAACTGATTCATCTTAAAACCAGAAAACGCCACCGCGGCACGCAACAATACGAAGCGTCCGCGACTAAGCAGGGCGAATTCTTTTCGGTGACAGAGGCCCAAGCGAAGTTGCTGGTCAATTTGAGCGATTATCTGGATACTGGCCTGTTTCTCGATCACCGACCCTTGCGTTTAATGATCGGTGCCCAAGCGCGTGGCAAGGATTTTCTTAATCTGTTTTGTTATACCGCAAGCGCTACTGTACATGCGGTGCTTGGCGGGGCCAAGACCTCAGTGAGCGTGGATATGTCCAAGACTTACACGCACTGGGCAGCGCGCAATTTCAGTATTAATAACATCGACGAAAGCCGCCATCAAATCGTTCGGGCAGATTGTTTCGCTTGGTTGGACAAATGCCGGCAGGGCTTTGACCTTATTTTGCTCGACCCCCCGACTTTTTCGAATTCAAAACGTATGAGCGATGTGTTGGACGTCCAGAGAGATCACGTGCGCTTGATCAACCGGTGTATGGAGCTTTTGAACCCGCGCGGCACTTTGTATTTCTCCACCAACCTGCAAAGCTTTAAGCTCGACCGCGAAGCGCTTGCCAGTTTTTCGATCGACGACATCAGTGCTCGCACGATCGATGAAGACTTCAAACGTCACGCAAAAATTCACCGTTGTTTTACGATACGGCATTCACAATGACCGAAAAATTCCGCGTTGACAGCGAGTATGAGCCCGCTGGTGATCAACCCGAAGCAATTGAGAAACTGGTAACGGGCCTGGAGGCGGGTCTCGCACACCAGACGCTGCTCGGAGTCACCGGTTCGGGAAAAACGTTTACCGCCGCGAACGTCATTGCCCGGGTCCAGCGCCCGGCACTGGTAATGGCTCACAACAAAACACTCGCTGCACAACTTTACGGTGAATTTAAAGAGTTTTTCCCAGACAACGCGGTCGAGTACTTCGTCTCGTATTACGACTATTATCAGCCCGAGGCCTATGTACCCTCGTCGGATACCTTTATTGAGAAGGACGCCTCGGTCAACGAGCATATCGAACAGATGCGGCTTTCTGCCACCAAGGCACTGATGGAGCGTAAGGATGTAATAATTGTCGCCACAGTCTCGGCGATTTATGGCTTGGGCGACCCGAAAGCGTACCACCAGATGGTGCTGCACTTGGTGCGAGGCGATTTCATCGATCAGCGCACTGTGTTGAGGCGGCTTGCGGAGCTTCAGTATACGCGCAATGACACAGATTTTTTTCGTGCGAATTATCGTGTCCGAGGCGATGTGATCGATATTTTTCCGGCCGACTCCGAAGCGCAGGCGGTACGGGTGGAGTTGTTCGACGATCAGGTCGAACAGCTTTCCCTGTTTGACCCTTTAACCGGAGAAGTGTACGGAAAGGTGCCGCGCTGCACTATTTACCCAAAATCTCACTATGTCACGCCGAGAAGTCGAGTGCTCGATTCGATTGAAGCAATAAAAGTGGAGTTGCATCATAGGCTGGAACAATTGCGAGCCGCGGATAAACTCGTAGAGGCGCAGCGGCTGGAACAGCGCGTTAAGTACGACCTGGAAATGATGCAAGAACTTGGCTATTGCAACGGCATCGAAAACTATTCGAGATATCTTTCGGGTCGCGGACAGGGCATGCCGCCGCCGACTCTGTTCGATTATTTACCGTCAGAAGCGCTCCTTATCATTGACGAATCCCACGTCACGGTGCCGCAAATCGGGGGCATGTTTAAAGGTGACCGTTCGCGGAAGGAAACCTTGGTGGAATACGGGTTTCGGCTACCTTCGGCGCTGGATAACCGACCGCTTCGCTTCGAGGAGTGGGAGAGCCTTGCGCCGCAGATGATATTTGTCTCTGCCACCCCTGGGAACTACGAGAAAGAGCACGCGGCGCAAACGGTCGAACAGGTGGTGCGCCCGACCGGGCTTGTCGACCCGATTGTAGAAATCCGGCCCGCTTTATCCCAGGTAGACGACTGCCTGTCTGAAATACATAAAACGGTTGAATCCGGGTCGCGTATCTTAGTGACTGTATTGACCAAACGGATGGCAGAGGATTTAACCGAATATATGCAAGAACACGGCGTGCGAGTCAGGTATTTGCACTCCGATATCGACACGGTGGAGCGTGTGGAAATTATTCGAGATCTTCGCATCGGCGAGTTTGACGTTCTGGTCGGCATAAACCTGCTTCGCGAAGGTTTGGATATGCCCGAAGTTTCGCTGGTGGCGATCATGGATGCCGATAAAGAGGGGTTTTTGCGCTCCGACCGCTCGCTGATTCAGACCATCGGAAGAGCTGCGCGCAACGTCAACGGGCGGGCAATACTTTACGCCGACAAAATCACAGGTTCGATGCAGCGGGCACTGGATGAGACCGACCGGCGTAGAACAAAACAAGTGGCTTTTAACCTAGAGCACGGCATAACACCGCAAGGAATCAAAAAAAGCGTGGCGGACATTCTTGAGGGGGCGAGGGTGCCGGGCGCGAAGGTCGGTCGCAAACAGAAGATCGCGGCTGCTGAGGTGCAAAAATTGATGCCCGACGCCAACTTAAGCAGCTGGCAAAAAATTCAACAATTAGAAAAAAGTATGCTGGAGGCTGCAAAGAACTTGGAATTCGAGAAGGCCGGCGCTATTCGCGATTTAATCGCCAAAATGAAAGTCAACCCCGACTAAGCAATGCGTCCAAGCTCTTACAATACAGATGCCGAAGCGCGTCCTCACTGGCGCGTATTGGTGTCGTTACTGCCATATTTTCGCGAATTTCCCGCTCGGGTGGTCATCGCCTTAGCGCTTTTAATATGCGCAAAAATCGCCAGCGTCGCTTTGCCCTGGTTGCTGAAACTTATAGTCGACGACTTGGATTTGGACGATGCGTCAGCGGTTATTGTGCCTCTTGGGCTGTTGATTCTATACGGGCTTATCCGTTTTGCGAGCGTCGCACTCGGGGAGTTGCGCGACGCTGTTTTCGCTCGAGTGACCGAGCGCGCAATGCGTCGCGTCGGGCTTGAAGTGTTTCAGCATTTGCACCGGCTCGATCTGGACTTTCATCTATCGCGTAAAACCGGTGGCCTCGCGCGCGATATTGAGCGCGGCACATCGGGAATCAGCTTTCTGATGCGCTTTCTTATATTTAATATTGTTCCCACCTTGTTCGAAATTGCACTGGTGGCAGTCATACTCTTCAGCCAATTCTCAGTTTGGTTTCTATTGGGTGTTGTTATATCAGTGCTCGCCTATATAGGTTTTTCGGTTATCGTCACCGAATGGCGAACAAAATTTGTGCGAGAGGCAAACGAGCAGGACAACAAATCCAATACTCGAGCTGTCGATAGTCTGCTTAATTTCGAAACGGTGAAATACTTCAATAACGAAGCCTTTGAGATAGCAGAATACGACACGCATTTGACCGCTTGGGAGAATTCACGTTTAAAAAACAGACTGTCGCTTTCGCTGTTAAATTCGGGGCAGGCGCTGATCATTGCGGTCGCGGTCACCGCCATGATGATCTACGCCGCGAGCGGTGTCGCCCAGCAGAGCATGACGCTTGGTGATTTCGTCATGGTGAACGCCTACATGATCCAGTTGTTCATTCCGCTTAATTTTCTCGGCTTCGTTTATCGAGAAATACGCCAGGCGTTAATTAACATCGAGAAAATGTTCGACCTCCTTAAGGTTCCACCGCAAATTGAAGACACAGACGGTGCCGGGCCGCTTTCGGTGCCAACGGGGCGAAGCCCGAAAGTGGCGTTTAAATCGGTCGAATTCTCTTACGACGGTATACGAAAAGTGCTCGATGGGGTCAGCTTCACCATTAAGCCAGGCGAGAAACTCGCTGTAGTGGGCGCGAGTGGCGCTGGGAAGTCGACGCTTGCAAAGTTGTTGTTCCGTTTCTATGACCCAAGCGCGGGCGAGGTTGCAATTGAGGATACGCCCATTAAGAGTATCACCCTGCAAAGTCTTCGAAGCTTGATCGGTGTGGTGCCCCAAGACACGGTCTTGTTTAACGACACAATTTTTTACAATATCGCCTACGGCAACCCCGAAGCCAGCGTCGAGCAGGTACAGGATGCGGCCCGGCGCGCGCACTTGGACCGGTTCGTGGCAAGCCTGCCAGACGGCTACAACACACTGGTTGGTGAGCGAGGGCTAAAGGTATCAGGAGGCGAAAAGCAGCGCATCGCGATTGCCAGAGTGTTGTTAAAAGGTGCAAAAATACTGATATTCGATGAGGCTACGTCGGCCTTGGACACCAACACCGAAGCTGTGATTACCCGAGAGTTGGACGAAGCCGCACAACGCCATTCGACTTTAATTATCGCGCACCGGCTGTCCACGGTGATGAACGCCGATACCATAATCGTGCTCGATGCGGGCAGGGTTGTTGAAACCGGTACCCACTTGGAGCTGGTAGCGAAAGGCGGTTATTACGCAGCTTTATGGCGCGAACAGCGGCAGTCTGAAAATCGGGGTTAATTGCTTCAAGCCAATGGGTGATACAGAAAACTAGGCATCTGTTAGCTGCGCCGAAGAGTTCATCGGGGCATTGGGAAAGCTTGAAATGGGCCCACTAGCGTACCTTTCGAAAGGTTTTGGCCGCCCAGATACCGGCAAAGGCACCGAATAAATGCCCCTCAAACGAAAGGCGGGGGTCGGTCGGCAACAAACCATAAATCATGCCGCCGTAAAAGAATATGACTGTAATGGCAACCAAGAAACTCGATAGGCGCCGCTCATAGTAAGCGTTCGCGATGCACAAACTCCATAGGCCAAACACCCAGCCGCTGGCGCCAATGTGAATGGCCCCCCGAGCGAAACACCATACTAGAAGGCCGCCAACCGCGACGATGAAAGCACTGCAGTACAAGAAGTACCTTCGAGTTTTCAGTGTTAGGCAGAAGCCCGAAAAAATGACCAGCCCGATGATATTGCTATACAGGTGCAGCCAAGTGCCATGCAAAAAAGGGGCGATAACAATGCCTGGTATGCTCTCGAACCGACGTGGGCGGATACCGTATTGGTTAATAAAGACTAAGCCGTTGTCATCGATCAAAAACGCGATGCTCATAAGGGTTATGATGAGCAGCAGAAGCTCGAGATTTTTACGAATGGTGTTCACGCTCTTTACCCGAGAAAGACGGTGGCCATTGTAGCGGTTCGCACAACAGTTCCACAATTTTGGAGGCTTTTTTATGTTGATGTCGATGTTCAGTGTTAAGGAATACGATAGAGAGTTCTTTGATGCTCACCTTGCGATCGATGACTCGATTGAATGCAAGTACCTGCCGGTAAAACTTACCGAAAGTACCGTTGCGCTCGCGCAAGGCTCGCAGGTGGTGTGCTGTTTCGTCAATGACTGCCTTGACGATGCTGTTCTGACCGCGCTCGCGAGCTTTGGCGTGCGCTTGGTGGCGATGCGCTGTGCGGGTTATAACAACGTCGACCTCCAAAGAGCGCAGGCGCTCGGGATCAAAGTGTGTCGGGTACCCGAGTATTCACCTTACGCGGTTGCCGAGCATGCCACCGCATTGCTGCTGGACCTCAATCGCAATATTCACCGAGCGCACAATCGCGTTCGCGAGAATAATTATTCACTAGAAGGACTGATGGGTTTTGACTTGCACGGAAAAGTGGTGGGCGTTGTCGGATACGGCAAAATTGGTAAAGCGTTTGTGCGCATTATGAACGGTTTCGGTTGCGAAGTGCTGGTGAGCGACCCGGCACTGAACCCCGAAGACACACTCGATTCAGGACGGGTTTGTACGTTTGACCATCTTTTGCAGAACAGCGACATCATTTCTTTGCATTGCCCTCTGACACCACAAACGCACCACCTTATCAATGCCAATACCATTAAAGCGATGAAAACCGGCGTGATGCTGATCAACACCAGCCGCGGCGCGCTGATCGACACGGCTGCGGTCATTCAAGGTCTTAAATCACAAAAGATTGGCTATCTAGGTATCGATGTCTACGAGGAAGAGGCAGATCTGTTTTTCGAGAACCTGTCCAACAAGGTGATTCAAGATGATATCTTTGCGCGCTTGCAGACGTTTCCCAATGTGCTTATCACCGGACATCAAGGGTTTTTTACCAAAGAGGCGCTCGGCGCTATCGCCGAGATAACGGTTACCAACCTTCGCGAGTTCGCAGCGGGCAATTACGATAAAATGCATTTGGTCTTGCCGCCGAGTTAAGTGCGCGCGTCACGCCTTTAAAGTAAGTTGGCGGTTCGCAAAGCTAAACTTAGCGCCTCTGTATAGGCATATGTGAGTGCGGCCAGCTCGAGGTGCCTGAACTGTTCACGGAGCCTCGCCACTTGCGGCCAGTTTGCCTGTTCGTAACAGGCGGTCAGCTGAAGAATGCGGCCGAGCTGCCCTCGGTTTTCGAGCAACGCCTGCGAAAGCGCTCGGTCCAGGCTCAACTTATCGGTCAGTTCATGCAGCGGTATGTCCAAAAGCGCATCGAATGTCGTTAAGGCCGCGCAGATAAAACACGCGTTGGCCAATGGTTCGCCGCCCAAAATCGCGCCTACTTGCTGGGCGAATTTAGCGCGGGTGATACCGAGAATGCACAGCTCCCGCGGCTTTTGGCTATCTCCCGAGAGCATCAGTAATAACGCCCATTGGCGCAATTGCTCGGTGCCCAACAAAGACGCCGCGTGGGCGAGCGAGCGGATATCCTCGTGCTGTGCCGACGATAGCTTCAACACCTTCAGCAGCTTTCGCTCTAACAAGGGGTCTTTGCTGATAGCCTGCAGGGTACTTTGGGTATTGGCCTCCGGCTTTACCAAGGTTGACAAAAGGACGAGCGTGTTCGCTGTGCGCTCGTCAATTCTTGTGCCCTTTACCAAGCGCGGTTTGGCCAAAAAAAAGCCTTGGAACAAAGAGAAACCAAGCGATTTGCAATGTTCAAGCATTTGGTAGGTTTCAATTTTTTCGGCTAACAATTGCAACTGGAAGGGCTTTAGAAAATCGACATAGGCTTGAAGCTCATGGTGTTTGAGTTCGAGCACATCAATTTTGATGATGTCGGCGAATTCGATTAACTGAACGGCAGCGTGGCTTAGGAAAAAGTCATCGAGCGCAATTTTGTAACCTCGCGATTTAAGGGTTTTTATGTCCTTGAGTACCTGCTCACTTGGCTGCACATCTTCCAAAATCTCCACCACCATTTGGTGGGGCGAAATGGGCGGCGGTAGTCGTAACAATTGCTCGGTAAAATTCACGTAGGCGGGCACTTGCCCAATGACCTCCTCAATGCTGCGACCGCCAAACGCCTGCAACAAAACATGCGACGTGGCTTGGTCGCCATCCTGAAATTGTGCCCGATCGGCCCAGCCACTTCGAAACAACAACTCATAGGCCGCAACCTTAAGTTGGCGATCGAAAATGGGTTGTTTCGCAAAGAGTACATCGCTCTTGGCCATGGCCTGATCTCTAAGAATCTGTCGTCTGGTTGGGGTCGGCGGGGGTTACGCGTTAAGACTCTAGTGGATTATGCAGGAACTTAGGCGGCCAAGGGGCAACGCCCGCGCGTTCAGGCCAAGGGGGGGTTGGCCTATTTCGAGCTTCCCCAAGCCCTGATGGGCACTTTCGTCAAGCGAACGGTTATCGGGTTTTCCGCATGCCCCACTGGCAACGCCAAAACGGCTTTTGCGCGTTCTTCCACGAAGCACCGTTTATAGCGCGGCAGCATCTCGCCATTTCCGGCCGAGCCCTTACCAGAGGATTCAGTTAGATTTTTGATTACCTTGCGCAACGCAGGTTCCCGAGATAATGCGCATTCAATCGCAGCCGCGCGGTACGGCTACGACCGTAGATTTGGGCAACTGCTAACGACTGTGCCACCGAGATAGGTCAAGTCAACGCACGGCGAGTGGTCTCGCGAGGGGTGCTATAGGAAGCGACTGGCCTCGGTTACCGAAACGAACGTGGTGGGCTGGCCGAGCCTGTAGCCGTATATCACCGAGAAGCACAATACGTTTTGTACGTATCCGCGCGTCTCTTTAAAAGGTATGGTTTCAATCCAGACGTCAAATGGTCGCTCTTTTCCGGCATCACTCAACCAGCGGCTAACCCGATGAGGGCCCGCGTTGTACGCGGCGGCTGCCAATATCCGGTTGCCGTCGAATTTTTCAAGCAGGTGATTCAAATAGTGGCCGCCGAGCAACATGTTGTGCTCGACGTTAAGCAGTTGCGACGGTGTGGAATGCGACACACCGAATGTCTCCGCGGTGTATTGGGCTGTTTTAGGCATCAACTGCATCAAACCCATCGCACCCACGGGGGAGCGGGCTTCGCTGTCGAATGCGCTCTCCTGTCGCGCAATCGCGTAAATCAGGGTCGGTTCAACCTGCGTATCGCTTGCAGTTTTGAATATTTGCTCTCGATAGGCCAGCGGAAAACGAACCGTTAACTGGTCCCAGAAGTTGCCGCTGATCATCGCCTGGATGCCGGTGTTGTACCAGCCCCAGTCTCTGGCCAGTTGTCCTGCCGCCATTAGCTGTTGGGGCGTGAATTGCGCGGAGCTGTGAATCCACTCTGCTCGCGCTTCGGCATTGTTGCCTGTGAGCCACAGTTCGTGAATCCGACGGATCACGCCGAGCTTTGCGACTTTATCGAGTTCACTCGATTCGAGATAGACCGATTGGTCCTCTAGAGAATAGCCTTGGCTGAGTTTATCTGCGGATAAAAACCCGTAGAAACTGCGGTTTTTTGCCAGCTTTTGATAGACGAGCGTGGAGGCGGTAAAGCCGGCCAGCGGCCGGTCGAGCTCGTCCTGTGCGCGGGCGCGCCAGTACAGCCACCGCTCTTCGCGTTGGGTCCGGGCGTCCAGCAATAAAATGGTGTCGTTTACGCGCTGCCAGTTTTGATCGGCGAGAGCTTCGCGAATAACCTCTTCGACTAAGGTTTGCTCACGCAACTGGTGAGAGTAACTCAGTAGGTGCTGAGCCTCTTTTGTGTGGCCGCTGCGAATGAGACGTTTGACGATCGTGAGCTTAGTATCCATTCGCAGTCCGTCTGGAAACAGCTGCTGCGCCTCGTAGAGCTCCCAGTGATAAAGGGCGTCCAATGGTCTTTTATGAGCGAGTCGACCAATGCCATGAGCGATAATCTGCTGGGTGGGCAAACTCTGCGCCTGAAGCAGGTGGCTTTGCGTCACAAGCTCGGGCTTGTTGTGAACCTTAAGCATCAGTTCGGCCGAGGGCGCGAGAGTGTCGAGGTGTCGGCTCAGGTACCGCGCCAAACCGGTCTCGTTGGCGACCACCGCTTTTTGAAACCGACTCCATATTTGAGGCTCATTTAAGCGCTTTTCTCTCAGCAATGTCTGAAACAGCGGGTCGCAACTCTTAGGCTGCGAACGGCCGACATCCCATACTTCTTCGATTTCGGTGTCCGTTACCGGCCGGTCGGTGCGAAGTTTGGCGTAGAGCGCCTGGCATTTCAGCGAGGTGGAAGGCGACGCCGGAGGGTAATACTTTAAAAATTCGCGCCATTTGTCGCGCGCCGCCAGTAGGTGTAACAGGTTGTAGGTGAGTCGGCTGGCGAGAAAAGTATCAGGGTAGGTCTCGAGAAAATTGTCGACTTCCTCTATGGGTAATGTGGAGAGTCTGTTTCGGATCAGCCCGTATTCCAGATATTGCTTTAAGGGGTAATCGCCCAGTTGCGCGAAGCTCTCCTGAAAGCCTGCGGTGTCTTTCTCGGCAAGCGCCAGTTTTGCTTTTTGATAATGAAATCGCTGGCTGTCCAATAGCGGCTCAGCTGGACCGGGTTCAGCGCCTGCGAGGCCCCACGTGCAAAAGCCAATCATCAAT
>CAZING010000075.1:0-13866 GCA_964540505.1 uncultured Cellvibrionaceae bacterium | reverse complement strand
GCACTCGTCTCGCGAACGGGCTCCTTTGGGGCTGGCGTCGTCGCCTTTACGGTCTGAAAGGCCGTTGATTCTTTGGACGGTTCGGCCTGGATCGACACGTCCGTCTCGCTCTGCTGCTCTTTCGCAGAGGGGCTCGCGACTTCGACGGTCGACTCCTCTGGCGCTACTTTGATGTCGAGTTTCTCGCCTCGTTGACGCTCAGAGCTTCGCGCCCGACGGTTACTGGGTCGCTTCGCTGGACGATTGGGGCTGTCTTTTGGCTCGACATCGTTCGCCTGAGCGGTCGGTTGTAACTCTTCAACGGCTTTGTTGGCGGGCTGGTCTTCTCGGCGTGGTCGAGATCGTCGACCACGGTTTCTTTGACCGGCGCGACCTTGTTCACCGCGACTTTGCTCGGATCGGTTCGCGCTGGTCTCGGGCCGCTTTGGCCGGCTTTGCTCTTGATCGTCGCGCGAACCGCTGAGATTGTCGACGAGCTTGTCATTGTCGCGCCGCGTGTCTTTGCGATCCCCTCGATTGTTTCTGGGGCGCCTGTTGTCGTTTGGACGACGTTTGCGATGGCTCTGAGCGGTCGGCTTGGGCTCTGGGGTTTCGGTGTCAAATAGCGCTTTAACGGCCGCTATAAGTTTGGCGATTAAACCGGGTACTTTAGCTGTGGTCGCCGCGGGTTCTGCGGCCGCAGGTGGCGGAGGTGCGGATGACACAATCTGTACCGAGGGCTTGGCGAAAGGCGTCGGCGCACCTGTGTGTTCGTGCTCGTTGTGAAGTTCGCTGCCTTCGGGGGTGGGCACCTGGATTTTGTAGCTTTCTTCTTCCTCGACAATGTCGTCGTCGCGAAGCCTCTGCACCTGAAAATGCGGCGTGACCAAATCGGCGCTCGGCAGAATTACCACCCGCGCGTTATGTCGGGTTTCGATGCTGGTGATTGCGGTGCGTTTTTCATTCAGCAAGAAAGTCGCCACAGGAATGGGTACAAGTGTTCGGATTTCGTTGCTGCGCTCTTTTTTCGCCTCTTCTTCTACGAGCCTAAGGATGGATAAGGCCAGCGATTTGGTCGAGCGGATGGTGCCCTGGCCCGAACATCTTGGGCAGACTTTTGAGGTTGTTTCCTCCAGAGAGGGGCGCAAACGCTGACGGGACATTTCCATTAACCCAAAGCGCGAAATCCGGCCTATCTGAACTCGGGCGCGGTCCATCGCCAGTGCATCGCGCATACGGTTCTCGACTTCGCGTTGGTTCTTAGCCGATTGCATATCGATAAAATCGATAACTACCAGCCCACCGATGTCGCGAAGACGCATCTGTCGGGCAATTTCGTCGGCCGCTTCTAGGTTGGTCGCCAGTGCGGTTTCTTCGATGTCGGCGCCTTTAGTGGCGCGCGATGAGTTGATATCGATGCTGACCAAGGCTTCGGTCGGGTCTATGACGATAGAGCCGCCCGATGGCAATTTTACTTCGCGCTCGAACGCCGTTTCTATCTGGCCTTCGATTTGGAAACGATTGTAGAGCGGGATGGACTCGTTATAGAACTTTACCCGGCTCGAATGGCCTGGCATAACCCGTTGCATATACTCCAAACAAAGATCGAACGCACCTTTGTTATCGACTACGATTTCGCCTATATCTTGGCGCAAATAGTCGCGGATGGCGCGGATTATGACGTTGCCTTCCTGCCATAAAAAATGCGGTGCCTTGGCCTGCTCGGCGTCGGCCTTAATTGCGTCCCAAAGTTGGATGAGCGTGGACAGGTCCCATTGCAGCTCTTCTGCGCCCCGGCCCACCCCGGCCGTGCGGATGATAATCCCCATGCCGTTTGGAATTTCCAATTGACTAAGAGCGTCTTTAAGGCTCGAGCGGTCGTCGCCATCAATGCGCCGCGAAATGCCCCCGGCTCTAGGGTTGTTGGGCATGAGCACCAAGTAGCGCCCCGCCAAGCTGATGAAGGTGGTCAGAGCCGCGCCTTTATTGCCGCGCTCTTCTTTGTCGATTTGAACCAGTACTTCCGTGCCTTCTTTGATCACGTCCTTAATGCGGGTGCGACCGTCCAGCTCTTTGGCGTTGCTGGCAAAGTACTCGCGGGAAATTTCTTTGAGCGGCAAAAAGCCGTGCCTTTCGGCGCCGTATTCGACAAATGCCGCTTCTAAGCTAGGTTCTACCCGGGTGATTTTCCCTTTATAGATGTTCGCCTTTTTTTGCTCTTTAAGGCGATTTTCGATATCCAGATCATAGAGCCACTGACCGTCTACCATGGCCACCCGAATCTCTTCGGGCTGGGTGGCATTAATTAACATTCTTTTCATTATTTGTTCTCAAATCAAAGTCTTACAAGACTTCGCCGAGCGAGAACCTAAGTATTAACACAATGCCGAGGCCAGATCGCCTCTGTATTCCTAAAGCGCACACCTCAACGACAAACAGCCATATAGGCTGCAGCTTAGAGGGCCGCCGCGCTGTAAAGAATGTCTGTCTGAGGAATTGCTAATGAATAAGCCTTTTGGGTTAGCTGTTAATTCTTATCTTCGACCGGGGGCCTACGCTCAGAAGGGCGTGCACGCGCTATGCCGCTAACGTATATTAAGACATTGACGCTTGAATGTTGGCAAAAGGCGTAGTAAGGATGTTCGCCCCTGCCGCTCACCGGTCGGATTGTATGTTCTCTTATTCGGTAAAGCCTTGCAGATCGCTTTACTTCAGTCCAGGCCAATCCTGAACCACTAAAAACTATTGTTTATCTTCAAAATGCCAAGGCGGTTAACGAATTGATAACGGATTTTCGGGTAAGTAATGACGTCGCAAACCCACTTGCCTTAACAATCGGGGAATATATCAGCAAAAAAGTCTCAATTCAATCTGTCGGCCACCGGCCTGACGCTCGGGGTTCGAAAATAGACGCAAAGGCGGCGATTGTGGCTGTTGGTCACTATTTACTACTAGGTTGCAGTCGGTCAAGATGGCGGCTTTTGCGCAGACAACAAGGGCCGTGCCCTAGATGTTCTCGGAACGGTTGATATGCAGCAGGTGAGATTTTTTACGGTCACGGAAGATGAGCAGGGCCAGCGGCTGGACAACTATCTTCTCGCTCGGCTAAAGGGGGTGCCCCGGTCGGCGGTCTACCGCATCGTGCGCAAAGGGGAGGTCAGAGTTAATAAGGGTCGGGCCAAGCCCGATCGAAAGGTCTGTGCCGGAGACGTGGTGCGCATTCCGCCGCTCGCGCTGGCGGAAAGCCGAGCGCCGGTTAAGCCGTCAGACAAGTTCTGCGCCAGTCTCGAAAATCGCGTGCTCTTCGACCGGAATGGGCTGTTGGTTGTCGATAAACCCGCCGGGGTCGCTGTGCACGGCGGCAGCGGTATTCAGCTCGGGCTTGTTGAAGCGCTTCGGCAAATGCCTCGGTTTAAAGGCTTTTTGGAGTTGGTGCACAGGCTCGATCGAGACACCTCAGGCGTTATTATGCTCGCCCGCAAGCGCGCCGTGTTAACCGATCTTCAAGAGCGGTTGCGCGCGCGCGAGGGCGTCGAAAAAACCTATTTGGCGTTGGTTCAAGGGCGCTGGCCAGCCAACCTCCCTTATATAGATGTCCCTTTGTTGCGGACGGTGCTGGCCAACAACGAGCGCTTGGTGCGCGTTCATAAAGACGGCAAGGAGTCGCTTACCCGCTTTAGGGTGCTTGCGCGAACCCCACAGGCTACGCTAATGCAGGCCCGACCAGTGACCGGCCGGACCCATCAAATTCGCGTCCACGCCAAGCACGCGGGGTGCGCTTTGGTGGGCGATCGGAAATACGGTGACAATCCGGAAAACATCTCGCTTGCGCAGTTGGCCGGCAACCGGTTATTTCTTCATGCGTATAGTTTAAAGTTTGAGTTTCTCGGTGAATCCATGGTGTTTCGGGCGCAACTGCCGGATGAATTGCATCATTGTTTGCGTCGGTTAGAAATGGACCCAGAGTCCGCGTTGTCGGGGTTAAAATAGTCGTGTTATACATTTTTGATTGGGATGGAACCCTGTGCGATTCCACAAGGAAGATAGCAAAATGCATGATCGGTGCGAGCGAAGCGCTCAAGTTGCCGCCCATCACTGAAAAAGACGTATTCAATATCATTGGCCTGGGCCTGCCCGAGGCGATTCGCGTCCTGTTTCCGGAAATAACCGATCGCGATCTCCAGCGCGTTCGCCAAGGCTATTCCGAGCGCTTCATAGTGGATGACCATGTCCCATCAGAGCTCTTCGCGGGCGTTGAAGAGACCTTGGCTGCATTAAAGAATTCGAATGTTCATATTGCCCTGGCCACGGGCAAAAGCCGCAAAGGGCTCAATCGAGTGTTAAAGGCGTTGGCTTGGCACGATTATTTCGACAGCACGCGCTGCGCAGACGAAACGGCGTCGAAGCCTAGCCCCGTGATGCTGCACGAATTGCTGGTCGAATTCGCGCGAAAGCCCGAACAGGCAGTGTTGATTGGCGATACCGAATACGACATGGCCATGGCGCAAAGTGCCTCTATGCCGCGTATCGCGGTGAGCTATGGCGCGCATCACGTCGACCGCCTCCGGCCATACAGCCCTGTGATGTGCGTGGATTCTATCTCAGAGATTCTGTCCTATGGCGAACTGACGCAGTGGCAAAAAGCGCCGCTCGGTCAGGCGCTCCCGCAGGGTGGCGAAGTTGCGCCGCGTCCTGCTGATGAGTAGCCACTCGGGTTGCAATTAACCGGTGGCGCTTGGCTGCAGCATCCGGATTTAAAGCGAAAGGCCGTGTTTTGGCCAAAAACCACGAGCAAAACAGGGTTTTGCCGTAGATTCTTTTGACAGCCTCGAGTCAAGTCAATATTATTGCGCGCTTATGTCAAATCGGCCAGATCCAAAGCCACTGTTGAAAGACGTGGAACCTCGTAAATTCGCTCTGCGCGGCGTGGAATTGACCGGCTTCGTGCCAGAGGCGGGTCTCAGTCGTTTAACCGCGGCGGTTGTGCGCGTCGAGAGCGTGCACGCCAACGTGCGCTTTGACATAGACGATCAAGGGCATAAAGTCCTAACCGGGCGGGTCGCAGCTGAGCTCGTTAGAGAATGCCAGAGATGTCTAGGCGAATGCCACCAAACCGTGGTGGGCGATATAAACCTCGCCATTGTTTGGGACGATGAGCAAGCCCGACAGTTGACACGCTATGAGCCATGGCTTGTGACCGAGGAGAGCGCGGACCTCCATAACATAGTGGAAGAAGAGATTCTTCTGAATATGCCGTTTGTGAGCTTCCATGACCATGAGTGCATTCCTGCGAG
The DNA here is from genome assembly GCA_964540505.1 of uncultured Cellvibrionaceae bacterium. Lineage (GTDB taxonomy): Bacteria > Pseudomonadota > Gammaproteobacteria > Pseudomonadales > Cellvibrionaceae > CAYZQH01. The sequence goes on along the minus strand of CAZING010000075.1, from coordinate 8,593 downwards.
TGCGCTTCAGTCCGAAGCGCCGCAAGTCAGCAACACCGAAGAGCAGGCAAACCCTTTTGAATTATTGAAACAACTCAAAGATTCGAAAAAACCGTAGATTTAAAGCTGTAACAGGTACTAGCGGCAAACCTTTGCTAAACAGCGCATCACCGCCAGAAACGTCATTATTCGGTGGTGGGTTTGTCGTCACTAGGGCCGTTCAGTTATCCGTTAGGCACCAATCCGTTAAGCAGTTTTACATATAGAAGTTTCAGGAGTTTAAAAATGGCCGTCCAAAAGAACCGAAAAACCCGCTCCAAGCGCGGTATGCGTCGTTCACATGATGCACTTAGCCCGCAGACCCTTTCTGTCGACAGCACGACGGGTGAAAAGCATCTGCGTCACCATATGACACCCGATGGCTTTTACAAAGGGCGCAAAATAGTAGAAGGCAGCGACGAAGAATAGCAATTTGGACGGGAAGAGCGTATTGCTAAATCCCATTACGATTGCGTTTGATGTCATGGGCGGGGACCTCGGTCCCCGTCTTGCTGTTTTGGCGGCGCAAAATTTCGCCCAAGCCCACCCCGACACCCGCTTGTTGTTGATCGGAGATGTCGCTCAAATCGACGAGTGGCGGACGGCTGAGTTTGCCAATATCCAGGTCGAATCGACGAGTTCGATCGTCACCATGCAGGACCGACCTGCTTTCGCGCTGCGCAATAAACAGAGCTCATCCATGGCAAAGGCGGTCGACTGCGTGGTTTCGGGCAGGGCCGACGCCTGTGTCAGTGCGGGCAATACCGGCGCGCTGATGGCTTTCGGGCTGATGAAGCTCGGCACGGTGGATGAAATCGATCGCCCCGCCATCTGCCGCGCTGTACCTTCGGCTACCGGCAAAAGCTTTTTGTTGGATTTGGGCGCCAACATCGACTGCAGCGCCGATCAGTTGGTGCAATTCGCGTTATTGGGCCGGGCCATGGCTAAAGCGTCCGGCGTCCAAGAACCGAGCATTGGCGTATTAAACGTCGGCGTTGAAGAGCACAAAGGCGGTGCGCTTCAGCGCGAGACCTTATCGAAGCTCCGTCAGGCGAAACTTAATGTGGTCGGGTTTATTGAAGGCGACGGGATTTTCAAAGGTTTGGCCGATGTTATCGTCTGTGACGGCTTTGTCGGCAATGCCGTGTTAAAAGCGAGCGAAGGCGCGGCCGATTTGATGCGCCGGAGTTTTGCCGAAGCTGTCGCCGATTTAGACATCGCCAATAAAGCACGGTTTGAATCTGCGCTCGCGCAATACGACCCGGAGCAGTTCAACGGCGCTGCCTTGTTAGGCCTCGATGGCGTTGTAATAAAAGCGCATGGCGCCACCACAGAGGTCGGCTTTATCGCGGCACTGAATGTGGCGCTCGAACTTGTAAACCGCGAATTTCTTAGCTTTTTGCGCAATGAAATGCGTGAGCTTTGAGCGTACAAAGAGGCGACCTTAAACCTCTTCAAGATCGCCCAGTCAGAACAAAAAGGCATTTCGAGATGAACGAATTATCACAGCTTGCGTTTGTATTTCCGGGGCAGGGGTCCCAGCAGATCGGTATGCTCAAAGACCATGCCGAGACTTGGCCCGTAGTGAAACACACTTTCGAGCAGGCCGAAGAATCCCTCGGTTTCGACCTTTGGCGCATGGTTCAAGAGGGCGCGCAAGACACACTGAACCTCACCGAGAACGCACAGCCCGCGTTGTTGGCGGCAAGCATTGCGATCTCGCGTGTTTGGCAGGAGGTATCCCAAGCGCGGCCCGCGGTGGTGGCCGGCCACAGCCTTGGCGAGTGGTCGGCGCTGGTGTTCGCAGGCGTCATTGAATTTCAGGACGCGGTAAACATCGTCCGCCTCAGAGGCCAGTACATGCAGCAGGCGGTACCGGTCGGCGTGGGGACTATGGCAGCCATCATCGGTTTGGATGACGAGGTAATCAACCGCTGCTGCGACGAAGCAGCGCAAGGCCAACAGGTAGGAGCGGTGAATTATAATGCACCGGGCCAAGTCGTGATCGCGGGACATACAGACGCGGTAGCGAGGGCGGTTGACGCCTGCAAGGCCGCCGGCGCCAAACGGGCGATTGCATTGAGCGTGAGCGCGCCCTTTCACACAGAGTTGATGCGCCCCGCGGCGCAGAGGCTGCGCGACGTTATCCGCGATACCGAATTTCGCGCTCCCCAAATACCAGTGATTCACAATGTCAACGCGCAGCCGCAGACGAACCCAAAGGCAATCAAAGACCTCATGGTCGAGCAAATATATTCGCCGGTTTGTTGGGTTGAGTGTGTGCGCGCGATGACCGCAACTGGCGTCACACAATTTCTAGAGGTCGGCCCCGGAAAAGTACTAAACGGTATGATTAAACGCATCGATAAAAGCACTGTCTGCCACGCCAGCGATAGTGCTGTGTCATTAAACTCCGCTGCGAGCGCTATAGCCGCACTAAGTGATGCCGAACAAGAGAGTGAACAAAATGGAAAATAAAATCGCGTTAATAACCGGCGCCAGCAGAGGTATTGGCGCTGCAATTGTTCAGGCGCTAGGAGCGAAGGGGATGACTGTCGTGGGCACTGCCACGACAGAGCAAGGCGCAAACAAAATTACCGAAACCATACGTGCTTCCGGCTACAAAGGTTGTGGCCTTGCATTGGATGTCGCCAAACCTGAATCCATCGCTTCGACTATAGAGATTGTCAACCGAGATTACGGCCCGATCAGTGTTTTGGTGAACAACGCCGGGATTACCAAAGACAACTTGCTTATGCGGATGAGTGATGACGAATGGTTTGATGTTATCAACACCAATCTCAACGCAGTTTTTCGACTCTCTAAAGCGTGCCTGCGGGGCATGATAAAAAGCCGATGGGGGCGCATAGTGAACATCAGCTCCGTTGTCGGATCTATGGGTAATGCTGGGCAGACCAACTACTCGACGACCAAAGCTGGCGTTGCGGGGTTCGCCCGCTCGCTTGCGAAGGAAGTCGGTTCGCGCAACATTACGGTCAATGCGGTCGCACCAGGCTTTATCGACACCGATATGACCAAAAACCTGCCCGACACCCAGCGCGACGCGCTCACCGCCGGAATTGCGCTGGCACGCCTTGGCAGGCCCGAGGAGATTGCGGAGGTGGTCGGGTTTTTGTGCAGCGACGGCGCAAGCTATATAACCGGCGAAACAATCCAGGTCAACGGCGGGCTTTATATGCAGTAGAGTCGCAAGGTTCGGTCGTTCTTGTTGTTTCAAGGTCGTCGAAATATGTGCATTTTACCCGATGTTTTAGATGAAGCTGAATCTTAAGATATGAGCCTAAGCGACTGAAATATCAAGGCTTTTTAAATGTAATTTAAAAAATGTCGAGTCGAGCTTACAACCGTTGTATTTTCGAGTTAAAATGCGCGCTTCGATAGCGGCGCGCCCGCGGGCAGGCCGCATAAATACAAGTAGCGGCACAGCGGCTATTATTCACAATCAACCGATTTTAGAGGCTACTAGGAGCTTAACCAGATTATGAGCACCATCGAAGAGAGAGTAAAAAAAATCGTTGCCGAACAACTCGGTGTTAAAGAAGAAGAAGTTAAGAATGAAGCATCTTTTGTTGAAGATCTCGGCGCGGACTCTCTGGACACTGTTGAGCTGGTAATGGCGTTGGAAGAAGAATTCGAAACAGAGATTCCTGACGAAGAAGCCGAAAAAATCACCACCGTTCAATTGGCGATAGATTACATAAATTCGAACCTCGCGTAAGTTTCTACGCAGGTACGCCTCTTCTGAAAGCCGTTTCTATGCACAATAGTACGGCTTTTATTTTTATCTGATCGGTCAAATTCACGATATTCGATTGAATATCTTCAACCCCAGTTTTCCCAGGAGGAGACAGTGGTTCGCAACCGAGTAGTTGTGACGGGCATGGGCATGGTCAGTCCGGTGGGTCACGACGTGGAGACATCCTGGGCGGCAATACTGAACGGTACCAGTGGGGCCGCGGCTATCAACTCGTTCGATACGTCCGCGTTTGCGACGAAATTCAGCGCTTCGGTAAAAACTTTCGACGTATTGCCGTATATGAGCGAAAAAGAAGCGCGAAAAATGGATTTGTTCATCCAGTATGGAATGGCCGCAGGTACGCAGGCTGTCGAAGATTCAGGACTGCTGATCACGGACGACAACGCGCATCGTGTCGGTTGTATTATTGGTTCTGGTATCGGCGGACTTGGGTCGATTGAACGCTCCTCGCAGACCATATTAGAAAAGGGTCCGCGCCGAATCTCTCCTTTCTTTGTGCCCGGGGCAATCATCAACATGATCGCGGGCAACCTGTCGATAAAGTACGGTTTCAAAGGTTCCAATATCGCTATTTCTACGGCTTGCACATCCGGCACGCACTGCATCGGCATGGCGGCACGAGAAATCATGTTCGGCTATGCGGATGCGATGCTCTGCGGCGGTTCAGAAATGGCCACCACGCCGGTTGGCATAGGTGGATTTGGCGCCGCGCGGGCGCTTTCGACCCGTAACGATGCCCCCGAACGAGCCAGCCGCCCCTGGGATAAAGAGCGAGACGGTTTTGTGCTGGGCGACGGCGCCGGGGTTATTGTCCTCGAGAATTACGAACACGCCCGAGCGCGAGGCGCTCATATATACGCCGAGCTGCTAGGTTTTGGTACCAGTGCGGATGCCTTCCACATGACGTCGCCTCCCGAGGACGGTGAAGGCGCCGCCCGAGCCATGACCAACGCGCTGCAGGACGCTGGCATAAGCGCTGACATGGTCCAGCACGTGAACGCACACGGCACCTCCACCCCCGCCGGCGATATGGCGGAATGCGCAGCCTTGAAGTCTGTGTTCGCGAAAAACGCAGCCGAACTCACCGTCAGTTCCACGAAGTCGATGACCGGCCATCTGCTCGGCGCCGCCGGTGCGATTGAAGCGATCTTCACCGTTAAGGCGCTTAATGATCAGGTCGCACCGCCCACGATTAATTTGGACGATCCCGATGACGGCTGCGATCTCAATTTCGTGGCCCATACGGCTCAACAACAAAAAATTGATATTGCCTTGAGTAACTCGTTCGGTTTTGGTGGCACCAACGGGACCATAATCTTTAGAAACATCTGATTCCATGACCAGTGATTCAAGCGAGCATTTACCATTGGCAATGGTAAATGGTGTTTGCGATTCCAGGATCAATATTTTCGATCGAGGCGTGCAATTCGGCGATGGCTTTTTTGAAACACTTCTGTGGACGCAAGGTCGCGCTCCGCTTAAGGCGTTGCATTGGCAAAGACTCCAGGCGAGCGCCGAACGGCTGAAGATTGCATTGAAGCTCGAGCAGCTGGAGTCGTATTTTAACGAGTTTGAACGCCGTTTACGCCAGCGCGCGGGCGATGGCAGGTTCGCAATAAAAATAATAATCAGTCGCGGCGGTGGCGGACGCGGTTATGTTCCTAGCAATTGCGCGGAGCCGAATGTCATCATAAGTGAAAGAAAACTAGCGCCGACTGGCCCCATCCGGCTGCAGCTTTGTCAGATGCGCCTGGGCGAAAACCCGGCGATTGCGGGAATTAAGCACCTCGATAAATTGGAATACGCGCTGGCGGGGCTCGAAATAGGTGAAGGCATGGAAGGTCTGCTGCTGTCGGCATCGGGGTTTGTGGCAGAAGCCATGCACTACAATATTTTTTGGGTTCACAACGGGCGTTTTCTAACGCCACGACTCAGTACTTGCGGTGTTCATGGCGTCATGCGGCGTTATTTGCTTGAAGTCGCGCTGCCGGCGCTGCAGTTCGATTGGCAGTTGCAAGACGCCGAACTCGAGACGCTTTACCGAGCGGATGAGGTTTTTGTCTGCAACGCTGTGCGCGGTATCCAACCTGTGCGAAGCCTCGGAGAGAAACTCTGGGAGACAGGCCATTTTACGAGCCAAGTTAAAGGCTTCGTAAATCGCGAATTTACCCATGCGTTTTTTTAAGTTCATAGCGGCCAGTCTTATTACTGGAAGCCTGCTTTCAATGGCGGCGCTCTTCTATTTTTATCAGTGGCTGTCGACACCCGTGGCTTTAAACCACACAGAGCAATTGTTCGTGGTAAGCAGCGGCGAATCCGTTCAGGCTGTTGCCAAGCGTTTACACGCACAAAATAACTTGCGGTGGCCGTTGGTCTGGCGGCTATACGCGCGATTCGTCGATGACGCGCCCATCAAAGCGGGCGAATACCAGTGGACTGAACTGAAAGTGTCGCCCTTGGCCATGCTCGTTAAAATGCAGCAGGGGCGGGTCGTTAAGTATCAGCTGACGCTGGTGGAAGGTTTGACCTACAGAGACTACATTCAGTCTCTCCACCAGCACCCAAAATTGGTCCGACTTTTATCGGATACATCGCCCGAGTCGGTGGTTGCCCGAGTGGGTATTGACGCCGAACACCCTGAAGGCTGGTTTTACCCCGACACCTATCAGATTATAGCTGGGGATACGGACTTAAGCGTATTGCGGCGCGCCCACCTTCGCATGCGCAAGGTGCTGATGGAGCAGTGGGCGCAAAAAGACGAAGGCCTGCCCTATAATTCCCCCTATGACGCTCTGATCATGGCATCAATCATTGAGAAAGAAACAGGTGCAGTCGACGAGCGCGAGCAGATCGCCGGGGTGTTTGTGCGTCGCTTACAAAAACGAATGCGACTGCAAACCGATCCGACCGTTATCTACGGTCTTGGAGATCGCTACGACGGCAATTTAACGCGGAACCATCTTCGCGAAACCACGCTTTACAATACCTATCGGATTCACGGGTTACCGCCAACACCTATCGCCAATCCTGGGGGCGGTGCCATTCATGCAGCCATGCACCCAGCGCACGGCGATGCCTTGTATTTTGTCGCCAAAGGCGACGGCAGCCACGTTTTCAGCGAAACGCTTGAGGCGCACAACCGGGCGGTGAACCAATACCAACGTTTTCAGCGGGCCGAGCAATACAGGTCGGCTCCAAGGTGAAAGGTGTAGCGAGTGAACAGTATCGACAACGCTAAATTCATAACCATTGAAGGCGTCGAAGGTGTTGGCAAATCCACCAATATCGAATTCATGGCGTCATATCTGCGAGCCAGAGGGGTTTCGGTGTGCGTGACGCGTGAGCCCGGCGGCACGCCTTTGGCCGAGGAAATTCGAGCGCTTTTGCTCAGTGACAGAGCGGAACAGGTCAACCCGGTCACCGAGTTACTTTTGGTGTTTGCGTCGCGTTCGCAGCACTTGAGCGAAAAAATAGAAAAACAATTGCAAAAAGGCGTGTGGGTGCTGTGTGATCGCTTCACGGACGCCACCTTTGCCTATCAGGGGTGCGGCCGGGGGCTGCCGGTGGAATTGATCGCTCAGCTTGAGACCATGGTGCAAAAGGACCGGCAGCCCGACCGGACGATTTATTTGGATCTGCCGGTGGCGAGCGGGCTTAAAAGAGCTCGGCAAAGAGGCGCGGTTGACCGCTTCGAGCGCGAGTCCGTCGAGTTTTTCGAACGGGTGCGACAAGGCTATTTACAGCGCATCGCCGCCAACCCCAAGCAATACACCGTGATAGATGCCTCGCCGACGCTTGCGCAGGTGCAAGCTGAGATTGCCCGCGCCTTAGAGCAGTTACTCGAAGAAAGCACAACTGAGGCGCCTTAAATGAATCGCAGGTTGACGTATTGCCCTGCCCACGGTGTCCGCCGTGGCCAAGCGAGTCGCTTATGATTGGTCTTTATAAAGGTCTTGTACCGCAACCGCCCTATGGTTGGTTTGCCAGCCAATGGGCGCGCCTCGCTAAGCTTCAAAGCCAGGATCAGCTGCCGCACGCCTTACTGCTATACGGCCCCGACGGCTGTGGAGGCGAAGACCTTGCCGTGGCAATGGCGCAGAGTTTGTTATGCGCCGCAGGGACGGACGCGGGGTGCTGCGGCAAATGCAAACCCTGCAGGTTAATGGCTGCGGATTCTCACCCCGATTTGGTTGCGGTGCTGCCGGAAGAAGACTCTCAGTTTATCAAAGTGGATGCGGTGCGCAGCATCAATGAATTCGCAAGCAAAACGGCCCAACAAGGCGGCCGGAAAGTCGTGCTGATCCGTCCCGCCGAAGCGATGAACACTAACGCTGCAAACGCGCTTCTAAAAAACTTAGAGGAACCCACGGCGGATACGGTGTTCATTTTGGTTTGCTATGACCCGGCGGGGTTATTGCCGACCATTCGCAGTCGTTGCAGTAGCTGGGCTTGGAGCTGCCCGGCGCATGACCAAGCAAGCGCGTGGCTGACTCGCAATCAGATTCGAGACGGCGAAACGAAGCTTGCGCGCACCGGCGGCAGACCCCTGCAAGTGCTCGAATGGGAAAACGCGGGAACCTTCGAGTTGTCTAGTAAGGTGGAGGCGCATCTAATGAATTTTCTGAGCGGTGCCCAGAACCTGACCGCTACAGCGAAGGCGCTCTCGAAGGTAGATCTCGGCTGGTTGCTCGACTTCTGGCTTCGCTGGGCACAACTGCAGATTACCCAGTTGAGTTCGAAAGGGCGCCCGGAGGTCAAAGATCTGTTCCGCCTGACCGATTTGGTGATCGAACGAAA
>CAZING010000074.1:10359-14012 GCA_964540505.1 uncultured Cellvibrionaceae bacterium | reverse complement strand
AAGCGTTGCAACTGTGCTGCCGGAAATCATGGATGGGCTTCGAGTGAGCGCGTCTACGGCCAGCTTATTAACCATGGCGCCTGTTTTCTGCCTGGGGCTATTCGGCTTCGTTACTCCCGCACTCGCACAGAGGTTCGGGCGTGAGCGGGTGATATTTTTAGCGCTTGTGGTGCTGATAATCGGCATCGGCCTAAGAGGTATTCCAACCTTCGCAAGTTTGTTTGTAAGTACTGTATTTGCCGGTGCAGGCATTGGCGTGGCGGGCGTGCTCATGCCCGCAGCAGTAAAAGACAGATTCCCACTTCACGCAGGCCGCGTAACCGGTTTCTATACCATGGGGTTGTGCCTTGGCGCGTCTCTGGCAGCCGGCCTGACTGTACCTTTGGCGCAATGGCTTGGCGGCTGGTGGCGAGGGTTAGCCGTTTGGACGGTCCCTGCTCTTGTGGCTGCTGCAATCTGGTGGCCCTACTTAGGCCAAGCACCCGCGGCAAGCTCCGCCCGCGCTCTACGTCACCAAGGATTTTGGCGAAACGCACTCGCCTGGCAGGTGACAATCTTTATGGGGCTTCAATCTTCCTTGGCTTACATTGTGTTCGGGTGGCTCGCACCTATACTTCGCGATCGCGGCTTTGACGCCGTTGCCGCAGGCTGGGCGGTGTCGCTCTCGGTCTTGGTTCAGGCGCCGGCTGCGTTGTGCGTTCCTGTGATATTGAGCCGTCGCTCGTCACAAAGCGGTGCCATAGTGTTGTTTGTATTTTTAACCATGTTTAGCCTGCTGGGCATACTCTTTGCGCCATCAGCCACAGTCTGGTTGTGGGTGGTCATTCTTGGCGTCGCCCAGGGCAGTTGTTTCTCGATCGCGCTGTCGTTGCTGGCGTTGCGTGCACGCAACGCCAGCGGCGCGACTCAGCTATCCAGTATGGCGCAAAGTGTGGGGTATACGCTCGCCGCGATGGGCCCCCTGCTCACCGGTTTAATTCACGACTGGAGCGGTTCGTGGGGCCCGACCGGGTTTCTGTTTGTTGCCATCTGCATCGGCGCTGCTGTCGCGGGTTACGGTGCGGGGCGCGACCGCTTTGTAGAACCGTAAACAGCTCAGCTGGGTAAACCAAAGGCTCGAGCGTCAACTTCATTTCGATTTCACACAGCGCCGGCGCCCTTCCGCTAGCGCCAACCATCGCTAAAGAGTCGGGTTTTAAGTGCAGCGTACCGCACGCCTATTTCACTGCCCGTCGCGCTGATCGTCCGGACTTTGAATCCGAGCGTACACCGCAGTGGAGCCGTCGCGCTTCAACAGCAACACGTCATAGGGCGTAAATCGGTCATCGACCTCCATTCCTGGGCTTCCCAGCGGCATGCCCGGCACGGTAAGCCCCACTGCGTCGATGGGTCTTTCCTGTAAAAACCGTCGGATGATGTTAACGGGAATATGCCCCTCAAAAACGAAGCCGTCCGGCGACACCGCGGTATGACAAGATTGGTATTGAGGGGCCAGATTGAATTGGCTTTTAATTGCGTTCATATCTTTAGGGTGTTCTATGAGTGTCGCGATTCCATGCTCGTTGAGATGCTCAATCCAGGCCCCGCAGCACCCGCAAGTGGGGCTTTTGTAGACCGTAAACGGGTCCGCATCGGCGGCTACCGGTGTGACAGCTTCTGGCTCAGCGCGCGCCTCGCCGAGCAGAAGAAGTGTGAGAACCCCCAAAAGAGGCGCAATTAATTGCAGGCGAAAACGAATCATATAGGTCTCCAGGACACTGAAAGCAGCAAGTCGTAAAAGTGGTGCGATTATCCGGTTTTATTCAGCAAAGGCCCGAGCCAACCTTTGGTCAGAAGCCGTATTCTACCGTCCATTACATATTCCGTTGAGATAAATGTGCCACAAAGCTCAATATCACGCACCGAAAACCTTACGAGCCGCGGGTGGACCCGCGATACCAACGCGAAACGGCGAATCGGTAGAGGGCGCTCGCGAGGCAGCCGAAGCCCTCGCGCACGGCACAAAAAGTCGCTCAGGGTTCATTGCAGCTAAGGGTATCTTGCGCGTCATTGCCGTGGTCGCTTCTGTGTCGCCGTGCGGTGGCGGGCGAGCTTTGGACAGCCAAACCGATCACGCTCTAGTTTGTCCTCGACGGGCGCAATCGAACGATTGTTCGCATGGCTGGGGCCGAAGCCGCTACGCCCCGCCAAGGTGGCATAGGCGATCGGTCCGAGGTAATCACTGGTTAGACGGAAGCTCGTGGGTAACTTTTTGCGACTCTGCTGGTTATCCGTGTTGGCGGCACCGGTTAGGTCGAATGTGCGGCCTGCGACTATCGCAAGATGGGCACAAACGGCGCGGCTGGCCAGTGCGCTGTATTCATGCTATAACACCTACATGTACACATTAACGAGCGACATTCCAGCCTTGCTTCCGGCGCTGCGACGGTTTTCCGTCGTCACGGCCTTTCTCATTTAAGGGCGATTAGAACCTGTCGTTTTAATTGCCCGGATTCATCTTCCTAGTTCTTATATTCAACTCAGCCCTTGTATTCAAATTTTTAGCTCACAGTTTCATATGCGATTGATTGCATATTTTAATAATTGGAAGTAGAAACTATGAACGACGCGTTTTGGAACCACCTGCTCATCACGGCGACCACAATCGAGGAACTTGCTCAGCGTGAGGACGCGCCGGTGGCTCAGATGCGCGAGCATCTAGAAAGCATTGAGGTGGTGTACGATCGCGCCTTTGACCCTGCCGACGCCTATGCGGAGTATGTGGCAGTGACCCTGTGTCGCTCGATTAACCGCCTACTGTCTAAAACGTGATCTCGGTAGCTTTAGTTGGCCTTTGATTTGAGCGTATTGTTGACGCTCTTGGCACTCGAATCGCTTAACTTTAATTATCACCCAAACATACTGCAATTTTAATAAAGGCTTATTATGTCAACCAAACCGAACGTTATAATCTCGAAAACTGACTATCAGAAACTTCACTCGTTGCTCGAAAACCTACCAGATAGTGACGCGGCGGACCGACTGGTTGATGAGTTAGAGCGCGCCAAAGTGGTTGATGCGCGCAAACTGCCTGACAATGTCGTCGCGATGCAGTCGACCGTAAGGTTTACTGTGCTTTCGACCCAAAAGACCTTCACTTACAAGCTCGTGTACCCCAATGAGGTAACCGGTACCGATACGCTTTCGATATTGACTCCAGTGGGCAGCGCTTTGCTCGGGCTTTCTATCGGGCAGGAAATCGAATGGCCTTTACAGGGAAGCAAAAGTACTCGAGTTCGTATTGATGCCATCTTGGGCGACGACAGCGCCGCCGCCTCGAGCGACCAGTCAGCAGTAAAGGCCTAGAGGTGTATACAGGCCACGCTTCTTTAATTTAAGGGCCAACCGATGATCAACACCGTTAGGGTCACGACCCCAATCAAGAGGTTCATCGGCACACCCACCTTTAAAAAGTCACTAAAGCGGTAACCGCCGGGGCCGTATACCATAAGATTCGTCTGGTATCCGAGAGGGGTAGCGAAGCTTGCAGAAGCGGCCATCATAATTGCCAATATAAAAGGCTCAGGATTCAGCCCGGCGTTGTGCGTTACCTCCAGCGCGATGGGCAACACCAACAAGGCGGCGGCGTTATTGGTGATAAATTCTGTAAATAT
>CAZING010000074.1:5997-10259 GCA_964540505.1 uncultured Cellvibrionaceae bacterium | reverse complement strand
CCAATTAAGATCCCCCAAGACAGCCAAGCCCTTTCGTGGCGAGGCGTTTGGGAATCGAGGTCATTGATTAGCAGAAAGTCTTTGTTGTAGCGTTGGCGTGTGACAAAAGCGGGCCGAGCTTCAAGTAAAAGCGTGTCGCCTGCTTCCAACCGAATGGTGCCAAGATTGCCTTTGATGCGCTCGCCGTGGCGCGCAACCGCAAGCACCACAGCGCCGTAACGATCGCGGAATTTGGCATCGCGAAGGTTTTGTCCAAGCGCCCCACAGTGCGGTGAAACCACAGCTTCGACCAAGCAGCGCTCGGCACGATCCTTGTTGAGTGTGTCCGAATGGCCGTTCTCGGGTGAAGGAATGATGCCGCGAATGCGTAGCAAATCTGAAATCGCTTGCGTGTCGCCAGCAAAAACTAAACGGTCACCGCCGTGCAAAATTTCTTCTGAGGATACAGCCGTGACTATGGTGCCTTGGCGTTCGACCTCAACAAGATACACCCGCTCTAGATTACGAAGCCCCGCTTGTACTACCGTTTTTCCCACTAAAGGCCCAGTTGGGTCGACGGTGACTTCCAGTGTGAATTCACGCAGGTTTCCAAACGCCGCTTTATCGCTGCGATCGGGTAACCATCTGGGAAAAAAAAGCCACATAAAGGCCATGCCGACCAATGCGACCGGTAGGCCCACCGCGGTGATCGAAAATAACGAAAACCCCGCTTCACCCGTCAGGTCCTGATACTGACCATTTACCACTAAATTGGTACTGGTACCAATCAGGGTCAACGTCCCGCCGAGGATTGCCGTGTAACTTAACGGGATCATCAATTTGGATGACGGAATACCAAGCTTGCGCGACCACGCGTGGATGGCGGGAATCATAGTCGCAACGACCGGAGTATTGTTCAAAAACCCGCTTAAGATTATGACCGGAGCGAATATTCTGGCAAGCGCTACGCGTAAGCTGCGCGGTCTTCCGAGCGCTTTATTCACCAGCAGATCGACACCGCCGGCGCCGTGTATGCCGGCGGCCACGACAAACATGGCAGCGACTGTAATCAGCCCCGGGTTAGCGAAACCCGCCAGCGCCTCCGCGCCGGTGAGTACCCCGGCAGCACTTAGAATGGTCAGTACCGCCATCATCACCAGATGCGGGCCAATTCGTGTAAAGGTTAAAACGCCCAGCGCCCCGACGGTTAAAGCTAACGACAACCACCCTTGCCACTCCACAGTTTCGCCTTAGATACCGAATAAATCGGCAGATTCTACGTGACCTAGCGTCGAGCAACAAAGAACAGAAACTTATATCGTTAGCCGAAATAAAACTAAGAGAGATTTGACAAACCGTTTGAAGAAAGAATTAGCGCACGATCGCGGCGGATTTGATTTGTGCCCAAAGCCGCATGCCAACTTTCAGTTTTAGAAAATGCATGGATCGGCGCGTTATCCGCGCAAGAAGTTGCCCGCCTCCAGATGAAAGCCGCACCAGCACCATTGCTTCGTCTCGATCTGCGACAATTTCCGACACTTGCACGGCCAGACGATTGAGAATGCTTGAGTCTTCATGGCAGTTGAGCGCGAGACTGACGTCCCCCGCTTTTATGCGAACTCGCACTTGTTGGCCTAGGTCGTCGCCGGCATCGCGCACCCAAAGCGCCCCTTCCGTGCAGGCCACTTTCGATAGATGCCAGTGTTCGTGGCGCTCTACCACCTCGCCGCGCCAGATCACGCCGAGATCGCTCGTGGTGACGGGCAAATCCGGCCGCGCGGACAATTCATCTATGGCACCCGCTGCGACAACCCTGCCCTGCTCGAGTACCACTAGGTAATCGGCCAAGCGGGCGACTTCATCCATCGCGTGACTGATATAGATTATGGGTATCTGGTAGCGGGTCCGCAATTTCTCTAAATAGGGCAGTATCTCCTGCTTTCTTGCAAAATCGAGAGACGCCAATGGTTCATCCATCAATAACAATTGGGGCTGTATCAACAAGGCTCGAGCAATCGCAACGCGTTGACGTTCGCCACCGGATAGTTGACCGGGATAACGATCGAGAACACCGGCGATACCCATGAGCTCGACGACCTGGCGATAATCTTCGGCGGAAGGCGTCGTTCGGCGGCGTTTCAACGCGTAGTTAAGATTGCCCTGCCCGGTTAAATGCGGGAACAAGCTCGACTCTTGAAACACGTAGCCTAATGGTCGCTTATGAGTGGGTAGAAAGTGCCCGTCATCTTGCCAGGTGTCACCATTGAACCGAATAAACCCGCGCGTCGGACGCTCCAAGCCGGCAAGACAACGCAGCAAGGTCGTCTTGCCTGAACCCGATGCCCCGAAAATGGCTGTGACACCTAGGCTTGGCAATCGCAGGTCGACGTCCAAAGTAAAAGCGGCAACTTTGCGTCTTAGATAATGATGACAAAAGCGGACGTGAAGTTCTTGCACCGGGTTTGCGGACACGCCCGTGGAGGCACCTTTCATTATTTCATAACCCCCAAAGGCTTAGCGCGCTGAAAGCCGTAAAGGCACAAGAGCGCTAGAAATGAAAAGCCGACCATAATCCCAGCCAGAAAGTGAGCCTCGCGGTATTCCAGGGCCTCGACATGGTCGTAGAGCTGCACGGAAATAACCCGCGTTTCGCCGGGAATATTGCCGCCGATCATTAAGACCACGCCAAACTCACCTAAAGTGTGCGCAAATCCGAGTACGGCAGCGGTGATGAACCCAGACCGAGAGAGGGGTAGTACGACTGTAAAGAAGCGGTCCCAAGGGCCGGCCTGAAGCGTGGCGGCGACCTCGAGCGGTCGCTCGCCTAGCGCTTGCATTGCGTTGTGGATCGGTTGCACTACAAAAGGCAGCGAATAGAACAAAGACGCCACCACCAAACCCCAGAACGTAAAAGGTAGCGTGCCAAGCCCCAGTCGTTGGGTGATCTGGCCGATGACGCCATCCGGCCCCATTGCAACCAACAAATAAAACCCCAGAACCGTGGGTGGCAACACTAACGGCAAGGCCACTAAAGCGCTCACAGGGCCTTTCAACCAAGAGCGGGTGCGCGTCAGCCACCACGCGATGGGTGTGCCAATCAACAGTAACAAAATGGTTACTGTGGTTGCCAGCTTGAGGGTCAACCAGACGGTTGCGAGACTTGCATCGGAAAACATGAGGCTGCCCTATTCGGTTTTATAGCCGTAACTTTCGATTAGCCTCTGCGTCTCGGGGCGGCCGAGGAAATCCAAAAACGCCTGCGCCTCGGGGTTGTCTTTCGCGTTCAATAGTAAAACGGCGTCTTGGCGGATCGGCTGGTAAAGCGTCTCGGGAACAGTCCAGCTAAAACCGTCTGCTAATGGCTCGCGATCAATAATTTGAGCAAGCGCCACAAAACCCAAGTTCGCGTTCTTCGTCGCGACAAATTGGTAAACTTGAGCAATGTTCTCGCCTAACACCCATTTCGAGCGGGTCGCGTCTTCAAGGCCCAAGGCCGTTAACACCTCTTGGGCCGCGACGCCGTAGGGTGCAATCTTCGGGTTGGCGAGTGCCACCTTATTAAAATCCCCGCTGTGTAGGCGGGCAATAGGTTCATCTACAAACGAAGGCTCTGCCGACCATAACGCAAGCGCCCCTATCGCGTAGGTGAAGCGGCTGCCAGGCACGACCCAGCCGTCTTTTTCCAGGGTTTTGGGTTTGATTTGATCAGCAGAAAGAAATATTTGGAAAGGCGCGCCGTGTCGAATCTGCGCCGAGAGTTTTCCAGAGGAGCCGTAAGACACCGCTACCCTGATCCCCGTATCGGCTTCAAACCGCGCAACGAGTGCGGTCATCGGGGCGATGAAATTAGAAGCAACAGCGGCGTGCACGGGCTTCGCACCGACTGCGTGCGCAGAACCCAAAGCGGCTGAAAAACTCATTAAAGCGCCCACCAAAAACTTTTTTATGAGCCGTCCAAGTGGCTCATTTTTTAATGATCCATGTACGAAACTGTGTTTCACCTTGGTCCTGTCAACACGCGTTCGGTTGCTCCTGTTGCGGCCGAAAGAATGACGACCAATGACTGAGAGATTTCGGCTTCCGCCCGACAAGATTGCAATACCAAGTCAAAATCGCAAGAAAAATCTTTCCCTAAGGTCATCTCGTGCACACCGCGCATCGGCACAAAATAACGCTTCGTGTTGCCTTCTTGTCGTCGCTGCCAGCCAGGCAGCTACCCCCATATAGTCTTGGTCCTGTCTCACGTCACGAGAGTGGCCCTGCGCTAACGACCAAGACCGTTA
>CAZING010000074.1:0-5897 GCA_964540505.1 uncultured Cellvibrionaceae bacterium | reverse complement strand
AATTTTTATAGGTAAGTCACAGTTTTGGGACGCCCATTGTGGGACACTTCACGCAACCAGATGTGAGCGCTACCAATATGAACTATTTATCATACATCTAGGGCGCACGGTGTTTTCGTGCCCGATGCGTTCGCCCATCTTTTTATAAAATAACTATTGTGGTCATGGTCCTATGAATAAACTCTCAAGAATCTCGACTATGCGTTTTGCGATGCTACCGATCGCCTTCTCGGCGCTACTTCTGAGTGCATGCGGCGGCCCAGGAAGCTCGGAGGAAGGCACGAGCTCCTCCAGTTCGTCTAGCTCTTCCAGTTCGTCCAGTTCCAGTTCGAGCTCATCAAGCAGTTCAAGCTCCAGTTCATCCAGCAGCAGTTCGAGCTCTTCGAGTTCATCCGGTAGCCCCATAGAGGGCCTGTCCCTGGTAGTAGCGGTTAACGCTGGCGGTGACTCAAGCGCTACTTTGGATGGCGTGACGTTTCAAGCCGATAAATATGCACGCGGCGGCTCGCCTAACAGTACCGCCGACCCCATCAACGGTGTTGCCGACGGCACGCTCTTCCAAACGGAGCGTTACGGCGCGTTTTCATACGAAGTGCCGGTGATTGGTGATGGCAAGTACACCATCGTGATGTATTTTGCCGAGATATACCAAACGGCCGCCGGCAATCGCAGCTTTAGTGTCGCTGTTGAAGGTACCACAGTCATCAGCGATATCGATCTGTTCTCGGTCGCCGGCCACGACGGCGCTTATTCCTTTACGGTTGAGGACGTCGAAATCAATGATGGGCTGATCGAAATCAAACTTATCGCTGGCACGGAGAACCCGACCATTGCGGGCTTTGCGATTTATTCGAATGATGGCGAACTCGACCCGACTGAACCCGAAATCCCCGTTTACAACGGCCGCAGGTTTGTCGGCAATATCACAACGCGTGGTCAAGTCCGGTCGGATTTCGCGCAGTACTGGGACCAAATCACACCCGAAAACGAAGGCAAATGGGGGTCGGTGGAAGGCACGCGTGACGTCTACAACTGGGGACCGGTCGACAACATTTACAGCTATGCCCGTCAACATAACATGCCGGTCAAAGCCCACACTATGGTCTGGGGTGCTCAGGCGCCGGGTTGGATTAACGGTTTAAATGCTGCCGACCAACGGGCTGAAATTGAAGAATGGATTCGCGATTACTGTGCGCGTTATCCCGACACAGCCATGATGGATGTGGTCAACGAGGCACACCCCAATCATGCGCCTGCAACCTATGCGCAGAACGCCTTCGGAAACAACTGGATTACTCGCTCGTTTGAGTTGGCCCAGCAGTATTGCCCCGATACCATTCATATCTACAACGATTTCAACTTTATGACTTGGGATACCGACGACATCCTGGAGTTGATCCGTCCGGCGGTGAACGCGGGTGTAGTAGACGCGATTGGGCTTCAGGCTCACAGTCTTTACGACCCCCAAATTTGGACCGCCAGCCAAATCAAAGATAAGTTGGATTTGATTTCGGGTCTTGGCTTGCCGTTATACATTTCGGAATACGACATCGAAGCAACCGACGACGCCCGTCAACTGGAGTACATGCAAATGCACTTCCCAGTGTTCTGGAACCACCCGAACGTCGCCGGTGTGACTTTTTGGGGGTACATTTACGGTGCGACCTGGCGCGAAGGTACGGGCTTAATCCGCGACGGTCAGCCGCGACCTGCGCTAACGTGGCTGTTGCAATACCTGGAAGAGAATCCCAGGTAAAACTGGCAGGGTTTAAGGGCAGCTTCGCTGCCCTTTTTTATTTGTGCGCCTATCGGTGCTGTTCCAATCCGCGTGGTGGCGATTGGATGACGTGTGTTGAAAGTCCACGACCGGCCCGGTAACAGGAACAGTTAACTGAACGGCAAAGTTGTCCGTTGCGAGTTGGAATCTGAAGTAAGCCGAAAGCAAAGCGCTGACCTGACGAACAGGAATCGCATAGGAGGCATTGGCAGTGGCTGAGAAGATGTTTTGTATAATCGAGGGAGGAACAGAGAGACGGCTAAATTGAAATTCCCACCGCTGCCGGGCGTCACGTAAACGGCTCGGCAGGATGGGGAAAGGTTTAGCTATTCAGCTTCATTACAAACTTCGCCACGTACTCACCTTGGTAACGAGCAATATCCAGCTCGCGTGCATCAGGCTGACGTGAGCCATCGCCTCCGGCGATCGTTGAGGCACCGTAAGGCGTACCGCCGCCTACTTGTGAGATATCAAATAACGCCGGATTACTATAACCAATAGGCACGATCACCATGCCGTGGTGAGCGAGAGTAGTCCAGGTTGAGGTAATGGTCATCTCCTGGCCACCGCCGGTGCCAGTGGATGTAAATACGCTGCCAACTTTACCAACCAAAGCGCCGCTCGCCCACAGGCCGCCGGTTCGGTCGAGAAAGTTGCGCATCTGAGCCGACATGTTGCCGAAACGGGTCGGGGTACCCAAAATAATGGCGTCATAATCGGCCAGTTCCGCCGGTTCCGCAAAAGGCGCGGATTGTTCGACTTTTCCACCGGCCGCTTTAAAGGCCTCTTCGGTCATGGTTTCGGGCACCCGTTTAACCGTGACTTCTACTCCGGCAACGCTGCTAGCGCCTTCTGCGACTTTTTGCGCCATCGTTTCGATGTGCCCATACATTGAATGATATAGAACCAATATTTTCGCCATATTTACATCCTCTTTATGGAGTTGAATTGCACCGGCATTACTGCCGGTTGTTCGTACTAACCGGTCTTCCATAGCTCGCCTAACCCTTGTTCGTGATCGCTTTAATTCCTGTGTGAGAGAAAATGTTTAAACCCGTGTTCCCTCGAAAAAAGGTCTGGCGTCATTATGGATTTGCCCGCACCGCCCGCCCCTATCGGCCTGAAAAAGCCGGCGCTACAAGTGCAAGCGATCGGCATTGAATCAGTAGCTCGATCCTTCAAGTGGGCGCAAGTCAAACAGTAGAATTTCGGCACTCTTTCCGCCGCTGAAGTTGATCTCACGCACATCGCGCAAGCGGGCGCCATCACCGGCAAGCAAATGCTGGCCGTTTACCGTCAGCTCCCCCTGAGCCACATGAATATAGGCAAAACGGTTGGCCGGCAGCTCAAAGCGCTGCCGCTCGCTGCCATCGAACAGCCCGGCATAAATCCGCGCATCCTGCAGGATTGAAAGCGAACCTTCGGCGCCGTCCGGAGAAATAATCAAGCGCAACCGCCCACGTTTTTGTGCGCTATCAAAATGCTGTTGCTGGTAGCGCGGCTCGACGCCTTTGCGATTCGGCACGATCCAGATTTGCAGAAAATGCACCGGCGCTTTTTGCGAAGCGTTCAGTTCGCTGTGTTGCACGCCGCGTCCGGCGCTCATCATCTGCACATCGCCGGGACGAATAACCGAACCGGTTCCCATGGAATCTTTATGTTCCAGTGCGCCTTCCAGCACATAGCTGATGATCTCCATGTCCCGGTGTGCATGCGTGCCAAAGCCAGCGCCCCCATTCACCCAGTCATCGTTAATCACCCGCAAGTCCGAAACACCCATGAACTTGGGGTGGTAGTAGTCAGCAAAAGAGAACGTGTGGCGGCTTTTCAGCCAACCATGATCGGCCTTGCCGCGATCATCACTGCGTCGTATTTCGATCATGTTCTATCTCCAAGAAGTACGAATACATTTCGCACTGTAAAAACGAATAGTATTTTGACTGGAACGGGTACAAGAACTCCGTCGGTTTTTGAGGTGAGAATAGCGTCACCAGAATTCGCCGCCCTCCGACAATGTTCCGCCAATTACTCCCCGCGCCCGTGGGGACGTTCGAAATCCAGTAATGGCCCAGACGGAACTACACCCGTCGGATTGATGGTGCTGTGGCTGCGGTAGTAGTGCTCTTTGATGTGTTTCATATTCACCGTTTCGGCCACGCCCGGCCACTGATAAAGCTCGCGGACGTAAGCGGCCAGATGTGGGTAATCTTCGATGCGTTTCAGGTTGCACTTAAAGTGACCGTGATACACCGCATCGAAGCGAATCAACGTGGTAAAGAGACGCCAATCGGCCTCGGTAATCTGATCACCGAGAAGATATCGTCGATCGGCCAAGCGCTCCTCCAATTCGTCCAATGCCGCAAACAGTTCGAACACAGCTTCCTCATAAGCCCCTTGACTGGTGGCGAAGCCCGCTTTGTAAACGCCGTTGTTGATAGTGTCGTAAATGCGCGCATTTACAGTGTCAATGTCTTTACGCAACGCTTGCGGATAGTAATCCCCAGATCGGGCACCTAATCCGTCAAAAGCACTGTTCAGCATGCGGATAATCTCGGAAGATTCATTGCTCACGGGCCGATTTTGGTGCTTATCCCACAACAGCGGCACGGTAACGCGGCCGGTGTATTCGGGCTCAGCAGCGGTATAAACCTGGTACAGATAGCGAGCGTCATGAAGTGGATCGGGAATGACGCCGTCAGCATCATCGAATGTCCAGCCGTGGTCGGCCATCAGCGGATTGACGACCGACACCGAGATCATCGATTCCAGCGCCTTGAGCTTTCGAAAGATCAGCGTTCTGTGCGCCCAGGGGCATGCCAGCGACACGTACAGGTGATAGCGCCCTGCTTCGGCCTTGAAGCCGCCTATCCCAGTTGGGCCGGGGCTGCCGTCGGGCGTGATCCAGTGACGAAACTGCGCGTCGCTACGCACGAAGCGGCCGTTGTTGGAGTGTGTGTCATACCAGTGGTCTGCCCACTGGCCGTCGATAAGTAAGCCCATGTTCTCACCTCTCAATGGGTTGATTATTTGTAGGGGCGGACAGAAAGAAGAATTTTTTCACTCCTGTCGAACTTCAACCGTTTACGCAGTGGCATACCGGTGTCACTGGCTAAAGCCCGCACCGCGAGCCCGATCCCATAACCGTTGTTGCTCACCAATAGTCCGCTGGACCTACGCACGTCATGATTGTTCGTACTAATTAAAATATGTTGAATATTGTTGATCAATGAATACCACTATAATTGAATGATTCTGCGAAAAATAGCGAAGTGTTTTGACCATTACATTCAGGAATTTTGAACTATGATCTCACCCATTACGTTAGACGCGCTTCGAACGCTGGATGCCATTGATCGCCGACGCAGCTTTGCGGCCGCGGCGGAAGAACTGCATCGGGTGCCGTCGGCGGTGTCTTACACCATTGCCAAGTTGGAGGAGGACTTAGGCATCCTCTTGTTTGATCGCAGCCGACGTAAAGCCGAGCTGACGGCGACGGGCCGCTTGGTGCTCGAACATGGCAGGCACATACTAAAGGCCACCAATGAGCTGACCGCGCTCGCGCGGCAAGCGGCCGACGGATGGGAGACAGAGCTTCGGATTTGCGTCGATAGCCTGCTGACGTGCGATGCGATCTATGAATTGATCGAGGAGTTTCAAAAGATCCAACCGCGAACTGAGATACGGTTAAGCGAAGAGGTTCTAGGTGGCAGTTGGGACGCTTTGAATGATGACCGATGCGATTTGGTGGTGGGCGCGGAGGGCTCGCCACCCAAACAGGGTTTTGGCCTTCATCTGCTAGGACAGGCTGCTTTTGAGTTTGCCGTGGCGCCCGATCATCCGCTGACGCAGCTACCTTTACCGCTATCGACAATCGCGATCCACAACTACCCAACAGTCATAGTGGCGGACAGCTCCCGCAACTTACCGGTGCGCTCATCCGGTTTGCTCGACGGGCGCAACCGAATCATCGTGGCAAGTATCGAAAAAAAGATAGAAGCCCAGTGCAGAGGCCTTGGTGTGGGTTACCTGCCTCGCCACAGAATCACCCGACAAGTCGCCGAAGGGCGCTTGCGGCTTTTGGCATTGAACCCCCGGCGACCCCCTGCAGACATCTCTTTGG
>CAZING010000073.1:0-14122 GCA_964540505.1 uncultured Cellvibrionaceae bacterium | reverse complement strand
GCTACGACACCGTTTTTGTTTACCATAACGGTGCGCAATCCTACTACGCCGCCCGAGGGTTTAGGGCTTTATTGAAGGTCTGAAACGGGCAGCACCAAGCCGTCGCGCGGCTTGGAATAATTGAGGTCAGCTAAAAAATCCAGCGGCACCGGCTTTTCGAATTATCGCGTTGTCCGAATTTTCATCTGACCCAATTACAACGTTTATCGCCCCGCGCTTTATCTCCCCAGTTGGCCAACCTCTGCGGAGCCGGCATTACAAGCAGGGCGGCACCGCAACGTCGGATGGAACACCGTCTGCACCCAATGGCGAGACGTAGGGCGCGTAGCCGTCCTTGCCGGTGGTCATAATCAAATAATCCACAAGCGCTTGGCCAGGCTCGAATCCTCGGCTGGCAATGGTTTGTTGCGAGCCCTGGTCGTAATCTTGTTTTAAATCCCGCGCGCTCGAGCCGATCACCGAAGGCAGGTTGCCCTGGAAGCCGTTCTCGATCCGACAGGTATCGCTAGAGAATGTCACCAAGTCGTCGTAGCTCGAAAAGCTGCCGCCGTCGAAGCCGCTACCGGTCAGGTTTTTCAGCCACTCATCGAAGCTCGCGGATAAATCGCTTTTTTCTTCTTTTAGCACTCGGCCGCCGAGAAATACGTTATCTTCCATCAACAAAGTGCCGCCGACCCTAACCGATGCAAACTGCTTTCGGTAGTTATAAAACACATTATTAAACAGATGCGCGCTGCCTCGTCGCAACAGCGGAACACGACGAGCGGTATTGTTGGCCGAATGACCGCTGTAGAAGTCATCCGAAGTCAAAAACAAGTTGTTGTGAATGGTCGTGGTGATCTGGGCATTGATTTCGCGGGAGTCGCTCGACCCGTGCAGCGACGCCCGCAGCACGTCGATCAGTCGGTTAAAGGAAATGGTGATATCGTAAGCGCCGACCTTAACGTCAAACGCGGAATCACCGGTGTTTTTAAATGTATTTTTGTGAACCCATATGTTGTGAGATTCACCGGTGGCGCGAATCATATCCGGGTCCAAACCGTGGTCCTCGGAATGTCCGGCGCCTTCGAAGGTCAAGTGCGTCACGATTACCTGATCGGCCTCGTAGGTGGAGGCACCGCTTGAGTCACTGCCTATTCTAAAGCCGTTGAATAAGAACCGAGCGTTACTACCGCGACCGTCTAAAGTCGTGTGAGAGGCGATCATCGAATTGCGGATGGGCAGCCCATTATCGTTTAAATGGTCGTTAAAAAATGTGTCGGCACAATCCGAAGCGCTGACGCCGCGGTTCGCGCACCAAAGGTTGTGATCAAGACATTCGGCGCTCGACGCGTTACCCAAAGCACTGAGCACCTCCGGCGCGTCACACGCCAGGCGATACATCGCAAGGTCGCCACCATCGGTAAAATCGGCTTTATCGAATACAATCCAGTTCGGGTCTTCCGCGCTGATCGCATCCAATATTTGCTGCTCCGGCAGCACTTCTACATTCTTCTTGATCACAACCAGATTGCTGTTGCCGTCGGGGTCGTAGCCCCCCCGTGCATGTTCGCCATAACCGACGGCGCGCCCGAGCGAGTCGTACAGGCATTTCACTATTTCCTGCTCTGAGCCCAAAGCGCTTTCGTGCCAATTGGTCTCGGGGTTAGTCACAAGATCCACACAGGCGCCGCTGAGGTCGCCGACCGGTGGCGTAATCACACCGCTGCTGCTCGACGAACTGGAAGAACTCGAAGAGCTGGACGAACTCGAATCCCCGGAAGAGCTGGAAGTGCCCGAAGAGCTTGACGAATTCGAAGACGAACCGCTCGCCGACGAGGAGCCGGTACCAGCGCCGCAACCCACAAGGGTGGTGGCGAGTAACGCTAAAAGATACATTCTAAAGTTCATAAAATCTCCGAAGATACTGGGTCGAATTCTGCGCTGGCCGATCAATCATTATTTGTCATACCAAAGCATAGTGGTCGCGCTTTGCCAAATCCGCGACCCAGCCCTCATTTGCAGGTGTGGACGCGCGTCAAAAGGTTAAACGTGATGGATTACCGGTTTAAATTTTTACCAACCTTTATTGCTCACCGCGGGGCTTGCCAATAGTCGCTAAAATTCCGCCGTCCACGTAAAGAATTTGCCCGGTGACGAAATTGCTGGCGTTGCTTGCAAGGAAAATCGCCGCGCCTTGAAGATCTTGCGGGTCGCCCCATTTGCCTGCCGGTGTTCGCTCGATAATAAAATCGTTCAATGGGTTACCCGCCACCCGAATGGGCGCGGTTTGTGCTGTTGCGAAATAGCCCGGGCCGATGCCGTTAACCTGAACGTTGGATCGCGCCCATTCGGTGGCCATATTGCGGGTCAACATTTTTAGCCCGCCTTTAGCCGCTGCATAGGCACCGACGGAATCCCGGCCGAGTTCACTCATCATCGAGCACATATTTATGACCTTGCCGCCGCCCCGAGCGATCATGCTTTTGACCACGGGGCGCGACATAACGAACACCGAAGTCAAGTCGGTGCGAATCACTTTTTCCCATTCGTCGAGTGGCATTTCCAACAAAGGAATACGACGAATAATACCGGCGTTGTTCACCAACACGTCGATCGGGCCCACTTCACTTTCGATACGCGCAACCGAACGCTCAACCTGTTGTTCGTCACACACATCGAACCTGTAGCCGTAGGCCTCTATACCTTTACTTTTATAGTGAATAACAGCCGTATCGATTTTCTCTTGGCTCGAAGCGCCATTGACCACAATTTTTGCGCCGGCCGCGCCCAGCCCTTCGGCCATTGCCATGCCAAGCCCATGAGTGGCGCCGGTCACTAAAACAGTTTTTCCGGTGAGATCAAACAAGGGGTGCGTCATGGTTAAAACTCCTATTGTGTGACACGGCTATCGCAGTTGATCGGGAGTGTATCGGTCCATATCGTCGTAATCGAGATTTTCACCCGCCATTCCCCAGATAAACACATAATTGCTGGTGCCCGCGGCGCAGTGCATGGACCAAGGTGGCGATATTACTGCCTCTTCGTTTTTCAACCATATATGGCGAGTTTGATCTTTCGGCCCCATAAAGTGACACACCGCCTGACCCTCTGGGATTTCGAAATACAAATACACTTCCATGCGCCGCGAATGGGTGTGCGGCGGCATGGTATTCCAGACGCTACCGGTTTTAAGTGCGGTCATGCCCATTTGCAGCTGACATGTTTGGATAATTGGCGAGACTAATAACTTGTTTAAGACTCGCTGGTTACTGGATTCCGGCTCG
This sequence comes from uncultured Cellvibrionaceae bacterium, assembly GCA_964540505.1. Classification (GTDB taxonomy): domain Bacteria; phylum Pseudomonadota; class Gammaproteobacteria; order Pseudomonadales; family Cellvibrionaceae; genus CAYZQH01. The sequence goes on along the minus strand of CAZING010000073.1, from coordinate 10,856 downwards.
CCCAACTCTTTCACTTCCGCGTTTTCGGGGCCAACCTTGACAGTCGGGTAGGCGTGATGGGCAGGTGTTGATAGGAGATAAAACTTTGCGGGCTTGTCCGAATCAAAACTGGTGAAAGAAACCTCGCCGCTGTCCTTACCGATATACAAAGCCTCTTTATAATTGAGCTCAAAGCTTTGTTCACCGACTGCAACCTCACCTCTGCCGCCGACGTTGATCACGCCGACTTCTCGCCGGTCGGTAAATTTCGGCATTTTATTTTGAGCCACAGGCAAAAGCCGAACAACTTTGGTTACCGGCATGACCGACCCGACCATCATGCGGTCGTAATGCGTGTACACCCAAGTGATTTCGTCTTTCGCAAACATATCCGCTACATGAAAGTGACGACGCAGTTTATCGGTATCGTAATGTTTAAAATCGTCCAGATGAACGGCGTAACGTTCATCGACATTGGGGTTTATTTCAGTCATGCATCACCTTGTTTAAAGCAATAATTTTCTGCGCAGTTACTGCGCATCTAAAAAGCGAGCCATCTGCACCGCCGCCAAAATAAATGGGCCGGTTCCCTTCGGGTCGTTGGCCACCACCGGTTCGTCCATGTAATAGTCGTAACTGCCGTCGCGGCCAAAACCCAGGCCGGCCACATGACATTGGTGGGTCATGCTGATTTTGCCGTCTGGGTGCACCAGGGTGAACTCGGCGATCAGGCTTTCGAAGGCGTTGCGCGCAAACGCTTCAACATCGCCACCAAACGTGGCATCCGTTAAATAGCCCCTAGCTACTGCTTTGGTTAAGAAATACGAAAACATGGCCGTGGCCGAAGATTCGGGGTAGTTACCGGTCGCGCCTGGCTTGTTCATTATCTGCCACCACACACCCGTCTTCGGGTCCTGATACCGCTTTAGTGCTTGGGCAAGCTCAACGGTCATATCGATCAGAAACGCGCGGCTTTCAGTGTGATCCGTGGGTATTTGATCGAGCACATCGACCAAGGCCATGGCCATCCAGCCAATACCTCGCGCCCAGAAATGCGAAGATAAGCCGGTTTTCGGGTCCGCCCAATCTTGCTTTTTATATTCGTCCCACGCGTGGTAGTACAGCCCGGTTTCAGGATCCCGCAAGATTGAGCGGGTCACTTTGAACTCGTTAATTACTTCGTCCAGGGCTTTCGAGTTCTCATAACGGGTGGTGTACTCGCTTAGAAACGGCATGCCCATGTAGACGCCATCCAACCACAGCTGACCGGGGTAGCGCTGTTTGTGCCAGAAGGCACCGTTGGCTGTGCGCGGCTGGTCTTTGAGCTGCTCGCGTAACCGCTCGGCAGCCAACTTGAAGCGCAACTCGCCGGTTTGATCGTACAGCCGCAGAAGCACCGGGCCGGGCGCAATAGCGTCTATATTGAAATTCTCTTTGCTGTAGCGGGCGATGGCGCCGTCTGCGCCCACATAAGAAGCCGTCACGGTATTTTTAACGTTTTTATAGCGCGCCTCACCCGTCAGCTCACCCAGCTCGTCATACGCGAGCGGCAGCACACCGACAATGTCATACTCGAATTTGGGCGGGCGTTTTCGATTTTCATCCCAGCCGTCGACCCGATAATCGTTGGCCTTGCGGGCGAGCTCCGAATCCGCCATGGCTTGCGCCCAATACAACGCTTGCGCCTTGCTCAAAGGCACACGCGTTCGCTCTGCGGTGATAACGGTATCGAGATCACGACGCAGGCCCCGGTTCAACTTCTTAACGGTTTTATCGAGATAAGCTTCAAAGGCCGCTTGATCGGTAATGCCTTCGCCATTCAATTCGCCCGCCCAGGCGGCGGCAAAATAATAATCGACCTGCCCTCGGGCTGGCGTCAGCACCGCAATTCGGCTCTTGCCATCAAATACAATTGTTTCGAGGTCACGCTTTTTAAAGAAAACCGCCAACCCCAACTCGTCTCCCGCGAGGCTCTGGGGCCCCCATGTCGCGAGATAGGTATACATATCCGAGGCGATTTCGGTATCACCTGCAATAAATTCGGTATTGGGATGATTGGCAATGCCCACGGCGAGATTGGCCAGAGTGCCGCTGATGGATAAGCGGTTGTGCACCAAACGACTGCCGGCTGTCATCGACAGATAAGCCTTAGCGTCGAGCTTGGTATCGGCGACGCGCCAACCTTGATACTGAATGCCCACAGACGCGCGCAGATTGCCGTTGTCTCGAACTGTGGCAGTTCGACTTTCCACATCTTTTAACCCGATTACCTGCTCGCCGTCCCAGTAGCCGAAGCCGCCGATGCCCAAAGTGTCGCCCACTTTTAGAAGATCCATGCCCCAGGGTTGGGGTTCGTGGTAACTCTGATATCCATCCTGGCCGATATGCTGCAGAACGGGCTCGGCGGTTTTCTTACCGAATATGTCGAAGCCGTTACGCCAATCCAAATACACGCGATAACCCACCTTGTCGGATTCGATTCCCGGACCCTCATAGCGAATCCAATTCGAATGATCGGTGTAGAACTCCGGCGTGGTCACCGAGGTGGCATTCTTGAAACTTCCGCCAACATACTCTTTGAACGTCGCATCGTCCTCGCGCTCGCGCCATTGCCCGCCTTCTTTGATCGAAATTTCGGCCTGTGTTCGCTTCGTAGTCGCCAGCGGTCGTATGCGATCGGTGCGGTGCTGAATTCTAAAGCTGCGACGCTCGCCCGGGGCGAAATCGAGCACGGTGAAAAGGCTGTCTTTGCGGCCGTCGCCATCGGTATCGACCTGCTCTACCGGGATGACATTGCCGTTTTCAACCATCAAAATTGGCGTGCTTGTTGCGCCGGCCAACAGCCCCAAATCGTAGAAGGACAGATACACAGGTTCGTCGACCCGCGCGAACTCAGACGGGTTATGAAGCGCCACCGCGCCGATAAATGCATCGGCTGCGTGTTCATCGACAGAGCTGCAGGCACTCAGCGCGGCATACGCCAGCGCGGCCAACAACCACGAAGACAACGCCCAAATTTTATGCGCATTTTGCTTTGGCATTTTTTTAACTCTAATGTTTAGAAAATTCATGCGGCCGTAAGTGGCTCGCTGCGCGGGGCGCAAAAGGCCAAGCGCCGATATTGGCGTAGCGAACCCGTTTCGCTTTGCGCTGCGCCGCAGACGGCCTCACCCGAGCGGCCTTGGTTCAACTGCTATTTTTTGCCGGAAAACTGCACTCTTTCACCGTTGATGTTGACGTTCTCCAACTTTAGGTTCTCGACGTTTTCAATCACGCCAAAGTCTTTGGCCTCTACAAAAAATACGTTTTCAAGCACCAGGTCGTGAATCTTTGCTCGATCGAATCCGCGCACCTGAAACACTCGGTCTGCGTGCTGGCACAGTAAATTTTCAATTCGGATATTTCGTACAACTGGGTCAAAGCCGCCGACGTCGCCTTCCTCGTAATAGAAATTGATCACCACAGCATCGCGCACCCGGCCGATCACAAGGTTGCGTACGCGCAGGTTTTCGATAAGGCCACCGCGAATCGAATTGGTTTTGATGCGAATCCCGCGCTCAAGGTCGGGGCTGCTCATGTGGCAATTTTCGACAAAGACGTTGCGACAACCCCCGGAAATTTCACTGCCGATGACCACACCGCCGTGCCCGGCGAGCATCTTGCAGCCGGTGATAAGAATATTTTCAGATGGCACCGCAAGTCTTCGACCGTCGGCATTGCGGCCGGATTTAATGGCGATGCAATCGTCACCGGTATCGAAATAGCAGTTTTCAATGACCACATGGCTGCACGACTCGGGGTTGCAACCGTCGGAGTTGGGGCCGAGACTTTCGAGACGAACATTGCGCACCGTCACATGCTGACAAAGTACCGGGTTTAATAGCCAGAAAGGCGAACGCAACACTCGCACGTCCTCGATAAGAATGTTACGACAGCGATAGAACTGCACAAACGGAGGCCGAAGATAAGCACCCTGCGCGTAATGACGCTCGCCCGGGGGAACGCCCGAGGCAACATCGCGCATCAGCGCGTCGCGGGCTTTATCCTGAGTCGGAGAACCTTGTTTGAACCACTCCTCACCGCCTTTCCAGGGCCACCAGTTGGCCATACTCGCCTGGCCATCCAACGTGCCCTCGCCGGTCAGCCCAACGTTGGTTTGTTCGTATGCGTAAACCAAAGGCGAGTAGCCCATAAACTCCATGCCCTCCCAGCGCGTGAACACCGCCGGCAAGTAGCGCTCGGGCTCGGTCGAGAACTTTAAGGTGCCGCCGCGAACAATATGGAGGTTGACGTTCGAGAGCAGATGAATCGGCCCGGTGAAAAACGTCCCAGCCGGTACCACAACGCGACCGCCGCCGCTTTGGTGACAAGCGGCAATCGCCTCGGCGATGGCATCGGTGGCATCGGTGGCGCCGTCGGCGCGCGCACCGAAATCGGTGATCAGAACGTCGCGCTCGGGGAACTGCGGAATTTGGGTCTGCGTCTTGATGTTCTCGGCTTGTTGCCAATCGTCATCGCACCGCGCGTCCTGCAAGGCATCGGCAAATTTTGGCGCGCGCTGGCTGGCACAACCGGCGGCGACGCTGCCCAGCCCTGCCAAAAACAATCGTCTATCTATTTGCATTATTGTCCCCAATTATTATCGCTTTTATCAGGTGCTCTTAACCTTGTGCGCTCGCTCTGTCGTGGCCGCGGCGCGGCGAGCCTAGCGCGCGCGAAAGCGCTCGCGCTCGCGCTTGATTCGCCGCCGCGCCTCCTCCACGGCTTCGGCCTCGGTGGTCTCAAGTAATTGCTCCGCGACCCGACTTAAATGCTCGCGCATTGCCAATCTCGCAGCCTCGGAGTCGCGTGCGGCTATGGCCTCGTAAATCGCAAGATGCTCGTCGATCCGTGGCCTCGAGCCCGCTTGGCGCACCTTTTCCAGAATGCGTGCTGAGACGCTCGAATCGTTGCGCAGCGACCACAAGTGTTTGCACACAGCGACTATGGCTTCATTGTGCGTCGCCTGGGCAATTTGCAAATGAAACTCTTGGTCGGCGTTTTCGGTGACTTGCTCTTGCTCGTTCTCGAGGACCATCGACTCTAAAGTGGCTCCAAGCACGCCGAGCTCTTCGTCGCTAATGACTTTCGCCGCCAGCGCCGCCGTTTCGCTCTCGAAAATCAACCGCGCCTGAAGAATCTCGAAAGGTCCTATATCCACCGCCCGCGCCGGCAGCGGTCCAGGGCTTGCCTCGGTGACGTAGACACCCGAGCCGCCTTTGACTTCCACGCTTCCGGCAAGCTCGAGAGCAATGATCGCTTCACGGATGGTCGGACGGCTGACCTGATACCGCTCGGCAAGCCTGCGCTCGGCCGGCAGCCTTGTACCGGGTGGGTATTCGCCGACACGGATCGCCTCCGCCAGTTGCTCAGCGACCTTCCTGTAAAGTCGGCCATAGGTATCGGAGAGCGACACTTTCGCGTTCGACTCGCCCGGATGACTGTTGGACTCTTCTGTTGAACTCATACACCTGCCTAATCAAACTGCCGACATCGGGGAAGAGGATGCGGCCGCCACGGAATGCCCCCGCGCGGGCCATTCAACCTGTGCACGGCAAGCTACTGTTTATCGGCCTTTTTAACAACTCTAAGTGAAACTGGGTTGGCCATGGTGCCCAGCACGCGCGTCAGATCAACGCAGGGAAGCCCAGCAATCGTGAGTCTGTTACAAGCTTCCCCGACGACGAGATGGACGCTCTGGTGAGCGAACAGTTGCCAATTTCCTGCATGGCCCACGAGTGATCCAAAACTCTACGCTTGGCGCGAGCGCTGACATTCCAACGGCGCGACTGCCTTACCAATAGTCCATAGTGGCCTTACCAATACCCAAGAATACCACTATTTCTCGCAAGTGAAACCCCGGTCGGCCTTAAACTTACTTGATATTCGGGTAGCAGACGTGCAAAAGTCGCACGACAGCGGCAGGCGCCGCTCGCAAAGTCGCCGAACTCCCCGAAGCCAAGGCAGTCCAAACTTCAGCCAGAGCCTCGCATGCTTCGGTTACTGTTTTTTTCATTCATCATTCATTGGGGACGCACAATGGCACCAGAAGATGAAGCCCAGCCGAAACGAGCTTTTAAACCTGTTCATATCGCGTTGGTCGCCGCCGGTATTATCGGCCTGATTTTATTGTGGCTGTGGCCGCGATCGTCGACCGAGCCGGCGCCAGAACCGATTGCGATCAGCGAGCCTCCGGCGGCGTTTGAACCCGATAGCGAGCCACTGGCGTCTGCCGGGACGACTGAATCTCGAATTCCCGAAGTCGAACCACCGACCGCGCCCGCCGAGCCTGAACCCTTGCCATCGCTCGACGAAAGCGACCCGGCGGTTGCCCGCTCGCTCGAGCAACATCAATGGACTGGACTCAGTGGTCTGTTGACCGATGAATTCATCATTCGCAAAGCGGTGCGCGCCGTGGTCGCGGCCGCCAACGGCGAGTGGGTATACCAGCATCGGCCCATCGACCCGCCCACCTCGCCCTTCGAGGTGGCCAAAGACGGTGACACGCTGCGCATAGCGCCCACCAATTTCGCGCGCTACGAGCCTTATATCGATGCGCTGGTGTCCGTGGACGCCTTCACTGCGGCCAAAATGTACACCCAGTACTACCCATTGCTCGAGGAGGCCTACGGCGAACTCGGCCTCCAACAAGGTAATTTTCACGGCGCCGTTTTAAAGGCGCTTGCCCTGGTCGAAAGCACGCCTGCGCACAATGACGCCGAGCTCGTTCAACCCTCCGTCGCTTACAAATTCAAAAACGCAGAGATCGAAGGCTTACCGCAAATTCAAAAACTGTTGATTCGCATGGGTCCCGAAAACCAAACGCGATTGCAAGCCTGGTTGACCGAACTCGAGCGACAACTGAGCCGCCCCTCCTCCAATTGAGCCGCGTTAAAGCGCTCAGCCAAGCCCGCTCTTCAGCGCTTTGGCACTTCACGAGCAATACCGCCTGCCTTTAGGCAGGCGCGCGCCCGAGGCAACGGCGCCGAGTCGCGTTAGACGGTAAATTCTTCAGGACAGCTCGCCCGGTTTAGGACGCGGGAACCCTAAGGGCTAGGGCCGCCATCATCGCCCGCACAATTCGGCCGCAAGAGACAGCCGATCGCCGCGCAAGGCCGCGATCGCTCAGATGCAAGGGAACAAAAGCCATTTAAACTTCTCCAATCGAACAGTGTGCCGGGTCACGCCTTGGCGACACCGCAATCACCCAGCTCCGGGCCGAAAACACATTAAGTGGCTTATTACCGGGGCCGAGCCACTACACCCTTGCTCCAAAGGACGAAACCTAACAGAAGATACTATGCGCTTATTGTTGCTTTATACCTTCGTTGTAGGATTTATCTGGCCGTTCAGTGCGTCTCGGGCAGCCGAATTTTTAGAGGTCGGCGCCCAGGCGCCGAACTGGGTTTTGGCGAATGTCGACGGCCAGCCCGTTTCCCTTTACCAGCAAGCGGAGTCGGGCAACACCACTGTGATGGTATTCTTTGCAAGCTGGTGCGGTAAATGCCAAGAGTTGCTCCCATATTTAAATCAACTTCAACGCCAAACGGTCGATGAACCGTTGCGCTTTTATTTGTTGAATATTTGGGAAGACCCCGATCCCGCCGCCATCGCAGAGATAGAACCTACAGACATTCCAATACTACTGAGAGCCGAAAATGTTGCCCGTAGGTTTCAGGTCGAGACCACACCTGGGGTGGTTGTGGTTGGGCCGGAGAAAACCGTGCTGTACAAACGCGTGTCGGGCACGTCGGTGGAAGACACAGTTACCCAGCTGAAAGACTTGTTGCAACAGCCGTAATCAGGTTTCGTTTTCAAAATCTTCAAGCAGGTCCAAAGGCTCGACTTCGTCGCCTTCCAGACTGTCGTTCCAGTTGGGGCCAACCATAGTCACCTCTTCATGCAGGCCCACCAACCAGTCGTCCAGCAGCTCATCCAGAGCAATCGGCACAACGCGATACGCCTGCCATTCGTCGACGCAATGCGCCTTCGCGAACTCGGGCTGCGACCAAAGCGGTAGCACGTCGACCTCGCTATTATCCACTGAAGTGCAAAGGGCAAAACCCTCCTCGCCCTCTAGCCCCCAGACACAGCCCGTAGCGAAAGCTTCGCTGATAAACCGTTGATAATTTTCTTCAAAATCTTCGCCGAGGCCTATGGTCATGACGCAGCTCCTATCTGAGGTAAAATCGAAACAATGGTGATCCAATGCCATTGCGTGCAATGCTTTTACCATTGACTCTGCCCTGCAAAACGCAAAGTCCGCTGGTTGGTGACCGGCGCCGCTGGCGCCCGCCTGCAATTGCTCTGGCCGACCTCGGCCTTAACAAACGTATTTGTGTGGACCGCACGCACCCAGAATCAAGCGGTTCGTCGCTTTGGCGCGGGCATTATCAAGGCGGAAAAAGCCGCCATCACGACGACGAAACTCGTTTCTGCCTGCATTCTAGCCCGTGACGGCGCGAATAGATATTACGACCGTGAAATAAGCCCAGCCCATGCCTGAAGCCCGCAACAACCCTGGCGTGCGCGTGCCGATGCCCCGGGTTAAATGCGGCTGAAAAAACACAACTGAGGCCTGCCGCCGCGCGCAGCGCGTCTTGGCCAAGGCCGGTTTCGTCGCCGCGTTTTTACCCCAAACCCGGGTCGCCCAACCGCGACGATTGCCTTGAGAAGCGTGGCAGCTATGCTAACGTTAAAAGCATAGCAATACCGGTGTGACCGAGCTTTTGACCGCGCTCTTGCGCACACCGAGATGCCGAACACGGTTTTCAGGAATTATCGATGTCCCCCTTTTTACCATTACGAGCCACCCCTCTTTTTTCGCGTTATTTCAAACAGCTTCGAGCCGGCTTATTGGGTATCGCACTTGTCCTCGCGACAAACCTCGCAGGCGAACGCGCCCCCGACGAACACAGCTCGTCCGCGCTCACGGCAGCCAAGCCAGAGCTCCACTCGAGCGTCTCTTACAAGAACCGCTTTCTGCGATTTCACGATTATCTTCTGTACGGCAAGAATACCGTCATGGCCTTCGCCTGAACCGACGCCGCTCTCTGTGCGCGCCTTTGACAATCGGGTAGACTTACGTGTCTTTGCCGAGGATGTTAAATGTCGCCAAGCTATCTCGATAAGATCAAATGGAACAGCGATGGCTTAGTTGCGGCCATAGCTCAGGACGCCGAGAGTGGTCGAGTGCTGATGATGGCCTGGATGAACCGCGAGGCGCTTCGCGCTACCCTTGAGACCGGGCACGCCGTCTACTGGTCGCGTTCGCGAGCAAAGTTATGGCCGAAAGGCGAAAGCTCGGGGCATGTGCAGAAGGTTCGCGAGGTTCGCATCGACTGCGACGCCGATGCGCTGTTGATATTAATCGAACAAATAGGCGGCATTGCCTGTCACACTGGCAGGCAGTCCTGTTTTTACCGCTCCTACGATCAAGGCGAATGGCGCGAGCGTGATACGGTGATAAAGCCGCCTGACGAGATTTACCGATGACCCATTTACTGGCGCAGCTGGATGCCGTCCTTGAGGCGCGCAAAACAGCCTCGAAAAAGACATCTTATGTGGCGCAACTGCACCACAAAGGGCTGAACAAGATTTTAGAGAAGGTGGGCGAGGAAGCCACCGAAACCATCATTGCCGCAAAAGATGCGAAACTTTCTGGCGAGCTTGCCGACACGGTCGCGGAAACCGCAGACCTTTGGTTTCATACTCTGGTGATGTTGTCTCATCTCGGGGCCTCAAGCGCAGATGTATTGGCGGAGCTGTCTCGGCGCTTCGACCTTTCCGGCCTTGAAGAAAAGGCAAATAGAACAGAAGACTAGCCGCCAACGGTTTAAATCGGCTAGCCTTTAAGCCGCCGAGGTCGACCAAGGCGCATAAAGATGACGCATATAACCGCCGAAGAACGGCGTAATAACACTGTATAGGTAGATATCATGGGCAGTATCGGAATTTGGCAGTTACTCATCGTATTGGTAATCGTGCTGTTGCTATTTGGCACCAAACGCCTGAAGGGCTTAGGCGGCGATCTCGGTGGCGCGATCAAGGGCTTCAAAAAAGCCATCGGCGACGATGACAACAAAGACTCGACCGATGACTCAGTCAAACAAGTGGAAGCCGAACACGCGGCTGACACGTCGAGCGACGCCAAAGAGACCCAAAAATCCGACGCCAGTAAGTAGACGCCTGTGTTTGACGTCAGTTTTGTTGAACTGTTAGTGATTGCAGTTGTGAGCCTGGTCGTCATTGGGCCCGATAAGCTGCCGGGTGCGATTCGCACCGGGGGTTTGTGGATCGGGCGCATAAAGCGCACCATAGGCGAGACGCGCCGGGAAATCGAAAAGCAACTGGGCGCCGATGAGATCCGCCGCGAACTGCAGAACGAACAAGTGATGCGCAATCTCGAAAAAATGCGCGACGTGCATCAAGAGCTCAAACAGAAGATCCAGCGTCTGGAATCGGGCGAGCTGCTTTTGGAAGACGACACCGACAAGCCCGCCGCGACCACGCTCGACGCGCAAGCCGAGACCGAAGCTCAACCGGAGCCCTCTTCGGATGCCAGTAATGCCGCCGAGCCACACGAACCAAGCGCGCCGCCCCCCACAGACTCGCCACCCGAATCGAAGCCATGACCGACCCCAAGTCCGATCAGGATCAGCCCCTGATCTCTCACCTAATTGAGCTGCGTTCCCGACTGCTGAAAGCCGTCGCCGTGATTGTGGTGTTGCTCTTGGGCATGTTGTACTTTTCCAACGACATCTATGAGTTTGTCGCCCGCCCGTTACTGGCACACCTGCCCGAGGGCAGCGGCAGCAGTATGATTGTGACCGATGTGC
>CAZING010000072.1:0-14237 GCA_964540505.1 uncultured Cellvibrionaceae bacterium | reverse complement strand
TTTGGACTCGCATAGGGGTGCGAAAGTGCTGTGCGAGTCAATCTAAATGAAATCAGTTAAAGGCCGAAGGAACTCCCAAGTCACTCGATCGCGAAGTTTAAGCGTCGAGTAGCCCGAGCGCGCAGTGGCGGCGACTGTTTTATACGAACGGATTTTACAGGGTAAATAGAAGACCATGGCTGAAATAGGCGAATTAGAATCGAATATGCTTTGCGAGAACATCACCCAACTGACGCCTCTAAAATATCCGATTTACTTCGTTTGTAAAGAATTGGACCAATTTGCTGACTTCCTTGATGAGACCAATTGCTCCACGGACGACTATGAGCTTTTTAAGCGTTGTGTAACTGGGCCGCATATCTGGTCTGTGCAATCGTTCGTGAATTTGCGCAACCGAGGACTTGATGTCCGCTTGGTGCGAGATTTTGTAAAAGGGCAAATTTGTTTTATACCGTATCACTATCTGACACCGCGAGACATGTCCTACGAAAGCTTTGTCGTGTGCACGCGCACTGACTGTCCAAGACCTAGTCTTTGCGAAATGCAGACCGCGATGAATCGCCTGGCCCTGCAGCCGGGCGACACATGTTTGACGCATTGGCCTCAGCCTTTCGCGATCCAGCGAGATTCGCAACGGGACGCTACAGTCACTAATGTCGATTTTAAAGGCCACCCTCGCAATCTTATCAGTGTCTTCAAGACGAAGGAGTTTGACGCTGCTCTTGATGCAATGGGCATGCGATTCTTATTTAACGAAGAGCAGTTTGATCGGATAGAGCGGTCTGGCCAACAGTTTTTGGCCTGGGCAGATTATTCCAAAAGTGATGTCCTCGTAGCGGTGCGTAATTTAACCGAATACGACTTCGGTCTCAAGCCGGCTTTGAAGCTGGTGAATGCATGGCGCGCTGGGGTGCCCGCGTTATTGGGTCCAGAACCCGCGTACCGAGAACTATACAAAAGCGAATTGGACTACATTGAAGTCAGATCGGCGGATGAAGTCCTGAGTGCCCTTAGAAAATTAAAGAGCGATCCCGAATTGTATCGAGCTATGGTCGCGAATGGGTTCGAGCGAGCGAAAGATTTTACGACGGATAAGGTGGCGTTAGAGTGGCATAGTTTCATCGAAGACAAGGTCCTGCCACAATATGAAGCTTGGCTTAGCAAGCCTTCGGTCATTACTCGCGTTTCGCGCCCTCTACGCTTCGGTTGCCGGGTAATTAAACATCGTATTAATCGAAAGCGCCACATTCATCTTCGCGATCATGGCTTTCGGCCTGTCAGCGGTTAGTGGATATTGTTCAAAGGTTTAAGTATTGATGTATAACGATAGCCTGCTGATGGTTATGCCGCTGCCATGCTTGGTGGACGACGCCGGCGTGGTGCGGATCGAGTCGCAAGCGAGAAGCGGCTTTAAAATGTGGTCGCAGCACTTCAGCTCGATCACCGCCTGTTGCCCGATCATCCCTACCGATGTTCTTGAAAACCGCTCGAGTATCTCTTGGTGTGTGCCGGAGCCTGATATGTTCGACTGTCCGGTGCGTTTCGAAACTCTTCCTTGGGGCTATGGACCGGCACAGCATCTTAGAAGTCGTAAGCAGGTAGGACAACGCCTCGAAGTGCTGATTGCGCAATCGCAGTATCTTCATTTTGGCGTCGGCGGTTGCACTTTCGGTGATTGGTCGGCAATGGCTGCGCGGCTCGCCTATAAAAAAGGTCGGAAGTATTCAGTACATACCGATTGGGTAACGCACAAAATCGCCTGTTCCGATTCGACGCGTAAAATGTGGCGACGAACGTTTGATTTTATAACGATGAAGGCTGCAGAAAAGCAGGTTATATCGAAAGCCGCGGCTGGGTTGTTCCACGGCGCGGATTGCTATAATTTTTATCGCCGATGGTGTCCTAACGCCCATTTAGTTCATAACATCCATATAAGCGAGTCTGAGTTACCCTCGGGCACCGAGGTCGATAAGAAGCTTGATGCGATCCAAAGCAGTTCAAAACTTAAGTTGGTTTACGCTGGACGAATGATCGAAATGAAAGGCGTTTTCGATTGGTTGGATGTGATGCAACAGCTAAAAACCGCGAATGTAGATTTTGAAGCGCATTGGCTGGGAGATGGCCCGCTGCTCGATAAAGCGAGAATGATCGTCAACCAAACCGCTATCAAAGATTGCGTTACACTGCATGGATTCGTCTCGGATCGCAGCCTGATCAATCAGGCTCTATTCAGTGCCGATGCGCTAGTCTTTTGCCATCTTCAACCGGAGTCGCCCAGAATACTCATTGAGGCGTTGAATCAGGCTACGCCAATCATCGGCTATAGCAGTGACTACGCCAAAGATCTTACCAGTTCTGGGGGCGGAAGCTTAGTGCCGGTCGGCGATATGCGTTCGGTATACGAAACGATTCGTAGGTTTGCCGAAGACCATGTTGAGCGGCGACGGCTTACGCAAGAGGCGTTCACCGTTGGTCGAGAGTTTACCAAGGAAAAGGTTTTCACCCACAGAGCCTCACTTGTAAAGAAGTTCGGTTAAAGCAGATATGCAAGTAACCTATGGTGTGTGCCGGAGCAATCTCGATGCAGCGCCTTCCGTCGTCGGGCACCGCTCGGTTCGCGATCTATGGCGCAAAAGAATTCTTACACGTGCGGTTGCTTCGTAAGGGGTTTTTCGCGAGAGCCCGTAAGTCGCCTGCCAAGTGTTATCCAGTACTTCTCGTAATAGAAAGTTGATAGATGCGCCAATACGAAGGTTACAGCGAGGAACAAGGGACGCTTTACGTACTTTATTATTGTGCTGCCATCCGATAACCACGTATATCGCAAGCCGCCGTGGATAACGTAAAGCGCGTAGGATATGGTGGCTATATACTTTAAAAGCCGCGTTTCGAGCGTTCTGATGTAAATACTCTGTCGATGCTGAAATAAAGTCGAAGCCACCAACGTCATAGCGATATAAGGCCTTAGATAGGTTAGTGGGGCGAAATCATCGTGCGCCGAGAGAATTAATGCTATAAACAGCAGCGATGGGTTGAAGCGGCTGAACAGACTTTGAAAGCCCAAGCTGCCGTTATGATAGATAAGGGCGAGAGTGCATCCGGCGAGAATTTCATCTGCACGGTAATAAGTGTTGATGGCCATGTCGACGTTATTAATGACTCTGAAGCCGGTGACGCCCAGTGCGAGAATCGGACAAAGATACAGCGCCTTTTTGCCGACCATTAAAACGCCCACGCCGATTAAGATGTAAAATTGCATCTCAAGACAAAGGCTCCAAAAGTGGCTGGCCTCTTTTACTAGCCCCATTGGCGGCCAGTTAGCATAAAAAAACAAATTGGAGAACCATTGATGTGGCGATGCTTTAATCAGAAGTAGCGTGATAAGGAGGACGAGCCAAGCTAGGGGTAGAATTCTTAAGACCCGTCTGATCAAGAAATTCTTGATATTTTGATCTTTAATCAAAATGCTGGTGATAAGAAAGCCGGATAATATAAAAAAGATAGCCATGCCGCTTCCGGCAACTGCTGCATTGAGTTGGACAGGTCCGAACCCCAAAGGGAACAAATGGCCGGCCAGAACCAACAGAATGCTTATCCCTCTCCATCCATCCAGTGTTTGATATCTTTGGTTCATAGTCGGCGAACTCGAGCTATTGGTCAGGGGTGTGTTTTGCCGCCTTTATGAAGGGGCCGCGATAAGGCTTCTCTAGCCCGGTTCTTAACAATGTCTCTTCAAAAGTCAGAGGTGACCGCGCCACTGATACTCCGCAATGAATAACGTTACTTCTTACCGAGGCTCGCAATACCGAAAGGCGTCGTAAACATCCGAACCGCCGAAGCTCTAAGATCGTGCGCTGCAACGTCGCCTAGAGCCTGTCCGCAATGGCTCTCAAGGTCTGTGCTGTGCAAAAATATTCTGGCAGAATTGATTGACGCATGTAAGCTCCGCCTATTCGGCCGGTTTTGCTTTTGCTTCTCTTATATTTGCGAGTGATGAAACAGCCCCAAAGCTAAAGTTTAGCCTTGGGGAATCCATTCGGCGATATTTAACTGAAAAGATAACGCAAATAACGCTCCTAGAACCAACAAGGATAGCGCGTCGGCTTTGTACTGGATAAACTTGAATTTTCGCAGGGAAAATGCAGCCAAGATGTAATAGAGTATTCCGCCGATGCCGGTGCCGGCCAGCATCCCCAAAACGCCGCCGACTTGGAACCCTAGTGTCAAGCCTGCCAGTCTTAGCGTGGTGGCGAAGATGTTGAGTTTCAGGTGCATGCGAGTGTCCCCCAGAGACAGCACCGTGGTTTGGTAAAGCGTCGGAATGGAGCTGATGGCGCCGTTAAGTGCAAGGATTGCAAGCATGGGGCCGGCGAAGTGATAGCGCTCGTCATAGAGCAGTTCGATAATAAAGTTAGAGAAGATCGTTATCAGTCCAAAGATGGGAATGGTCAGAATAAGAATTTTTAATTTCAGCTTGGCCAGAATGCTCGAGAAGTCGGATTTCTGGCTTCGAGTTATCTCCGAGAGCGCCGGAAAGACGATCCTTCCCAGAACCTGGTTAATCGCCTCAACGGCCGCCCATGAGATGGTGGCAGCAATCGCAATCAGGCCCAGTGTATCTGTCGGAACCATGGCCCCTTCAAATGCCCGAATCCCTTGGCCGCCTAGGTAGGTCAAAAGAGTTGCTAAGAATATCCACTTTCCGAAATGAAACAGTTCGGCGGCGCGCTCTTTATCGAAGCAAAATTTGTGCTTGTGTTTGGGCATGACGATATAAGTCAGTGCCATTTCGGCCGCCGCACCTATTATGGTGCCGATACACAGAGCCCAGACGGATTTGAACTGTAAGGCCAGGGCGATCATCGAGATAGTCGCAACCACCTGGCCACATAGAGCGACCGATATTGTTCGCCATGCTTTTAGCTCTCGAACCGCTAATGTCGCGCCTATTGAATGCATGCCTTTGAACACTGCAATGCTGCCCGCCGCGAGTAGCAGTTGAAATAAAATAGGTTCGCCATAGATGACGGAGGCTGGGTAAGCAAGGCCCGCTACGGCGATCCACAAGATGAACCCTCTAACGAACTGGATGGTCCAGGCGGTATTGACCAATTGGGGATCGTCGATCTCTTTGGTGCGGACCAACGCGGGGCGGACGCCGGTATCGCTCAGCATCTGCACGCCTATTATAAATACATTTACCAAGGCCATTAAGCCGAAGGCTTCTGGAAACAGTAGCCGGGTGAGAATTAAATTCGATGCGAGTTGGACAAACTTTTGAAGTCCAAAGCCACCGGCGGTAATAATAGCGCCGCTAAACGCCCTGTCTTTCAAGCTGGAGCTGAAAAATCGAGCGTACAGATGCTTTACCATGATTTGCACTTCAGTCGGTTTGAATAGAAGGTCGAGCTTTCCGAAAATCGCGCAGTTTAGCATGAATAATCTTTAGCAAGCGAGCTGAAAAGCTTGTTAAGCGCCGTGGTAAGCTGCAAACTGTAATGAAATTTCTTAGGGTTATGCCGGATGGAAGTCAAGATACCATCGCTGTTGTACTACGTGGCTTTGGCGGTGTGGCCGTTTGTGACATTCAAACTGCTGAAGAAATACTCACTCGACACTGGTCTTATTCTGTGTTTTGTGCTGGCGCATTTGCTGCTACCTATGCCGCCTTTTCCTGCGCCTTTGGATTTGCCATTACTTCCGCCCTTCGACAAGGCGTTGGTGCCGCTTGCATCAATATTTCTGTATCTAAAGCTGAATAAGCTGCCATTGCAGTACTTCCCATCGAATAAGTTGATTGCTTTGTGTTTGGTGCTGCTGCTGCTGTCACCGATTCTCACCTACCTGACCAATAGAGATGCGATCGTTCTCCCAGCGGTGACCTTGCCGGGCATTGAGTTTCCGACGGCTATCAGCAACTCACTTGAGAACGCGATACGCTATCTTTTTGTCTTTGCGATTGGTTACACATTTCTCGTTACCGATGAATCGCATAAGAAGATCGTTCAGGTGATTGCCATATCGGGGCTCTTTTACGCAATTTTGATGCTTTACGAAGTACGAATGAGTCCCCAATTGCATACGCATATTTACGGATTCTTCCCCCATGAGTGGGGGCAGCAAAAAAGAGAAGGTGGATTCCGACCCGTTGTTTTTTTAGGGCACGGTTTGCATACAGCGTTTTTTGCGATGATGACCTTGTGCTGTTTATACGTAATGACCAAAGCCAAAGATCCGTTACTTAAAGGGCGGGGGTGGCTGTTCTTCACCGGCATGGGTATTGTACTTGTGTTGTGCAAGACCTATAGCGCGCTGATATATTTTGTATTGTTTTTCGTTACTTTTTTGTTTTTTGGTGCAAAGAAGCGCACTCTTATTTATTCGGCAATGGTGGCTGTGATTCTTATTTACCCGATTGTTCGAACCGGTGGGGTCATTCCGTTTTCGGATATCACGGCAATGGTCGAGGACATAAACCCCGAGCGGGCCCAATCGCTTCAGTTTCGATTTGACAACGAACAGCTTTTGGTCGACAGGGCTTCTGAGCGACCCTTGTTCGGTTGGGGCGGTTGGGGTAGAACACATTATTATTCCGAGCGCACGGGAGATAAGTTAACCGTCGCTGATGGCTACTGGATCGTCACTTTCGCGGGCTCTGGTTGGGTGGGCTATTTCGGTCTCTTTGGGGTGCTAGGTCTGCCTATATTTGCGGTGAGACGCTTGATAAAGCGACAACAAGATGTGGGTGCCAGTGATTATACACTCGTGCTCGTGTGTATATTGGCGATCATGCTATTTAACCAAATTCCAAACGCAAGTGTGGACCATTTAACTTTATTGATCGCAGGCTCTTTGGCGGGGTGGGTGCAGAGTAAAAAGCGGCAAGATAAGAGGAGCGTTCCCCGGAAGGAAAAGGAAGCCGAGCCTCAGAGTACCTGATCGACGGCTTGTCACTGTCCCAGCATAGTTGCATAACCGGTCGACTTCGCCTTGGATGGATAGAACGGAACGCGAGTTGTAAGCGCTGCTAGGCGGTGAGGGATTAGCCAATCGCTTCTCAAGCATCGTTTTTGTATCGAAGTGCCCATTTGAGGAGTGCAATAGGAATTCGGCCTGCGTCGATAGTATAGTGACCTTCTAATGGAGGGCCTAAATCAGCGGTTGTGGTGGCGGTGTCGTTAGTCCGGTCTTTGGCTGTGCTTGACGGGCGGCGTTCATTCGGAAAATCTAAACACGATAACGTCGCTTTTGATGTGCGTTTTGGTGCGAGACGTCGAGTACGGCTTTTATCACTACAGGCATAGGCGCCAGCATTTCAGACGTTCTCAAATCGTCAGGCATTCTAATGACTTTTTGGCTGCAACGAAAAACCCGTGACCAACTTTCGTCGACCACGGGTTTAGTTTAAAACGTTTTTCGTCTAAAGAAGGCGTTTATTTCCCGAAGCCTGCTCGGATGTAATCGTTGATAGCGTCTGCTGAGTAGCGCACATCCCACGTCTGCAGTTCTCTGTTTTTCACCTTGTTCATGAAGGCGTCGAAGTCCTTGCTGCCGCCAATGCTTTGATGGTAATCCGCGAGGGTTCTTCCCGGCGCAGGGTATGTCTCGGTGGAGGTCGTTCTCCAGTTCCATGTAACGTTATCTTTGTAGCTAACATTTGGCGCATTTATTTGCCGTATGTCTACTTTAGATAAGCCATCATAAAGCCGTTTCCAGGTGTCCACAGGGCTTAATGAGTGAACAACGTTGCCTTCAACAAAGAACTCTCCGCTGCCGGTTTCTTCCACATTTAGTCCCCAGAGCGCTGGTGTGCAAAGATTGGCCGGGTTACATGCGCCAACGCCTTTCACCATGCTCTCGCCTTCGGTTATCACGTTGTTTATCGCACGCGCCTTGGTGCCGGGCTTCAGTGGATGGCCGTTGTACCCCATCTGGAGGCCCACCGCGTTTCTGGCAAAGAAGTTATTCTCGAATAAACCACCGGCGCGACCGTGGACACCGAGGCTGGAAGCCCGAGTAATTATGTTCTCTTTGACCACCAAAGAGTTACCGTCGGTCGAGTACTGGATGTACAAGTTGTGGTTGTACTGGTTTGCACCGGCTCCCGGCACAGTTGGGTGCCAGCCGCCGTAGTCAAACACGTTTTGCACGATGGTAAGACCCGTGACCCCGGACGCATAGAGGTTTGACGGCCGCTTCGTTTGACTCGTCGAGGTTGTGTTTACATAAGCCCCAGTCCAGATGTTGCGGCGTAAGGTGATATTCGATGGCGAGTCGCCGTCAAATCCTTGAACCACCAGTTCTACAAAATTGAAGCGGTTGTCTTCGAACAGTATGTTCGTCAAGCCACCGAGCAACGAGAAGTTAATAGCATCGTTGGTGGAGCCGGTAAATGCAGCGTGACTTGGGTCAAGCTTGTAGGCTGAGAACTCCAGACCAATTATGTGGACGTTACTGAAACGGTTTCGCGCTTGAGAGGTCGCGACTACGTTACCGTCGTGCTCGATTTTAGGGCGGGCACCTGTGTCACCATAAAAGCTTAATACTGCTGGCTCTGCGGCGCTTCGACCAGAGCGCAGACCATTGATGGTTTCACCGGTCCAGGTGTCGCCTCTTTTCAGGTATACGTGGTCAGGGTAGCCACTGCGCATTTTTTCAAGACCAGCCGCGAGGCTCTTGCAGGGCAATTGTGCCGTCGCGCAGCTGTTGTTGTCATTGCCGCTCGAGCTGCTTACGTAGATGACTTTGCTGTCAGCCGATAAGACGAGTGGGGTAAACCCTTCATCTGAGTCGGCCGGGCTTTGTGGGTCAACCTGGTTTTGATCCGCTTCTACAAAGAATTTAACGCGAGCGTTTGCGACCTGATTGTCTTGACGAACTTCATAGACAAACTCATCTACCCCAGTGAAATCATACGCGGGTTCATAAAAGAACATGCCTGTTATGTCCATTTCTACAGTCCCGTGGAGAGGTTGGCTCTTAACTGAATATATCGCATTGGCAAAGACCGTATCATTCGAAGCAACTGAACCCGCTTCGCCGGAATCGAAGACTTGGTTGGCCGGAAGCTGATATTCATCATCGACCGCCAGTATGGTCTGCGATACTAAGGCGTTAACGGAAAAGTCTAGCACGAACTCTTGACCTTGATCACCGCCTAGGTTAGGAAGACCGTAAGGTGTGATTCGCAGTTGGTAGTCTCCGCTTGCAAGCGTGGAGGTGTCTATGTTGTCGTAATCACTCGCGGCGGTGAAAATTGGCGTGTTTTCAAACCGATCGATAATGTCGTCGGAATTGCCAACTTTCGATAACTTGAATGCAACGCTGCCGATCTCTTCCATATTGGTCGGGATTGCGACAAAGTTGATCGAGGCCGACGGCATTTCGTTCATATTCAATGCCATGCCGTTTTCCAGTCGCTTGAAGAAGACCAGTTCTAAGTTGTCGAGCGTTGTGTATACCTCTGCAGCGGCAATGGTGGGCCCGGTTATGACGGGGACAGAGCTCGACTGTTCGACACGAAAAGTCGTCACAACAGGTTTACCCTGCATTCCGCTTAGGTCTGCAAGTTCGTAGGGCGTTACGGTCAGTGTGTACTCGCCAACTGGAAGCTGGTCGGATTCAACATCGAGATTCTGCCCCTCCACTGCCAAGGTGTAGATCGCGTTATTTTCATAACGGTCGATTTCGACAGGCCCTTGCAGGTGAAAATGCACGCTGCCTGGGTCTTGTGCCTCGTCCGGGCTGGCTACGATGTTCAGCTTCGACATCGATAATGTGGACAGGTCGATTTGGCTGCTGTGCGTCAAGCTTTGCAGCACCATCATTTCGCCGTTATCGGTAAACGCTACCAACTCTAATGCGGTGATTTCAGGTACTTCGGATGCTACTGGAAGACCGCTGCTTGAGCTTGAGGATCCAGACCCTGGCACGGAAGCGTCGTCCACCCCGACGTTTACGGTGCGAACGGCCATGGGTGCATTCAGGCCGCCGGAGTCGGTGACTTGATAGACAATTTGATAAGAACCCGGTATCGCGGTGTTAACCGAGTTGATGTTGTATTGAACAAGCGAGGTTAAGATGCCGTCTTCTTCGTCGAAGGCTACGAAACCCGGTTCAACATAGTGTTCATTAAGGGCAATGCTTATGGTATTAGCCCCCTCTAATATGATTCTTGGTGCGACGTTTGTCGGCACACCGCTTTGAGAATCGTCAACATTCTCGGCGCAACCTGCCATAATCGCGAGGGTAAGCGCTACAACAGTGAATTTTGAAAAATTACGGAACATGGAAACTCCACTACGTCACTCATATGCCTATTCATTCTTGAAGAGGAGATGAGATATAACTTTAATGTCCTTACGTCGCCAGTAAGAACGGGACCAAACTATTTCGGCATAAAAACGATTGCTGCATATATGCTTACGTTTTGAAAAGTTTGGTACAAAGATCGAACTGGTGCGCTGATTTAGACGACTGCTGGTCGAAGCTGTGAAATATTCCGCGAAATAAAGAGGATGCTTATGCATTAAATGCTGGTATTTCCACTGTCCTATGCCCGAAAAGCGACTATTTTATTGGAAATGCAAGTTTCCGTAGCCGAATTCCTTTTCCTCTCGATACAGTAATTCGTTATTATCGCCCCGCGTTTGAGAATATACCGATTTATCCAGAGCGATTCGAGTTTTTCATTAGAATAGATTCGCTTAACAATGCATGCTTTCGTGTGGTGTTATGCCGACAAAGTCTAATGCGAAGACTGGCGCGCCACGTGGCGCGCCATACACATTTTCAGAGGGCAACATTCTGTGCAGTCCATAGGAGTCGTCGCAATTGGCAGAAACGAAGGAGACCGCCTTAAGATGTGTCTCGCGTCAATTCCTGAGGTTCCTGTAGTGTATGTAGACTCGGGCTCGACGGACGACAGTGTCGCTTACGCCAAAGCCCACGGCGCGCTATGCGTGGAGTTGGATTTGGGCGTGCCGTTTACCGCCGCTAGAGCGAGAAACGCCGGTTTTGAGCGTCTCGTCGGCGCGCATCCGCAGTTGGAATTCGTGATGTTTGTCGACGGCGATTGCGCTTTGGATGAAAACTGGCTTGCGACAGCCCTGGCGCGCTTGGCAGGCGCCCCTCAATTGGCGGCGGTTTGTGGCCGACGCAAAGAACGCTTCCCGAACGCATCTATTTATAACCTTGTGTGTGATATAGAGTGGGATTCTCCCGTGGGCCGTGCCCTTGCCTGCGGCGGTGATGCCGTGTATCGCGTCGACGTTTTGCGAGAACTTGGCGGATTCGACCCTTTGTTCATCGCCGGTGAAGAGCCTGAATTGTGCTTTCGCATACGCGCCGCCGGTTACTATATCGAGCGACTCGATGCGCCCATGACCTACCACGATGCCGCGATGACGCGGTTTCGACAGTGGTGGAAGCGGACCGAGCGCAGCGGCTACGCCTATTGGTTGAACGCACATAAGCACGGCTTTGCCACCGAAGAGCGTTTCCGGGTAAAGCAGGTGGCCAACATATTGGTCTGGGGCGGCGGCATCGTCCTCGCGTTGCTTACTCTTTTGATGATGCCCTCATTATCGTTGGCGGCTCTTATATGTGTCGTAACCCTCTTGTTGTATCTGCGCCTGGTTTATAAATACCGGCTTCTTAAAGTGTCATACGGCCATAAAGGCCGATGGATTTACCCAGGGCTGATCCTTCTCGGCAAAATCGCTCAGTTCAAAGGGGTCGTCTTTGGTATGTACCGCACTTGGTTTGCGGTGCCTCATCGGTTGGTGGAGTATAAATAAGCCCTGGTCGCCCTCTGGCGCGAATTTTGCTTAGTCCAGGTTTGGCTATACACAAGAGGTTTTCTGCGCCAGAGGTCGATACCGGGCGCGAAGTCCGAAGATGATAACCGCGCGCGGCGCCCATAGCATTTGAACACCTGCATAGCATTTAACGGCTCCAGGTGTGCGGCCCCCCGGCGCTAGCAAGCGAGTTGGCGTTCTGGGCGTTAGGGTCGGTCGGCCGCGCTGCGCGTGCGGCCGCGACCTACAACACGTAAACGCGGATCAATATCGGTGTCGAAAAAGGTTCCAGTTATTTCATTACGAGTTTAAAAAGGAGATTCAATGATTAAAGTAGGATTGATCGGAGTGGGAAAGATGGGTATTTCCCATTTTTCGATTCTTGGGGCGCACCCCAATGTCGAGGTTTCAGCGATTTGCGACAGCGCGAATTATCTGACTTCGGGCTTAAAAAAATACACCGGCGTTGCAGTGTACAAGGATTATCAGCAGATGCTTAACAAAGAGGTGCTCGACTGCATCTTTGTGGCAACGCCGACGAGAATGCATTTCGAGATAGTGAAATACGCGATTGAGAAGGGTGTTTCGGTGTTTGCCGAAAAGCCCCTGTGTCTCCACGCCCACGAAAGTAAGCAGTTGTCAGACCTGGCTATTAAGCACGGTGTAGCCAATCAGGTGGGTTACCATAACCGTTTTATCGGTACGTTTATCGAAACAAAAAGATTGGTCAACGCGGGCGCGATTGGTGAGGTGTATCACATTGAGGGTTCGGCATTCGGTCAGGTTGTAATCAAGCCGAAAACGGGCAGCACATGGCGCTCTAAAAAATCTTCGGGAGGCGGCTGTCTGCAGGATTACGCCTCGCACGTCGTCGACTTAATGAATTTTATCATCGGGCCACCGGAAGACGTTTTATCTGCGCAATTTCATAGCGTATATTCCGACGCTGTCGAAGACGCCGTATATGCGTCATTTAAGTACGCTAACGGCGCGTCGGGTCGGTTGGAAACCAACTGGAGTGACGAGTCGTATCGCAAAATGAGCACAACTGTGACCTTATACGGTCGCAAAGGGAAGATCATTTCAGACCGCCAGGAGTGTCGAGTATTCATGAAAGCGGGTGAAAAATTCGAAGATTACGAGGACGGGTGGACAAGCAAGTACATCACTGAGCTGCAAAGTCCTGTGAATTTCTATTTGCGCGGTGAAGAGTACTCGTCTCAAATCGATAATTTCATCAGCGCAGTGGAGGCGAAGAATATGGCCGCAGAAAACTCTTTCGCAAGCGCCTATGAAACCGACCGCACCATTGAATTAATCCGCACGAAAGCGAGCTGAAGTGGAGAATAACATGCAACGAATTTTATTTGGAGACAACCAATTCTTCGGCGTTAATCACTTCTCTGAAGAAAAGGCTCGCGCTCAAGCAAAAAAATTTAGAGACCTCAATGACATCATGCGCGTTCTAGATTCCGCGTATGAGTCGGGCATAAAAACGTTCATGTGTACCACCCATGACAGGGTCGGTGATATCGCAGAGCTCGTGGCCGCAAACCCTACAAAATACCCCGATTTCGAATTTTACCCTTGTATGCCTTACGCCCATAAGTACGCGAATTCGGTGGGTGAGGTGGGTATTATTGAAACCATTAAGCGGTTCGCCCCAGGGGGGCTGTTCGATACCTTTTTGAAAGGCGCCAGCGCCGCGATATCGCAAGATGCCGTAAAGTTAATGAAAATGCTGGTCGATATGGAGATGAAGCGGTTCGCGGGCACCAAAACCCCGATTATTTTCCTTCAAAATATCGTTACCGACCTGCTTCTTGGTTTGGGCATGAATGATATGTTTAAAGCGTTTGCCGAACATATTCAAAAGACCTATAACGCCGAGCCAGGTTTCATCACTATGAATGTGCCAATGCTGGTGGATGCATTGGAGAGTGCCGGCATTTCTAACCCTATCGTCTGTGCCAACATCAATAAAATCGGTTTCAGAATGTCCGGCGGCGTTGAAAAATACAAAGAAGTGCTCAGTCAGAAGCGTTGCCGGGCGATCGCCATGAGCATCTTTGCCTCCGGCGCCATTCCTCCGGAAGAAGCTATAAAATGGGTTTGCGAACTCGAAGGCGTAGACGCCGTCGTTTTCGGTGCTTCTTCGAAGGGTAATATTCGCCACAGTAAAGAGTTGATCGAAAGCTATTGGGGACCGACCGCTGCGTAAATTTGCGCAGCGGTTTTATTGTTTTAGCGCGTTTTGTCCGCGCGTTGAACTTACGGGTTCGAGTGTTTAAATCGTCGGTTCGCCATAACGCTTGTGGCGAATCACTTCTTTGACCTTGTGGTAACGAAGCGCCCGACGAGAACCATTGTAGCGAAGACGCGTTTGGGTTTTTAAAGCGGGTTAGCGATTCATAATTAATTAAAAAAGGGGGGGGCTGG
>CAZING010000071.1:5272-14356 GCA_964540505.1 uncultured Cellvibrionaceae bacterium | reverse complement strand
GAGGTCACTGGAGGGGGCGGAATCGAGCATTGGTTCGGCTCGCGGGCGGAGTACGAGGCGCTCGCCTCCCCCAACCCCTCCACCATCTACATGATCTTGGAGGGCTGAGTCATGGCGGTGCAGTACATGGATGCGGGGACTGTCGAATACCCCTCTGGCGGTGAAGCGACCAACTTCACGCTCTCCCTGCCTGCCGGGACTTTGCCGGATGACCTGTTCATCGTCAACATCACGTCGGCGACGCGCGACACCCCAGCAACCCTCACTGGTCCATCTGGCAGCACCGTCCTCGACCCACTGTCTTCACCGGAGGCAAGCGGCATCAGCGCCGCGCTGTACTGGTGGGAGGTTCCTGCGTCGGTCCCTCCGGCCATCACCTTCACATGGTCTCAGGCACAACGCGGAACCTTGGCTTGGATTCGACTTCGTGGTAGCAGTGAACTCGTCCTTGACGCCGCCTCCTATTCACCTTGGGTGGTAAGTGCACAGAGCGTCACCGCACCCTCGATAGTTACGACCGCACCCAACTGTTACGTCCTCGGTGGCATGTACCTGGGTTCCGGGTCCACGGTTATCACTCCGCCTACTGGGTGGACGCAGCGCACGGACGCTAGCCAGCGTGAGGGACACATCTCCACCAAGGGCATCCAGGCGGCCCCGGGGCCTACCGGCTCAGCGACGTTCACTCACGACTGGAACTACCCGAAGGCGTGGCAGATAGCCGTCCGCGAGAGTGAGCCCGACACGCCGGGAGCGACGGTCGACTTCTTCCTGGCGGGCGCGGTCACGGACTCATCGGCGCGCGTCAATGTGCGTACTGTCAGTGGTGAACCAGGGTCGCTCCTCGTTTCCACCAGCGCCACCCTGACCAATCCGGTCGCCACAGTGTCCGGGCAGGGGACAGGCGACAATATGTGGAAGTTCCCCATCGCCGGACTCAGCGCGAACACCACGTACTACTACGGCCTAGACAGCACCCGCGTCGGCCGGTTCAGGACGTTCCCTACCGCTGGGCAGCCCGCGACCTTCACCATCGCGGCAGCGTCCTGCAACGTCACCTCGTCGAACGCGACGACGTTCGAGCGCATCCAGAACCGCAACCCCGCGTTCTTCTACCACATGGGCGACTGGGGCTACCCGGACATCGAGACGAACAGTGTCTCCCTGTACCGGGCCGCGCGCCGCGAGAACCTCACCCAGCCCCGGCAGGCGAGCCTCTTTGCCAACGTGCCGATGGCCTACACCTGGGACGACCACGACTTCGGGCCGAACAACTCGGTCGGGTCGCACGTCGGTAAGCCCGCCGCGCAGCAGGTGTTCCGCGAGTTCGTGCCGCACTACCCCCTGCCCGCCGACACACGCCCTGGCGGCAACGGCGAGATATACCAGACCTTCGTCGTCGGCCGCGTCCGCATGATCCTCCTCGACTGCAAGTCCAACCGATCCGCCGAGGAGGCCACCGACAACGCGAGCAAGACGACGCTCGGCGCGGACCAGAAGGCATGGCTGAAACAGACCCTACTTTCGGCGACGGAGCCGCTCATCATCCTGGGCGTCTCTGAGCCGTGGATCGACAGCACGGGCGAGGACGGGTGGGGTATGTATTCCACCGAGCGGGCCGAACTGTCGCAGTTCTTCGAGGACAACGGCCTGACTTCTCGGTTGCTGCTGTTGCACGGGGATGCCCACATGCTCGCCGCTGACGATGGCACGAACACCAACTACGCACCTTCGCCTGTGAACCCAAAGGGTCCGCCGGTGTTCAACTTCGCTCCACTGGACCAGTCGAACTCCATCAAGGGTGGCCCCTACAGCGGAGGCACGTACACGGGGTCTCAGACACAGTACGGCACGCTCGACGTAGTCGATGACGGGACAACCATCACCGTCACCGGCCGTGGGTGGCAAGTCAACGGCAGCGCCGAGACGAATGTGCTGACGATGACGGCGACCTACGCGGCAGGTGCCGCGCCGGTTCCCACCGCGTCTTCGCTCACCGCACCCGCCGGGCGGTGGGTCAAGGGCACACTGCGTCCGGTTTGGCGTAGTGGGCAGGCGTGGAAGGCGATCCTGCCCACCGCAGACGGGCACAGACTTGACACGCTCACCCCCAGCGGCATCATCGCCGGGTCACTACTGGACGTCCGACAGGACGCACGTCCCACCGCCATCCATGAGAGCGGCACCACCTACGTGCTCATGGGGCACACCAGTTCATCCCGACTGCACGTCCTGGACGCAGCGAACGAGGTTGTCCGCACGAGCACAGTCCCTCTTACCGTCGCTAGCCACGACTCATCCCCGATCAGCCTGCACCGCTCACCCAACGGTTACTTGTGGGTGACCGCGCTCGATGGTGCCGGAGTCAAGGTCACCCGGTCCACCGATGGTGGAGTGTCGTGGTCTACTCCTGTCACGCTGGTCGCTGCGGCAACCACCGGCACCGTGGCATTGACTCAGGCCGGGCAGACGGTCGTGCTCATGGCCACTGGTAACGACGGCTCAGGTCGGTGGGTACGCACCATCGACCAAGGTGCGTCCACGATCACCCCAGGTCAATGGGCCACCGAGACCCTGCCTTCGCTGCCTTCCCCACTCACGTCCGACGACCACATGTCGGCGCTATCACTCGGTGGCGGGCGCGTCCTCTACGCCTCCAAGACCAGCGGCTCTACGAGTGGCAGCCAGATGTTGCTCCACTCCCTGCTACGGGGGCCGGACGGTTCGTGGAGTGTCCAACAGATCGAGGGGGGCCCCGACGACCTTCCGGGCTACACCCGTCCGGTCCTGACGCTGGCCGGTTCTCTCGCTGTTGTCCATTACGGCGCGTTTGCCACTCCGTATGCCTTGTCGCGTCGGACGCTGAACCTCGCCGCAGGCCAGCCGCAGTGGTCGGCGCGTACTACCGTGGCACTCGATCAGCGGTACTCCGACTCAGCCGCCGCGCCTGTCTCCGGTACAGAAAGCCCGTGGCCCATCGTCAGCCAC
Organism: uncultured Cellvibrionaceae bacterium; assembly: GCA_964540505.1. Taxonomy (GTDB): domain Bacteria; phylum Pseudomonadota; class Gammaproteobacteria; order Pseudomonadales; family Cellvibrionaceae; genus CAYZQH01. The sequence goes on along the minus strand of CAZING010000071.1, from coordinate 11,368 downwards.
ACCCCGGTATCGGGTGATCTACAGGTCTTCTGGGTGCAGGAGTGGGCCGACCCGCCGGAGCACCCGATGTACGTCGGTACGCGGAGGGTCGTGGAGGTCCGGCTGGGCTCGTCGCTCGTCTACACGAGCCAAACGCCCTGACTCCAGCACCAGCACGATTGACCCTGGCATGATGGGGTCATCGCTTCGTCGAGAGGGACCAACGTGAGTACGCCCGGACTGCTACCCAGTGACGAGGTCTACCCCTCCGACGGCGTGGGGGCCAGTGACTGCCTGTGGCCGATCGCCCCGGGCTGCGTGGATCTGGAGGGCTTCGAGACGGACGTCGTCGTCAGGGCGAAGGTGCTGGCGACGGCGACCCTGCGCTCCCTCACCGCCTACCGTGTCGGAGGGTGCCCGCGCACCGTCCGTCCTTGCTCGGCATCCCGCCTGCACCTGACCAGCCGACTGGGTGTCTCGATCTGGGAGCACGGCGAGTGGTTGGGCAACGGCTGCGCCTGCACCAACGCCTGCGGCTGTCATGCCCGCTCAGTGGTGGTGCTCTCCGCGCCTGTCGGGGAGATCCACGAGGTGAAGGTCGACGGCGTCGTGCTCAACCCCAGCACCTACCGGCTGGACGGTGCCCGGCTGCTCCGCACCGATGGCCAGGCGTGGCCCACCTCCCAGGACATGACGCTGCCCGACACCGAGCCGGGCACCTTCTCGATCACCTACTTGCCGGGGTACAAGGTCGACATGCTCGGCGCGATCGCCGCCGGGCTACTGACCTACGAGTACGCCAAGGCCTGCAGTGGTGGCCAGTGTCGCCTCCCGGCCGGGGTGACCCAGATCGCCCGGCAGGGCATCACGATGGAGGTCGGTGCGGACGCCTTCCCGAACCAGAAGACCGGCATCCGCGAGGTCGACGTCTTCATCGAGCGGTGGAACCCGCACGGCCTGCGGACCCCGCCGCGCGTACTGTCCCCTGACCTGGACCGGCGGCGTGCATGAACCTCGCCCGGCTGCAGGAGGCGCTCATCGCGCTCGTCGACTGCCTCTGCACGCAGATGGACGAGGTCGCCGAGGCGGGTGGGCCCAACGTCTGCCTCTGCACGCTCCTGCCTGGCTCTGCCGTCCCCCAGGACTACTGCCAGGGCCAGGGCTGCGGCGGGATGGCCTGGGTCCGCCTGGTCACCCTCACCCCGAACGACGCGATCGAGTCACGCGGCAACCGCTGCTTCACCCCGATGGTCGGCACCGTCGAGGTCGGCATCATCCGCTCCGTCCCCACGCCCGGGTACAACGGCCTGCCGACCGAGGATGACCACCTGGAGATGTCGGTGCGCCAGATGGAGGACATGAAGGCGGCGTGCAGGGCGATGGACGCCTGCTCGGCCGACTACGAGTTCACTGTCGGCGGCTACACCCCGATCGGCCCCCAGGGTGGGTGTGTCGGCGGGGCGTGGACGTTGGCCTTCGACGTGGACATGTAGCCGTGGTGCTCTCTGCGACGGTGATGTACCGGGTCCGCTGGCATGACTATGAGTGGGTCCAGATGCACCTGCCGGGCGGGATGGTCTTCAACTGGACGGCGGAGAACACTCGGCAGGCCGCGACCTTCGCCAGGGGTGCGGCTCCGGTCCGTACCGGGGCTCTGTTGGCCACGGTGCGTGGAGACAACCGCACGGGCGGTCCGCACGCCATCCGTTCCTACGTCCGCGCTGGTTCCCCACTGGTGCCGTATGCGCGGTTCGTGCTGGAGGGCACGAAGGGGCCGATCCGTCCGCACGGGCGCTACCTGCAGGTCGGGCCGAACTTCCCCGCCTACCCGGCCACGTCGATCGGACGCAACGGGAAGCCAGTCGCCTTCTATGCGCTCTCGGTCTCTGGGCAGAAGGCCAACAACTTCCTGATGCGCGGCGTCATCAACCAGTTGAGTGCGATCAACGCTGGTCTGGCGTAGGGACCGCTACTCTTGGGGCAAGGTGTGCCACCCACGCCCCACCGAACAGAGATGAAGGAGTCCCAGATGAGGGAGTTCACCACAGCAGTAGGCGCTCCGAGCGACGGTGAGGAGCAGATCACCAGCCCGGTCACGTTCACCATCGACGGCCGTGAGGTCACCTTCCGGGGTGCCACCTCCGCCGAGGTGTTCACGTTGATGGCCGCAGTCTCCGACACCGCCTCGCTTGCGGAGTCGATCTCCACCTCCATCAACGTGCTGTACGAACTGATGGACGACGACGACCGGCGCTGGCTGCGTCGCCGCCTGTTCGACCGCGAAGACCCGATGGGCCCGGAGAACATCGCCGAGTACGTCATGGCGCTGGTCGAGGAGTGGTCCGCACGCCCTACCGAGTCGCCCTCCGGCTCCTCGGAGTCGCCGCCTCCCAGTGGCCGTCCATCGAAGGCGAAGCAACGCTCCGAGGCCAAGGCCTCCTGAGCCTGCGGGTAGACCGCTTCTTCAACGTCATCTACTACATGCTTACCCGAGGCGCGAACCAGGAGGACACCGAGAAGATCAAGATCGAACTCGACAAGCCGCTCCCGGGCCAGGCCCGTAAGCCACCGTCGTCACTGGAGCGGCAGAAGATCAACCAGGAGTGGGCGTCGTTCATGCAGAGCGTCGGCTAGCAGTGTGGACCAGGAGGTAGGTCGCAGTGGCATCGAAGGTCGGTGACGCTTACGTCCTGGTCCACACTCGCACCCGGCCGCTGTCGGTCGCGCAGAAGCGGGCGATGGACCGGGACGCGGGGCGGGCGGCAAAGGGGTGGACCTCCCGCTTCGGCAAGGAGGTCGAGCAGGCTGCGGACCGGCAGATCGCCGCGCTGTCCCGTCGCCTCGCCGAGACTTTCGCCAGTGGTGATTTCAGTGAGATCCGCAAGCAGTTCGACGACACCGGCCAGACGGTCCGCTACCTGGAGCGGAACCTGGAGCGGCTGCGGACCGAAGGGAAACTGAACAGCAAGGAGTTCGACCGTCTCAGCAAGACCCTGCGGGACTGGGAGGCTGCCGCGATCAAGGCCGACCGGGCGACGCAGAAACTGGCTGACGACCGCAGGATCGCCGACCAGGAGAAGATGCTGGCCCGCGCCTACCGGATGAACGCGGACTTCGACCGCAAGATGGCCGACCTGGGGGAGCGTCGCCTGCGCCAGCAGGAGCGCCTGCACTTCGCCGCTGACCGGATGAACCGCGACTTCGACCGGCGGGAACGTCAGTGGCTGGCGGACCGCCTGAACATGCACGTCGACCATCTCGACAACTACAGTCGCCGCACCCAGCGGGCGATGGTGCAAATCTACCGGATCTACGAGCGCAACTCCGAGGGGGCCACGGACCTCACCCGGAACCTGCGCCGGATGAACCGGCAGATGGAGCGCACCCCGGACATCCTCGGCGTGATGTTCGGTCGCGGTTCCCGCAACAACTTCCTCAACTTCATGGGCTCCGTGGTCCGCAATGTCTCCCGGCTGCCGCTGATCTTCACCGAAGTGTTCACTGGCGTCGTCGACCGGATCGCCGGGGCAGCGGAGGCCTTCCGCAAACTGGCCCCGGAGATCGGCAACGTCAACGCGGCGATGGCTCTCCTCCGCGCCCCCCTGGCTGCCGCTGGCCCAATGCTGGTCGGGCTGCTCGGCACCATGATCGGGCTGTCCTTCGCCGTGCCCGTCCTGTTCTCCCTGATGACGATGCTGGCCGGGTCGATCCTGGCTGTCGCGGGTGCCCTCGTCAACGCCCTCGCCGCCGGACTGGTCGCCTTCGGCCCCCTGCTGCTCGGTGTCGCTGCAGCCATCGGTGCCATCGTGGTGATGTTCACCGCCTGGGAGGACGCCTCCGACGCGGTGAAGGCCAAGATCGACCCCCTGATCAACGCCTGGAAGGAACTGCAGGACGCCATGCGGCGGGACGTCCTGCCCGGGGTCCTGGACTCTCTGGGTGGGCTCGCTGGCTTCCTGCGCGAGTCGCTCACCCCGATCCTGCTCGGGGTCGGTGAGGCCATCGGTGACGTCATCGACCACTTCCGCGAACTGGTCGAGTCCGGGCCGATCAAGGAGATGTTCCGGGTCCTCGGCGAGCGCCTCCCTGGCGTGGTCGAGACCTTCGGCCGGGCCATGAACAACATGCTCATCGGCCTGCTCGGGCTGTTCACCGCCGTCCTGCCCCAGGGCGAGAAACTGGCCGAGGGGCTAGAGCGGATGATGGAGCGGTTCGTTGACTTCACCACCAGCGAGCGCGGGCAGAACAAGATTTCGGAGTGGATGGAGGACGCCTGGACGGCGGCGGAGAACCTGTGGACCTCCCTGTCCAACATCAAGTCGATCCTCGACACCGTCTTCGCTGCCGCCACCTCCGGGGCTGGAGGCACCTTCCTGGAGTGGCTCGCCGATACTACGGGCCGCTTCGACGAGTGGCTGAAATCAGCCGAGGGACAGACCGCGCTGCACACGTTCTTCGAGGACGTCGAGGAGTTCATGCGGAACACGAAGGACCTCATCTGGGGGATCGGTGAAGCCTGGGACGCGATGGACACCTCCGCAGCCCGGGAAGACCTGAACAAGGTCATCGGTGCCATCGAGACCCTCGCGGGCTGGATCGAGACCCTCGGCGGACTGTTCGAGGAGATTTCCGAGGAGTTCCGCATCGCGGACGACTGGGAGCGGGAACTGACCGCCACGGCCAAGTTCTTCGAGGACTTCTTTGAGGGCGTCGCGGAGGCCTGGGACAAGTTCCTCGTCTCCTGGCTGGGTGAGAACGAGACCACCAAGAAGTGGATGCGCGACCTGTTCGGTCTGGACGGTGACACCTGGGGGGAAATCTGGGACGACCTGGGCCAGCAGTGGTCCGACGGCATGAGCAAGGCCTGGAACTTCATCAAGAGCGCACCGGGTGAGAACGAGACCACGAAGCAGTGGGTGCGGGACACGTTCAACGTGGACGGTGAGACCTGGAACGAGATCACCACCGACATGCTGACCGGCCTGATGGGGGCCATCGACCGCGCTGGGGCGGACGCCCGCAAGTCGAACCCCAAGACCCAGGCGTTCTTCCGTGACCTGTTCAATGTGGAGGGTGAGACCTGGGGTGAGATCACCTCGAACATGTGGTCAGGCCTCAAGTCTGCGCTGGCCTCCGGCTTCAAGTCCTGGGCCGGGGCCAACCCGCAGACGCAGGCCTTCTTCCGGGATCTGTTCAACGTCGAGGGTGAGACGTGGGGCGAGATCCTCAGCAACATGTGGTCCGGCTTCAAGTCGTCCCTAAAGTCCGGCATCTCCTCCTGGGCCGCGCCGAACGAGGACACCCAGGGTCTCGTGAAGGACACCTTCAAGGTGGAGGGGGACACTTGGTCGCAGATCATCGCGGACTGGTGGTCCGGCTTCAAGACCAGTTTCAAGGCTGGGCTCGACTCCTGGCTGGGTGAGAACGAGACCACCAAGCGCTTCGTCCGCGACCTGTTCGAGGTCGACGGCGACACCTGGGGCGAGATCGCCGGGGAACTGTGGAACGGCCTGACCACCTCGTTCTGGGACGGCCTGGAGAACTCGACCCTGGCCGAGGGCTTCAAGTTCTTCATCAAGGACGTGTTCAACGTCGACGGTGAGACCTGGACAGAGATCGGCACGAACATCGTGACCGGCGTGCGGGAGGGTGTGAACAACGCCTTCACCGCAGCAGGTATGTGGATCGAGGAGCAGTTCGCCAAGTGGCTCGTGGATCCGGTGATGCGGTTCCTGCGGATCGCCTCCCCCTCCGGCCTGTTCATGGAGATCGGCACGAACATCGTCCTCGGTCTGTGGGAAGGCATCCAGTCCATGTGGGCCACGTTCACCGGCTGGTTCGGCGAGCAGTGGGAGGCCATCAAGACCACGGCGGTGACGAAGACCACGGAGATGATCGAGACCGTCACCACCTGGTTCTCCGAACTGCCGGGCCGGGTCGGCACCTGGCTGCTGGAGACGTGGAACACCGTCACCACCTGGTTCGGCGAGATGGCCACCATCGCAGGCACGAAGGCCAGCGAACTGGTCGATAACGTCATCACCTGGATCATGGGGCTGCCGGGCCGGATGGCCACCTGGCTGTCTGAGACCTGGACCCAGGTGCAGACCTGGTTCG
>CAZING010000071.1:0-5172 GCA_964540505.1 uncultured Cellvibrionaceae bacterium | reverse complement strand
TGGTCGGCGAGGCGGGGCCGGAGGCGATCATCCCGCTGAACCGCCCGTTGAGCATGGTCGACCCCTCGGTGCGTGCGCTGTCGGCGCTGCTGCAGGGCAAGGGCGGTGTCGGTGGAGCCACGAGCACCGCACCAACTCGGCAGATCGTGTTCGGCGAGGGCAGTATCGTGGTCCAGACGGTAGCCACCGACTTGGAGGCTGTCGCCGAAGCGGTCGTCGACCGTATCGCCGTGCGCGTGGGCGTCTGAGGAGAGTGACGGATGGCCTGGGATGGGTACGCCACATTCGCCGGGGTTGAGATCATCAACCGAGCCCGCACGCAGAGGTACATGCAGGATGCTGCGCCGGGGGTGCTGGCGCAGTGTTCCTGCGACTGCACCGAACTGCATCGGGTGGTCGGTGACGACCCCTACTCGAACCCGGCGATGGACGAGGCTCCCTGGTATGACCCGGACGACCCCGCTTCGGCGGAGTTCTTCGGCCTCTACCCGCTGCGGATCCAGGGACTGAACGACTCCACCCGGACCGCCACCGTGATCCAGTCCCTCGGTCCTGGCGGGTCGGTCATCGGTAAGCGTCGCGCCACCAAGGATGTGCGGGTGCGCGGCATCCTCTTGGCCTCCACGGACCGGGGGATGGAGTACGGCAACGACTGGCTGAACTCAGTCCTCGACGGTGCCTGCACCTCCTGCGAGGGGGACGCCTTCTGCTACTTCTCCTCCTGTCCTGACCCCTCTGCCGTGCCGGAGCAGGAGGTGTCGAGCGAGATCGACCTGGTGGGCCTGTCCACCGACGGCGGCAACTTCGACGGGGTCACCTTCACCCCGGAGGCGACGTGGTCGCGCCTGGTCACCCCCCGCCTGCAGCGGCCACTGCCGTGCAAGGTCACCTACGAGTGGGTGATCCAGGGCAGTCCCGGCACGACGGTGTGGCTGCGTGTCGGCGGCGAGGGCGAAGGGTCCAGCACGGACACCTCTTTCGTGCTGGACGGCGACGAGCAGCGCCTGGTCGTGGAGGACCGTGGCTTCTCCCAGAACTGGGTCTCGTCCTCTCTGTCGGTCGGCACCAGCAGTGGGCTCGTCCCGAGCGGGACGTTGTCCCCGAGCGAGTTGCTGATGCCCAGCGACACCCGGAGTTCTGTCCTGGACCGCTCCCTGCCGCCGGAGGTCACGGTCCACTCGGTCACGGTCACCCACACCATCGAGCACGAGAGTCCCTCCGCTGCGGCCGGGACGTACCTGCGGACCCTGCGGGACGTCTCCGCCGTCGAGGGGCCGTCGGTGATCCAGGACCGGGAGTCGGTCAACTTCCGGCTCCGCGAGGTCGACTTCACCCTGGTCGCCGAGATCCCCTACATCTTCACCCAGGAGATGCCGGTCGTCGCGCTGCACTCCGGGCTGGAGCGCACCACGACAACGGGCTCGATCAAGAAGATCGCGGTCGAGATCCCGGACTGCACCGACCAGCCCGCGACGATGCCTGCAGTCGGCCCCTACGGCATCATCGACCCGGACCTGCCGCGCATCCCGCCGCCGCCGATCCTGGAGCCGCTGGAGGTCGCTCCTGGTAGTCGTCGGCCGGACGACCACTACCTCATCACGATCCCGGACGCGGCGCTGCCGACCTGGACCGACATGGTCCCGACGATCCGCATCGGCACGAGCAGCACGCCGATCCGCAACGTGCGGGTCAGGTTCTTCCCGATCTCCCGGTACGGCATGAGCCACAAGGATCTCTCCGGCTGCGACGCCTGCGGTGGATTCAACATCACCTACATCCCGCCGAACGCGGAGATGACCCTGGACGGGGCGACCCAACGTGCCTCGATCCGGTTCAACGGCACCCATGAGCAGCACCACGCGACACACCTACTGTCCTCGGACGGGGGTCGGGTGTTCACCTGGCCGGTACTGTCCTGTGGGATGGGGTACTTCGCGGCGATCGACATGGACCTGGACCTGCTGCCCGTGCTGTCGCTGTCGCTAGTTGCCAGGAGGTAGCGCGTGGTCTTCGACGAGGGTGTGGTGCAGAACCACACCGCCACGGTCTACGACCGGGGTGGCGTGGTTCCGCTGGGTGAACTGACCCGGCTGCGGGACGTGCGATGGAACCGGGTCCGTGACGACATCTCTCAGGCGTCGGTGCGGCTCACCTCCAGCCAGGACTGCGCGAGCCTGCTGGGGGAACTGGCGACGAACCGGCACGAACTGGTGCTGCACCGCAAGGGCGTGCGGGTCTGGGAGGGTCCGATCACGCACCTGCAGTACCGAGGCTCAGACATCCAGATCGGTGCCCGCGACCTGCTGCACTACGCGAACCGCACCGCGATCAAGGAGCCGCTGTCCAACCCGTACCCGCGCATGGTCTCAGTGGTGGAGCGGGCGCTCACTCTCCTGCGCCGGGAGATGGCGATGCACGAGGAGCCGCACTTCGACTCGGTGCCGTCGCTGAACTTCCTGCCGGGGGTGCAGGCGTTCTTCGACGACGACGATGCCCAGAACTCCTCGACCACCCTGCCGTATGAGAAGTACGTCTGGGAGGAACTGGACGACCTGGCCCACACGGGCGGGCTGGACTACACGATGGTCGGCCGCAACACCTACCTCTACGACACCCACACCAACATCGGTGAGGGGCGCAGGCTGACCGACGAGGACTTCGAGTCCGACGTGATCGTCACCGTCTACGGCATGGAACTGGCGACCGTCTCCACGGTGACCGACCGGCGCGGGCGGTGGGCCAGCGTCGGGCAGGACGACCCCTTCTACGGCGCGATCGAACTTCTGCACGGCACCTACAACGAGGACGACGACCCGGACGACCCCGACTTCCAGGAGGTCTCGATCGAGGAGATGCGCGAGCAGGCCCTGCGGAACATGGTGGGCCGCTTCCCGCTGCCACTGGTGGTGCGGGTGCCGCAGAACGCTTCGATCCGCACCGAGACCTTCGAGGAACTGCAGGCCTACCTCATCCCGGGTGTGCGCTTCCCACTGCGCTCGACGTCCACGGTGAAGTCGGTGGAGCAGATACAGAAGTTGGACAACGTCAGCGTCCAGGAGACCTCCACGGGTGAGCGGATCAGCATCTCCCTCTCCCCGGCCCCGAGCGTGCAGCCGATGGAGGTCAAGTGAGTAACTTCCATCCCATCACCAGCGCCGAGGACTGGTTCCGCGAGACGGACAAGACTCTCGACCGGCTGCAGCGCCGTCGCCGCCACGGCCTGACCTCCACCTCGATCACGACCCCTCCGATGATCGCGGGCCACCACGCCGAGAACGGGATCGGCTCGGTCTCGTTCGTCTGGGACGGGTCGGTCGAGGAGGAACGTTCCTTGCCTCCGACGTTCCAGGTGGTCGAGGTCTACATGTCGTCCACGGGCACCGTCACGCCGGTCGAGGACGCGCTCGTCGGCGTCATCTCCACACCGCAGGGTGGGCGGGTCACCATCCAGGCCGACCCTGGCTCCTACCACCTGGCCGGGCGGATCAGGACCGTCTCCCGCGCTGTCGGGTCGCTCTCGGCCCCGGTGCCCGCCACCTCCACCGCAGGCTCCGGCAGCCTGTACCCGGCACCACAGCGGGTCACTGGGGTCGCCGCCACGGCGGTGGCGTACTGGGCTGGCCCGCTGGGCTGGCGAGCCTCCGTCACCCTCTCCTGGGAGCCGGTCGACACCCGCATCGACGGCAGTCCGGTCGACCCCACCTACCGGGTGCTGATGAGCCGGGAGGGGGAGGACTCCACCTGGCAGGACGTCGGCACGACGAAGGACACCCTGCTGCGCGTGACCGGCCTGGAGATCGGGGTGGAACACTGCCTCGTCGTCGTCGCCGAGGCCCCTTCGTCTGACCCGTCGGCCTGGTCGACGCCGGTCTGCATCACCCAGGATGGGGACCAGGGGGCACCGGCCAAGCCCAACCCGCCGATCATCTCCACCGTCGCGGGCGGGATGATCGTGGCGCAGTACGACCGGGTCGGTGAGCCGATCGACCTGGACCGGGTCGAGTTCCACCGCGCCCAGGTCTCTGGCTTCACGCCGAACGAGTCGACGCTGGTCGGTCTGACCCGCGACTCGGCCCCTGTGGTGATGCCGAGCCAACCCAAGGGTGAGACGTTCTTCTACAAGGCGGTCGTCCACGACACCGAGGGCCTGTCGTCACCATCGTCGGACCCGTCCGGTCCGATCGTCGTCACCTCGATGGTGACCCCGGAGGATCTGGAGCGGCTGCAGAACGCCCTCGACGACGCGGCGGAGTGGATCGCGGACTCGGGTGCGCTGCTCGACATCCTCCTGGGTGGGCCCGGCGTCATCCCGGAAGCGGTGATCGACCACCTGTGGACGAACATCGTGCGGGCCAAGAAGATCACCACCGACATGATGCTGATCGGTGCGGGCGACAACCTCGTGCCGGACGCGAACTTCGTCGACACCGACCTGAACCTGGCCCGCCTCGCGGCCTCCAGCGCGGGCTGGACGGTCACCTCCTCCAACCATGCCCGGCTGGAGCCGTCCCGTACCGCAGCGACCCTGCATGCCATCGCCGCCCCACCGCCGGAGGGGGGCGGGTCTCCGGCCTCCTGGCAGTTCTTCCCGGTCCAGCCGAGCCATGACTATCGGGTCCGCTACCAGCGGTTCCGGTCAACCGCTGGCGGGTCGGCGGTGTGGTGCCAGTCTCGGCCGGTCATCCGGTGGATCAACGCCTCCGGCGCAGTGGCGACCGTCTACCCACGGGCGGAGTACACGACCCCTGCTGGGGCGGAGTTTGAGTTCGACTCGGCGGAGTGGACCTCTCCCACGACTGCGGTCGGTGCCTACATCGGTGTGCAGGGGACGACTGGGCCAGGCAACGCGCTGCACGTCCGCAACCTGTCGCTGACGTCGATGACCGACGCCTCGCTGATCGTCGAGGGCTCGGTCGACGCCCGGCACGTCAACGCCCTGTCGGTGGCTGCGGCACTAGGTGAGTTCGTCGAGGCAGAGATCGGCAACCTGAAAGCCGGGCGCTTGAAGGTGCTGATGGACCTGGATGCCGGTGGCGTCATCCGGGCTGGCACCACCGACGGGCGGGCGGCGGAGTTGACGGCTGACTACGGACTGCAGACCTTCCAGCAGCCGCGTGAGGCCGGGGCGGAACGGCGGCTGGCCGGGCAGTTCGGTGGGCCTGGCGGTGACTC
>CAZING010000070.1:0-14407 GCA_964540505.1 uncultured Cellvibrionaceae bacterium | reverse complement strand
ATTGACCGTCGCGCAGGTGGCGTTCAAGCAGGGTACCGCTTCGCGATAGCGCCTCTTTAAGTGCCTTTTCAGGGTTTTCGCCGAGGCGCGTGAGGTCGACCGCCGCGTGCTTGAGTGGGTGGAGACGTTTGGCCAACAGCAGGTACTCGGGCGCGAGTTTCAGCCATGCGCGCGGTACGCGCTCGGGCAGGGCTTGAAGGCCTTCGACTAGCTTTGCCAAAGGCTGAGCCTTGCCTTCTACTTGGCTTATTGCTTCGCGCAGATCCCGTACCTGTTGTTGTTGCAAGGGCGACAGCTTGTTGATCGCAGCCTCAAGCGATGCGAGGGTGTTCGGCCCCCCGGGGGATTGAACGCCGTAGCGCTGGCTGAGTTTCGCGATCGCGGCAAGTGTCGGGTTGGCCAGTTGGTCCGCGCGTTGGGTCGTTGTAAGAAAGGGCGATAGGGGGCTCGAAGCCAGCGCCCTTTGCAGTTGTGCCGGTGTGTGGCCGGTGACGCCCGCTTTTTGAACCAGCGCCAAGTCGCCTTCGCCCGTCATCCGGCCCGTCGGCGGCAAGCCGCCGGTCAGCAATTGCAATTGGCCGTCCAGTCGTACTCTAACCGATACTATTTGTCCTTTGCCGAGCGCCAAATCACTGAGAAGTGCTGCTGTTTTGCCGTTGATCTCCACGCTTAACAGTTGCGTTCGAGACGCTTGCGCGAGCGCCGCTTTGAGCAATTCGGCCTTGTTGGTACGACTGGGGTTCAGCTCTATTCGGGCGCTTGCCTGATTCACCAGGTATTCGCGTTCGGCTTGCGATAGCGCGCTTGCGCCTTTTATTTCCGCAGGCACCACCTGGCCCACGCGGACACCGAGGCGGGCGGCCAACCGGTGCGCCTCGACGGCGGTTGCCGAGCGACTCGCGGGGCTATCTGCGGTAGACGAGGAAGATTTGGGCAAATCGATCATGTGCGGTGTTCGCGGGTTGTTTAGCTCTTCTTCTGACCTACAATTTTGGGTGTAACAAAGAAGCAGCCTAGCGATAGGTAAAACTTAGCGTCTGCTATAAAGATAGCCGTTTATTCGCGTCTTCGAGGCATTTGGCCATGAAGTTGTTGTCACAACGGCGTCCATTTTGGTTAAATCCCTCGCTTGCCCGGCCTTGGGGCTTGCGTCACGGGCCGTTTTTAGCCTTATTTTCAATACCCGGAGGGTCAATTGCAGCCGGTCATCGAGCTTCGGGATTTCACTTGCCATCGCGGCGAGGAACCACTGTTCCAACCGCTTTCGATTCGGTTGCCTCCCGGCGGCGTCTTGCAGGTTGTCGGCCCCAACGGCGCCGGCAAAACCACTTTGTTGCGCGCCATCGCGGGCTTGTACGATGGTTTTTCCGGTGTCTATTTCTGGCAGGGCAAAGACATTGCGCAAAGGCATTATGAACGTGCCGAAGCGCTGCTTTATTTGGGGCACCAAGCCGGTGTAAAAAGCATTTTGTCGCCCTCGGAGAACCTCAGTTGGAGCGAGGGTATTCGCGGCGCGGATGTTGCCGGCGAGTTGAACCCGTTGGCGGCCTTGGCGCAAGTGGGCCTTCGCGGCTATGAAGACACGCCTTGCTTTCAGATGTCGGCAGGCCAGCAGAGACGAGTCGGGCTTGCGCGGCTGTATTTGACTAGCGCAACCGTGTGGATACTCGATGAACCGTTTACCGCGATCGATACCCTTGGGGTCGCGCGACTGGAGGCGCTTTTGCACGCGCACGCCGAGCGTGGCGGTTGCGTGATTCTCACCTCTCATCAAGCGGTGTCGCTGCCGGGCTTGACGACCGTTAGCTTGCAACCAGCAACAGGCGGTGCGGCATGAGTTTCGCGCGGGCGCTCGGCGCGAGCTTTCGGCGCGAAGCGACCCTGGCCCTGCGTCAGAAAAGCGATGTCGCCAATCCTCTGATTTTCTACCTCATGGTTATTGTGTTTGTACCGCTTGGTATCAGCGCCGAGCCCGCGTGGCTTTCGAAATTGGCCCCGGGCGTGTTGTGGGTGGTGGCGCTGCTGGCGACTTTGCTGTCGTTGGACGGTTTGTTCCGAAGCGATTTTGAAGACGGCTCGCTCGAACAAATGATGCTCTCACCGGTGCCCCTTGCGTGGTTTGTTATGTCGAAGGTCGCCATTTTTTGGGCGACCACCGGGCTCGCTCTGACGTTTTTTGCACCCGTATTGGGCGTCATGTTGCAATTGCCCTATAAGGGTTATGCGGTATTGATGGTAAGCTTGGCGCTGGGTTCTGCAAGTCTTTGTTTTATCGGCGCTATTGGCGCCGCGCTGACGGTAGGGCTACGCAAGGGTGGCTTGCTGCTGTCGCTGATCATTATGCCGTTTTATGTGCCGGTGCTTATTTTTGGCTCCGCCGCGGTGCAAAACACGATCGACGGCTTCTCGGCATCGGCAGAACTGGCAATATTGGCAGCGATGTTAGTGGCCTGGGTCACAATTGCGCCATTTGTAATCGCAACTGCGCTCAAAATTGCGGTCAAAGCGTGATGTACCGCAGGCGTTGGGTACCATAAACATAAAAGCGAGAAATAGACGTGGCTTGGCAATGGTTTCACAGGTGGGGGTCGCCCAAATGGTTTTATCAAAAAACCCGACGTTGGCCGCTGTATCTCGGTAGTCTTGCAATACTCATTTTGATCGTGAGTCTCGGCTGGGGCTTGGCTTTTTCGCCTATGGACGCCAAACAGGGCAACAGCATGCGCATCATTTACTTGCATGTGCCTACGGCGGTGCTGGCCATGGCAGGGTACTATGTCATGGCGATCGCCGGCGCCATTGGGTTAATTTGGCGGATGAAACTGTCGTTTATCGTGATGAAATCCGCAGCGCCCATAGGCGCAGTGTTGACGTTTCTGGCGCTGTTTACCGGTGCTGTCTGGGGCAAGCCGACTTGGGGAGCCTGGTGGGTTTGGGACGCTCGCATCACGTCCATGACCGTCTTGTTGTTGTTGTACCTTGGGGTCATTGCGCTGCAGCAAGCCTATTCAGACCAACAAATGGCCGACAAGATCAGTTCAGTCCTGGCACTTGTCGGCACAGTGAACATTCCGATTATTTATAAGTCTGTTGATTGGTGGTATACGCTGCATCAACCGGCCACATTGAAGTTAACCGGCAAATCCTCTATAGACCCGTCAATGGCCTACCCGTTGTTGTTGAGTATCTTCGGGTTTTACGTTTTTTTCGCGTGGGTGTTGCTTCTGTATACGCGAGTCGAGGTTTTGCGGCGCGAGAGTAAAACCCAGTGGGTGGCCGAAGAATTGGGGCGAAAGGTGCCGACATGACGTTTCAGTTCGAAAATTTCAATGCGCTGCTCACTATGGGCGGCCACGGGGGTTATGTTTGGGCCTGCTATGCTCTGGCGCTGGTGTCCTTGACCTTGTTGGTGATGACGCCCGTTTGGGCCCGTAAGCGGTTTGTAAAACAGCAGCAACAATGGCAACAACGCACGGACGCCTTGAAGCAGTCGCGCGGCGACTGAATTTAATCACTTAAAGATAGATTCCTGCAGATGCATCCTAAACGCAAACAACGACTTTACTTAGTTCTCGCTCTGGTTATCGCTAGCAGCTTGGTGATCGGCTTTAGTACTTACGCTATGCGTAACTATGCCGATTTCTTTTATCCGGTGTCGAAAATCGTCTCCGGAGAGGCTCCTCGCAATAAATCCATTCGCGCGGGTGGTTGCGTCGTACCCGGTACACTTGTGAAGGCCGGCGATCGACTGCACACAGAGTTCGTTATTACCGACGGCTACGAGCGCTTGAAGGTCGAGTACAGCGGTCTGTTGCCCGATATTTTCGGCGAAGGTGAAGCGGCGGTTATCACCGGCAAAGTCGGTGACAACGACGTTATGGTCGCCACCCAAGTGCTTGCCAAACACGATGAAAACTACGTCCCACCCGAGATCGCCGATACCATGGCGCCAGTGGATAAACACAGCGCGGCTTGCAAGGGGATGACTTATGATTCCTGAATACGGTCATTTCGCGCTGATCTTGGCGCTGGTGCTGGCTTTGTGCTTGTCGGTCATCCCGATGGTTGGCACCTACACTAACCGCCTATTGTGGATCCACTCAGGCCGGTCGCTGACGTTGGGCATGTTTGTGTTCGTTGCCATCGCGTTTGGTGTGCTGGTGTACAGCTTTGTCACTGACGACTTCTCAGTAAAGTATGTGGCTTCGCATTCGAATTCCGAGTTGCCCGTTTTTTATCAAGTGACCGCCGTTTGGGGTGGGCACGAGGGCTCGGTGTTGCTCTGGGCGTTGGTGTTAGCGGGCTGGACCTTGGCGGTTTCGCTTTTTTCCAAAGGTTTACCCGCTGTTATGCTCGCTCGTGTGCTGGCGGTGATGGGCGTTATCTCTGTCGGGTTTTTGTCGTTCATTCTGTTCACCTCCAACCCCTTCGATCGTCTTCTGCCAAACCCTGCCGCCGACGGCAACGACCTCAATCCACTGCTCCAGGACGTGGGCATGATCATCCACCCACCCATGCTTTACATGGGTTATGTGGGCTTTTCGGTGTGTTTCGCTTTTGCCATAGCCGCGCTTTTATCGGGTAAGCTCGACAGCGCCTGGGCGCGTTGGTCGCGCCCCTGGACCAATTTGGCTTGGGCGTTTCAGACACTCGGAGTTATGCTCGGCAGTTGGTGGGCGTATTATGAGCTTGGCTGGGGCGGCTGGTGGTTCTGGGACCCGGTGGAAAACGCGGCTTTGATGCCTTGGTTGGTGGGCACCGGCCTGATTCATTCGCTGGCGGTCACAGAAAAGCGCGGCGCGTTCAAAAGCTGGACAATACTGCTTGCTATCCTGGCGTTTTCCATGAGTCTTCTTGGCACTTTTATCGTGCGCTCGGGCGTGCTGACCTCCGTTCACGCATTTGCCGCCGACCCGACACGCGGCACGTTTATTTTGATCTTCCTGGCGGTGGTTATCGGCGGCTCGCTGCTGCTTTACGCAATTAAAGTGCCCAATATTCGCAGCGTGCGCGGCTTTGGATTTTGGTCGCGCGAGACGTTTTTGCTGATTAATAATATTCTTTTTGTGCTGTCGACGTTTGTCGTGCTGTACGGCACGCTTTACCCGATCTTCACCGACGCTCTCTGGGGTATCAAGATGTCGGTGGGGCCGCCCTGGTTTAACGCGTTCTTTGTGCCATTAATGCTCGCCACTGCGGCGTTTATCGGGTTTGGCTCCATGCTGAACTGGAAGCGCTCGGAGCTCGGCAAGCTTAAGTTTTGGTTGCTGGCGCCTCTGGCCGGTGCGGTTGTCCTCGGGTTGCTGGCGCCGTTGCTGGCCGAGGATTTCCATTGGGGGATCGCCTTGGCGGTCACCGCAGGTTCCTGGGTGGTGCTCGCTGCGCTTAGCGACCTTTGGCGTAAAACCCGTAATGCTGCCACGCCTTGGCGCGGCTTAACGAGGCTGACTCCTAGCTACTACGGCATGTTGCTGGCCCACGTAGGTTTTGCCGTGTCGCTTATTGGTGCGGGCGTCAACTCGCTGAGCTCTGACCTATCCGATGTCCGTATGGTCTTTGGCGAATCCGTAACCGTTGGCCGTTATGAGTTTGTCTTGGAGGATGTGTCCACAAGAAGAGGTCCGAACTATTCTGCGGAAATTGGCGAAATAGTCGTCAGCCGCGACGGTAAAGTCGTCAGTCGACTCTTGCCAGAAAAACGCCGGTACTTTTCCCAGCGCGGAGACATAATGACCGAAGCGGGCATAGATGCGGGCTTTACCCGCGACTTGTTTGTTGCCTTGGGCGAGCCTTTGGATAACAGAGCCTGGTCGGTACGGGTGCACGTGTATCCCTTGGTGCGTTGGATTTGGTTGGGGGCGATTTTAATGGCGTTGGGCGGCATGCTGGCCGTGGTGGATAAGCGCTACCGCTTACGCAAAACGGCCACCAACACGGCAGCTTCAAACACTCAGGCGCCCGAGCCAGCAGTGACGGGTGAGGTGCGCGTATGACCGAGAGCGTCGAGACACAAGCGCCAAAATGGAGCCGGATGCGATTATTCATACCTTTGGGTTTGTTCGTGTTGCTTTCGGTCTTAATGTTTGTCGGGTTGAAGTTGGACCCCAACGATCTACCTTCGGTGGTGATCAACAGGCCCGTTCCGGCATTTTCCCTGCCCTCGCTCGAACAGCCCGACCAAACTCTGACAGAGCAGGCGTTTGCAAAGGGCAAACCCTATTTGCTCAACGTTTGGGCCACCTGGTGCCCGGGCTGCAAATATGAACACCCATTTTTGTTGGAATTGGCAAAAATGGGCATCGCCATTTACGGCGTGAACTACCAAGACGATTTGCCCGCAGCCAGAGCGTTGCTTGAAAGAGACGGCAACCCCTACCTTGCTAACGTGGCAGATGAGACCGGCGAGTTGGTCCTGTCGCTTGGGGTCACCGGTGCTCCCGAAACCTTTGTTGTGGACGCCGAAGGCATCATTCGCGATCGCATAGTGGGAATCCTCAACCAGCAGGTGTGGACGGGCCAACTGGCCCAGTATTTTATTGGCGAATAAAATGACCGGTCGATTTCTTGCGATTTGGGTGATCTTGACCCTGTTGCTAAGCGGGCCTGCGGTCGCAGACGATAAGGTCGGCTCCGGTGACCGTTTGGCGATGATGAAAAAAATGCAAGGCAATTGGCAAACCGATTGCGAAATGAAATCGCGCGCGGGTGCAACGGTGTTCGAGCAGACCGTGCTTTACATCAGTTTTACCCATCTACGCTTTACCACAACTCGCTACGCCAATCGCGATTGCTCGCGTAAATTGCGCGAAGATCGGGGGCGTTACGCCTACACTTTAGGTGATCAGGCGGCGCTTGAGGTAGGTGCGCGCCAGGTTTTTGAGCTGAACGTTAAAGCGCCGGAAGAAGACCCGGGTGTGCTGCGTATCGCTTTGCAAAATCTGGTGGCGTTTGAGGACGGCCAATTGCTGCTTGGTTTGAGGCGCGCCGGCGACGATCTGAACACGCGCGTGACGCAACTCGATTTGCGCTCGCCCTACCGGCGGTACTGATATGAATCAGCAAGCCCTGTTACCCGAATGGGCACCTGTGAAAGCCGTATTGCTCGCCTGGCCATACCCTCATGGCGACTGGCGCAATAATCTAGAACAGGTTTACCACTGCTACCAACGCATGCTCGCAACGCTCAGTCAGTTTGTGGAAGTTTGGGTGCTGGTGCATCCGTCCATTAACAAGGAGCAGTGGCTCGACGATCTGGGCGATCTGGCGGTCGAATGGGATCGCGTTCGGGTCTTTTACGACATCGCTTACAACGACACTTGGATACGCGATTACGGTCCGCTATCCACCGCCTCCGGCTATATCACCTTCGGCTTTAATGGTTGGGGCGGGAAATACCCCGCAGAGCTCGATAATGCGGTTGCCCGCGAACTCTTGGCGCGCAATGGGCTCGAGTGCCGCGCGCTTGATTTTGTCTGTGAAGGCGGTGCACTTGAAACCAATGGCCGGGTGCTGCTCGCCAATCGCGATTGCGTCGTCGACCCAAAGCGCAACCCGACATTGGACGAAGCGGCTGTTACCGAGGCTTTATTAGAGACCCTGGACCTCGAGAAGATCTGTTGGCTATCCGGCTTGAATTTAACGGGCGACGACACCGACGGACACATAGATACCATTGCCAGGTTCGTCGCGGAGGATACGCTCGTCTACAGCGGCCGCAACCCTAAGCATCCGGATCACCCATTGCTGGAGTCGCTGCACAGGCAAATGACAGAGCTCGGCGAAGCGCACAGCTGGAAATTGTTCGAGCTGCCCAGCCCCATCATCAAAAGCGCGATAGACGGCCGCCTATTGCCGGGCACCTATGCGAACTTTTTGATCGTTAACGACGTCATTTTCATGCCGGTCTACGGGGTCGCGGCAGACCGCGAAGCCCTTAGAGTCATGGCTCGGGCCTGCCCGCAATACCGTCTGGTGCCCGTCGCTGCCGAAGCCTTGCTCGAGCAGCACGGCAGCTTGCACTGCGCAACCATGCAGCTGTCTTGGCTCGGTGCCTGATAGCCGTCATTCCATCGCGCCTCTCGCGCCTGAAAGAAAGCCAATCAAGAAACGAAAAGAGGGGTTGGATGGTCCAAATAAACCATGGGCGACGCGAAGTGGCTTGCGTTCAGCCACAACCTTAAATCCACGTTACAACAAACGCGAGACTGGAAATGACCCGATCTGTCTATGCCGCCGTAATTCAACAAGCCGTAGAGAGCCAAGCGAAAGAGCGCAACCTTGATCGCACCGTGCAACTGGTGCAGCAGGCTGCGGAACAAGGGGCGGAGTTGATTGTGCTGCAGGAGTTGCACGCCACCGAGTACTTTTGCCAAGTAGAGGACACCGCTTACTTCGATCTGGCCGAACCCTTAGACGGGTACACCTATCAACGCTGCCTGGATATAGCAGAGTCCTTGGATGTCGTCATAGTCTTGTCCCAGTTTGAGCGGCGCGCGGCTGGCCTGTATCACAATACCGCACAGGTGATCGACGGTCGTGATGGTCGCGTCGGTGTGTTTCGTAAAATGCACATTCCGGACGATCCGGGCTTTTATGAGAAGTTTTACTTCACCCCCGGCGATGTCGAAGGGCCGTTGAACGGTTTTGTTCCCGTTGAAACCCGTCTCGGTAAGCTCGGTGTTTTGGTTTGCTGGGACCAATGGTACCCGGAAGCCGCCCGCCTGATGGCAATGGCGGGGGCGGAATTGTTGATATACCCCACCGCAATCGGGTGGAGCCAGGAAGACCATCGCGACGAGCAGGACCGTCAACTCCAGGCGTGGCTTACCATTCAACGATCCCATGCGATTGCCAACGGCGTGCCAGTGCTGGTCGCCAACCGCATCGGCTTTGAGGGCCATCCACAGGTGAGCGGCGAGGGCATCGATTTTTGGGGGTCCAGTTTTATCGCAGGGCCGCAAGGGGAAATTCTGGTCATGGCGGACCACGAGAGCGAGGGCGCATTCTGCGCGGAGGTCGATCTCGAGCGCAGCGAAAAAGTGCGACGGATCTGGCCCTACTTTCGCGACCGCCGTATCGATGCCTACGGAAACCTGGCCAAAAGATGGTTAGAGCGACCGATCTTAAGGGAATAGCGCCAAAAGTTAGCTGCAGCGCAGCATAATTGTGCTACCATCACCTTTATATCGTTGACCAAAGTAAGCGGCCGGTGAGCGGGTGACGCATTCACTTCTAAGGAGCCCAGTTGCTAAAGCAAACGTTTAAGTGATTGTCGCACCCAGGCCCGTCTGCTCATTCGACGCGCTGACCGGGGTTTCGTATCCCCGTTTGGCGAGTCAATAACCAGCGCGAGGTGGGCTTTCGAATGCTGTATCACGTCTATGAGTTAAATCACGCAGCGGTTGCGCCCTGGCGGCAGGCGGCGGAACTTACCAAGCGTTACTGCCAATCGAGCGTCAATCCGTTTTCGCAAACGCCGCTTGCGAGGAATGTGGTCGCCGCCTGCGACCTGTTCGAGACTATGACCCGCCGCTACGGCAAACCCGAGTGGTCGCTCGAGCAGACCGAGGTCAACGGTTGTCCGGTTGGCATTTCAGAGCAAACCGTGTGGCAGCGGCCATTTTGTGACTTAATTCATTTTAAGCGCGACAGCAAAGCCTTGGCAGAAGCCCGCCCCCGGAAAACGGCCGACCCCAGAGTGCTCATTGTGGCGCCGCTGTCGGGGCACTACGCCACTTTGCTTCGCCGCACGGTCGACGCGTTTCTCCCCGATCACGAAGTGTTTATTACCGCATGGCGCGACGCGCGCGACGTGCCATTGGCCGCCGGCGCTTTTGATCTGAACGATTATATCGATTATGTCGTCGAGATGATTCGCTTTCTCGGCCCGAATTGTCATGTGCTTGCCATCTGCCAGCCGGGGCCACCGGTGCTCGCCGCTATCAGTGTAATGTCGGAAGATGACGACCCGAACCTGCCCGCATCTATGGTGTTTATGGGCTCACCGATTGACCCGAGAGAGTCACCCACCGTTCCCAACAAGCTCGCCCTAGAGCGGTCTTACGATTGGTTTCGGGAAAATGTGATTTACACTGTGCCCTTTCCGAACAAAGGCGTGATGCGGCGGGTGTACCCAGGGTTTTTACAGCTTTCGGGTTTTATTTCGATGAACCAAGAGCGGCATTTCCTTGCCCACAAAGAGTATTTCAATCATCTGGTTCAGGGCGAGTGTGAAAGCGTGCATAAGCACCGCGAGTTTTACGACGAATATTTGGCTGTTTTGGATCTCACAGAAGAATTTTATTTGCAGACCATTCGCGATGTGTTCCAAGAGTTCCGTTTGCCGCGCGGCATTTTTAGCCATCGCGGCCACTTGGTGAAGCCGCAAGCGATTCGAAAAGTCGCGTTAATGACCGTTGAAGGCGAGAAAGACGATATCTCGGGCATAGGCCAAACCCAGGCCGCTCACGCGCTATGCAGCAACATTCCCGACGCCCATAAAATCGACTATATCCAGCCGGGCGTCGGGCACTACGGCGTGTTCAGCGGCACGCGCTTCAGAACGCAAATCCAGCCTCGGATGCGTGAGTTTATTCGAACCTACTTTAATCACGATAAAGAGCGCGCGCTGCAACGCGAGCGGCCTTTGTATCACTAGTGGGCCGCTAGCACGGTTGCCTCTACGGCAGACGCGAGGCCGGCGTTATTCGACAGCCAGTTAGCGGGGCGGTCATAAGCGGCGGGCTTTGACACATTCCGGCACCGCGCAATGCCCGCGTCGAGTCGCGGGACTTCAACCCACTTTTGGCGCAAACCCGATACAATGGCGAAAATTCTGCCTTTGGTAATATCGACCGATGAAACCCCCTGCACGCCTTTTACCACTGATTAACGACGGGCTTATAGACGAAGTGCTGTACCCACTTATGAGCGGCAAAGAAGCCGATGTCTATGTTGTGAGGTGTGGTGCGGACACACGTTGCGCAAAGATATACAAAGCCGCTCATAATCGCAGCTTCAAAAAGGCAGCCCAGTACCAAGAGGGTCGCAAAGTGCGTAATACCCGGCGCGCGAGGGCGATGAACAAGGGGTCGCGCTTCGGTCGTCGACAAACCGAAGATACCTGGCAGCAAGCCGAATACCAGGCTTTGTTAAAACTCGCCGATGCCGGCGTGCGCGTCCCCACGCCGTTTGGTTGTTACGATGGCGTGCTTTTGATGGAGCTTGTGACAGGCGAGGGCGATGAGGTTGCTCCCCGGCTGGATGATGTCGTTCTAAGCGAATCCCAGGCGCTTGAAGACCATGCGGTGGTAATCTCCTACGTGGTGAAAATGCTTTGTGCGGGTTTGGTGCACGGGGATCTTTCGGAGTTTAATATTCTGTTGGATGAATACGGCCCGGTCATTATCGACCTGCCGCAAGCCGTGGATGCCGCCGCGAATAACAATGCCGAGCGCATGTTAAAACGCGACGTCAATAAATTGCGGGATTACTACAGTCAGTTCGCGCCCGGGCTTCAGCACACGCAATACGCCGATGAAATTTGGGCGCTCTTTGAAAACGGCGATTTAACCCCGCAAACGTTATTAAGCGGGTCAATTGCCGAGCCTGATAGGCCAGCGAATGTTAATACCGTACTCGACGAGATTCGCGCGGTGCTTGCGGAGCACGAAGAGCAGCAAGCTCGAACAAGAGAGCAGTGACCGGGTGCGAGGTCCGTCTCCCTTGTTCGAAACTTCACTGGGCTCGTCGCGTTGGATCACCTTAACGACGGCTCAAACCCGAGGTTCTTCGGTTAAGTTTTAAACAGAGCCTCCGGCGCGTTAATGGCCGGTTATTTTAAAGCGGCTTTACTCGAGCGTCGCGAAGGAAATCCCGGTCACAGAATTTCTGTTGAATACGGTGTAATGCACGCGCTCTTTTCCGCTTGCGAGATGAGTGGCTTCGGAGTTGGTCTTCAAAATTATCACGTCACCAGAAGACTTGACCCACTCGCCTTGGAACGCGCCTTTATCGGTATAGATCGTCACCTCTTTGTAAGTCCTCGTTGCGGCTGTGTCGGCAATTTGAATCAAGGCGTCGTTTAGGTTGGTGATTGAACCTGTCGCGGGTTCCTGGGTGGTCTGTGCGCTCGCGCTCGCACAGCAGATGGCTACCAAGCCGGTCAGGCATAGTCTTCGGTAAAAGTTTTTCATTAGAATGACTCCCTTGTGGTGAGCTTGTTGTTCGCTTGGCCGAGGTAGCGCTGGTAGAAGGCTTTGTTGTCGAAATCTTTCGGTTTTTCTGCTTTGTATACGGGCGTGCGCTCAGCCATGCCGGGGTAAATAAACGTGCTTGGGTACCAGCCATTTGCGTCTTTTATCTCGAGCGTCCACCAGTTGTCTTTCTCCGGAAGGTCGGCAGTGGCGTATATATAGTGTTCGCATTTTCGGGTTTGACACTTTTTCGCGTGTCGAAAAATTTTCTTATCAAGCGCTTCATCGTTAACCCCTGCAACCTCAATCAAAGCCTCATCTTCCCCCAGAGATACCACAGTAATGGTGTAATCATCACTGGTGAAAACTTCCGGGTAGCGAGCGACCTTGTCTTCGGCCAACGAAGGCATGGAAAGCAATAACGATAATAAAATGGCTAGGCGAGCAAACATCCTGTATCTCCTTCTTAAAGTAATCATTTATCCGAGGCGGGCCATTGTGGCCCGGTAACGCCGATGCATGGTAGGTAAAGCTTGGCCGTGCGACCATGCGATTTTGTGCCGATGTTTTGTGAGACATTGTCGGTATAGGAAGCCAGTGCGCCATGCGAAAACCTGGGTCACCGGTGGCATAGCCCGCGCGTTCATCTGGACGTTGGCTTGAAATGGATCCGCTAGCATGGCGAATACGTCGTGGTGTCTGTCTCGCTCCTCGTTCTTGTGTCGATTGCAGGTCTCAGGTATTTACAAGGGCGATGCTGTCCAAGGATTTTGTCGCGAGCGTTTTGTGGCTATAATAAGCCACATCAATAAAAGTGGTTCAAATAGGCCACTAATTGATTTTGTGGTCTAAGTAGACTACATTTCAGTCGAAACGGATGCGAGAAGCTTATGTCTTTGATAGCAGTGCTCACCGGGGATTTGGTGGCCTCTACCCGAACCCGCAGCCCCGGCACCTTTATCGACCGTCTAGGCCTTGTGCTGAGCGAAGTTGAACACGCGTTTACTGCCCGCACGGAGATCTTTCGAGGAGACAGTTTTCAAGTCACTTTGGCGGATCCTGGCAAGGCCGTGCGGTGCGCCTTGTATATTCGCGCGGGGTTAATCGCCGCAAGCCCCGCGAAGTCGGACCGATGGGACGCGCGCATCGCGGTGGCCATCGGCGCCGACCGGGGCAGGGGAGACCCTTACGGGGATGCCTATATCGAATCGGGGCGAGGTCTGGATGCCTTAACGCGTGAGCGCTTGTATCTCTACGCGCAGCCGCCAATCTTCCAGCTGGCGACAGGTATGGCCACTGCATTCGCCGATGATATTATTTGCCGATGGACGCCAAGCGAAGCCGAGGCCTATTATGCCTACTTGCAATACCCCGAGGGGCACCAAGCGGTAGCCGATGCGCTGGGTAAAAGCCGCTCCACCATCACCAAAAGCCTGCTCCGTGCTCGCTATAATTTGATCGAGCGGTACGCCGAGACCGTGAACAAACTCATGGAGGAAACCTGTGTCGCCTGAAGATGCCAAGCTTTTAATTGGGTTGTTTCTGGTGCACTTTCTGTTTGATTTCCCGCTGCAGCCGGTGCACTGGATCGCCGACCGGTATCAACGTCATGCCCGGTCCACAAAACTGTATTGGCATAGCTTGGCGCACGGAGCCGGCGCCAGTGCGGTGTTTGTCTTGTGTTCCGCTCCGCTAAGCGCGGCACTGTTGGTCGGTTCGGTGGTGTTGGTGACCCATTGTCTGACGGACCTGGGCAAATCCTATTTGCCGCAAAGCAACGTCAAAGCCTTTATTGCAGACCAACTGATTCACTGGTTGGTATTGGTTGGTGTTTGGAGCGGCTACACCGGCTTCGCCGAGCTGCAGTTGATCGCAGCGCCCCTGATCAGCGCCCAAACGCTATTGGTCGTCTTGGCCTATCTGTTGGTGCTTTTACCTACCTCTGTGTTGATCGCCATGTGCTTGAGACCATGGATCGACGAGCTGCGAGCGGTGGAAAACGATGAGGATTCCCTGACCAAGGCCGGTGCCATGATCGGCTACTTGGAGCGATTGTTGATTCTCACGTTTGTGTTGGTCGGCGAGTACATAGCCATTGGTTTTGTGATGGCTTTGAAGACCGCATTTCGGTTTAAAGACACCGAAGACCGCCGCAAAGCAGAATACATGATGATGGGCACCTTCCTGAGTTTTACCCTGACAATTGCCGTGGG
>CAZING010000069.1:0-14527 GCA_964540505.1 uncultured Cellvibrionaceae bacterium | reverse complement strand
AAGGAAGCCCGAACTGACTTCACCTTCGGAAGGCTTCACCCTCTTGATAAATCGCTGCGTTCCAAGCTACATTAACCGCCAAATTCGGATGGCGCGAAACGATGACTAGCAAGAAAAAGCCGATTAAATTGTGTCTGGGCGCGTCATCAGGCGGCCACATGACTGAATTGTACAGCCTGATGGAAACTGTCGATTCTTGGCCAATAGAACCTTCGTTGTTCGTCACGTCTCGCCAAATTTGGGCAACCGAACTTGAGCAGCTCGGTCGCACCTACGTGGTCGGCGAGTGTGATCGAAATAAACCTCTGCACATAATTGCGACCTTTATACGAAGCGTCATTTTTGCGATAAAAGAGCGGCCGGATGTCATTGTCACAACGGGCTCTTTGCCAATTGCCATCGTCTGTCTGGTATGCAAACTGTTCGGAACAAAAATTGTTTGGATAGACAGCGTGGCTCAGATAGACGAATTGTCATTAAGCGGAAAGCTTGTAAAAAAAATCGCGTCCGTTTTTATCGTTCAGTGGCCAGAAGTCGCCGCCAAGCACCCGAAGGCGGAATATGTTGGTGAACTGTTATGATATTCGTAACCTCAGGCAGCATGCTCCCGTTCGACCGATTATTTCGCACTGTGGATTCAGCGGTTGAATCCGGCCTTCTGACAGAGCCCGTATTCGCGCAGATTGGCGAGAGTCGCTACCTTCCCCAGCGCTGTGAGTATGTCCGGTTTTTAGATAAGTCCGTGTTCGATGACCGCGTGAAAAACGCCTCCTTGATCATCGCTCATGCAGGAATCGGGATAATCATGGCGGCACTTAAGACCAACACCCCCCTACTCGTAATGCCGCGCTTGGCTCGTCTAGGCGAACACGTTAACGACCACCAAGAGTCCACTGCGGCGAAGTTTGAAAGCTTGGGGCACATTTTAAGCTTTACGGAAGACACCTTACCTCAAAGACTCGAACACCTTGAGACCTTCTCACCTCGCCCAAGAAACCCGAACGTCCAAGGCGTAAGCAACCGAATCGCCGAGTATTTAGAATCCCTCAACCCCTCGCGTTGATGCAATTGCCAGCGCTCGCGTTCTCGCAGCCGCCAATCTTGAGCACAGCTGGAGCTTTACCCAAACGACTTGCGGGCGACAACAGAGCCGGTTGGCGGGCACTGTCATAGCGGGTAATCGAACGTAGACTTATGCTAAGATGCAAAAAATTCGACAAGCACCTTAGAATGAAAATTGCCTACCTCACCAACTGTTTCGGCACTCAATCACACACGTTCATCCGCAGAGAAATTGCCGCCCTGCGCAGCCTCAATGTAGAGATAGTACTTTTCGGGGTAAAACAGGATTTTGCCACCTCCGCCCCCGATGCAAAGCCCCTGGTTGAGGAGACCCACTATCTTTACCCCGTTAAGCCCAAAAAATTGCTTCCGGGTCTGCTCGGGCAACTGCTCAACAACCCTGCCCGCTTTCTTTGCGGGGCCTATAGGGCATTTGCTGAAGAAGAATTCTCGTTCAAGCGTCGCCTGAAAATGTTGTATCACTACTTTGTCGCCACAAGCTTGGTGAAAGAGTTAAAGTCCAACGAGATTACGCATATTCACGCCCATTTTATGAACGCATCTGCTTCTATAGCGATGTACGCAGCGTTTCATGCCCGCCTGCCTTTTAGCATCACCGTACATTCTGCCGGCACTTATCGAACGCCTCATATACTCGGCGTAAAGCAGAAACTTAAAAGCGCGAAAATGTTGATGATGATATCGAATTACAACATTGACTATTTCGACAAAATTTATCCCTGTCGCGATAAATCTCATCTGGTCCGCTGCGGCATGGACTTCAGTCAATACGCGTTTCACCCCGCTGCTTTGCCACCCAGCGATTCTACCGCTCGGCTTCTCTGCGTGGGTCGGTTTGTCGAGAAAAAAGGTTTCAAGTACCTCGTGGAAGCCTGTGCACTGCTGAAGAAAAAGCGCTTTGCGTTTAAGTTGACCTTGGTGGGCGATGGCCCTCTGTTAACCGAGCTCAAAAAAGCCGTAACCGACCTTGAACTCGATGATGCAGTTAACTTCACAGGCAAACTGGCTTCTGATGAGGTCGAAAGAGAAATGAAAAACGCCGACCTGGTCGTGGTGCCCTCGGTCACCAGCGCGTCCGGGGAGATGGAGGGGCTCCCGGTGGTCATAATGGAAGCCATGGCCCTCGGTATACCGGTGATCGCCACGCAGCACTCAGGCATACCTGAAATCGTCATGCCGAACCTAACGGGTCAGCTTGTGCCGGAAAAAGACCCCACAAGTTTAGCCGCTATGATTGAAACATCATTCCATCGCGCTAACAACGATCAAGTTGTCGCCGCCAAGCGCTTACTCGATGAAGAGTTCAACATTGGCGCCATCGCCATGCGCCGCAAGTTATTGTTCGCAAACGCGCATAAGGAGTAGAGCTTGGACGTATCGATCATAATCCCATCGTACGACACTCAAGACACTATAGAGGCGACGCTGGACCAATTGCAAAAGCAAATGCCGACGACTTGTGAAACCGAAGTGTTGGTTGTCGATTGCTCGAATCACAACGAGGTCGAACGCAAGGTCGCGGGCTATGACTTCGTCAAATTTCATCACGAACAGACACGCTTCAACCCAGGTATTGGTCGTAATATCGGTGCGAATTTGGCGTCGGGCAAGCTACTCGTTTTTATCGATGCCGATGTCGAACTCGGTGACGGCGCCATTAATGCCGCTTGGCAACACTATCAACAAGGCGCAAAAATATTCGGTGGGGCGCTGGAGTTAAACCCGCGCACCAGCATCGGCGTGGCGTCTTATATCGAGCATTATTATTTTAATTCCGAATCTCAGGCGGCCCGCCCCGCTTCAGACCGTAAAAACCTCAGTTCGGCATTTATGTGTTTCGATAAACAGCTATTTCTGACCGAGGGAGGGTTTAAAGACATTCCCAGAATGCAAGATACCGAATTAACCGAAGGCTTAAGAGCCAAAGGCTACGCGCTTAAATTTTTTCCAGACATGCTCGGTTTACAAACTCAGGATTCGCCACTTAAAAAAGTGCTAAAGAAAATCTACATTAACGGTCAAAACTTATATTACATACGTTACCAAAAGCGTGCGAACACCTTGCGCAAGGTGGCGTTTGCGGTGGCCTTGCCAGTGATTATGCTCGTGAAGATTGCAAGAATCGTCGGTCGGCATCTGGTCTACCAACAACCTATCGATAAACTGCGAACCGTTGTCTTAAGTCCGCTGCTATTGATTTGCGGCGGCTATTGGATGATGGGCTTTTACCAGGCAATGATTTCCGAATCCGGTATTTCGAAAGTACGGCACTGAACAATCGCCCAGCTAAACCCGATCTCGTTCTCGGTTTAAAGCACCGCTTGGTACTCTATAAACCCATAAATATAAGCCCCCGCCAAAGTTAACCCTACAAAAGTTAGCATAATCATGTCTTTGCGCAACAACCTTTGTCCCAGCGGGGTACCTCGATGGGGCACGTTCGCGATAAGCTCCACGCCCTCGGGAAGTCTTTGCTTAAGCATTTGATAAGACCGCTGTCTCGGGTCCAGCAATATGTAAAGCACCACCAAGCCAATCGGCGCGCCCAGCGCGAGTAACGGCGACGCGAAATAGATATAAAGCGCTCTGAAGCCGGCCGGTTCGAGCGGGAAGTAAGGCGGCTCGATTACGCGAAAGCTTGCGCCCTGGCCTTCCTCGTTCAGCGCCATGGTTAGTATGGAGCTCTCTTTTCTGGACAGCATCTGCTCGTAATGGGTTTGCGTGACTTCGTAATCACGCATTAAATCCGCGAGTTCGGCTTGGTTCGAGGCCACTTCTTCCGCACGCGCGTACTCGTTTTCAAGCAACTCTTGGAGCGAGCCCAAGCGACGCTTTTGGGTGATCAGTTCCAGCTCGGCGGCGGACAGCTGTTTTCTAAGCTCCTCGAACAAGGGCAGCTCAGAATTGTTCGACCCCCGCCAGTTTTGCCCGGCCGTGATGTCATACAGCTGCATATCGATCTCGGCAATTTGCTTTTTGATCGTCACTATATCCGGGTAAGAATCCTGGTACACCAACAACAGCTGGTCCAACTGGTCGGTTAGCAGGGTCTTGCGCGCTTCAAGGTCTTGCAAGCGAGTTCGAACACTTAAATACTGTTGTTCGTCTTTCAGCTGTCCGCGAGTTGTTCGGATTCTCTCTTCACTTTCATTGATGGACAGCCGGAGGCCTTGAATCTCGGCTTTTAACTCGGCAATTCGCTTCTGAACGCCGCCTTCGGTAGCATCGATACTACGGGATTTAAATTCTTTGAGTTTTTGATCGGCTTTTTCGAGACGCCTTTTGTAGTTCTCTACCTGCTCACTGATAAACTTGTAGGCGTTATTGCTCTCACGTTTTTTGGCCTCTACTGTATCGAAGATGAAAACCTCGACGATTGCAGAAAGCGTGTTGTATGCCTCCTCTGCGCTAGCGGCTTGATAAAACACGCGGTGCTGGGTGTCGCGACTGCCGGGAACCTGCTTAACGATGATGTTACTGCGTATTCTATATATCTCTTCTTCCAGCTCCCGCGGCGACAATGCTTCGGCATCAG
Organism: uncultured Cellvibrionaceae bacterium; assembly: GCA_964540505.1. Taxonomy (GTDB): domain Bacteria; phylum Pseudomonadota; class Gammaproteobacteria; order Pseudomonadales; family Cellvibrionaceae; genus CAYZQH01. The sequence goes on along the minus strand of CAZING010000069.1, from coordinate 9,909 downwards.
GGTTGAGCTTGGCGTGGATACCCTCCAGCATTCGCCGCGACGTAAGCACCTCTTCTATGTTCATGTTGGTGTTCACATCGGCGATCTCGGCGGCGCCTTTCATCAGAGGTTGAATCACGTTGGTGACGTCCCTCACGATTAAGGCACTGGAAACGTAATATTTCGGCCAGTTAATCGCGACCGCCACGCCAACGAGCAACACAATCGCAAAAAGGAACGCGGCAAGCGCCCGAAAACGAATTAACTCCACCTTTAAGGCCTGGAGAAGATCTTTAATTAACTGTGTATTGTCCAAAACAAAACGCTCTTTAACGGAAAATAATGGTACTAGCGGGTCATACGAAAATTTTGGTAACTGTGCGCTGCGCTAGAGCGTACATTAGGGCGCTGGGAAAGCTTGAAATAGGCCCACTATTTCTGCATTCCCTGCCTTCACCCGAACGCGCGGGCGCTGCCCCTTAATCACCTGATTTACTGCATGGCCCACTAGCCGCGATTAAAAACCACACCGGCTATCTTTTCAGCGCCAATTTTATCGATCGCCGACTGCACCTCGACGTCCGTCACTTTGCCGTAAGGCACCACTAAAAGCACGAAATCACAAAGATCGGCAAGAATTCGGATTTCAGCATCGTATTCCGCAGCCGAAGGTGCGTCGACTATGGTATAGCGGTCGGGGTATCGGGTTTTAATTTCGTGGAAAAACTCGCGCATCCGAAGGGAGTTGATTTTCTCGGTGCCGCCCTCTCGGTTATTGCCTACAGGCACAACGCGAACCCTGGGAATTCCGCTCGCGTAAACAACTTCAGACGTGCTGATAGATGGGTCGTCGATGTAATCGGTCAGCCCCAAGTGAGCGGGCACCGGCAGAAGATTTTCGCCGAAAGGGTCGTAGAGATTGCAATCTAAAAACAGCGAGGTTTTGGCGCGATCCAAGGCAATAGTCGCAGCCAAATTGGCCGCTACATAAGAGCCGCCGCCGGGGGCGGCTGAGGTTACCAAGCACACGAAGTTCTTGCCTTGAGCGTGCTTTACCAATTGCGTACGAAGATCGCGAAATACGCGCAGGTGCTCTGTGCCTTCATCGCCGCCGTGAACAATTTTTAAGTTGGTCAACTCTCTTGTTGAAAAAGACCTAACCTCCGACATGTTATCGATGACCGAACGCGGCGTATTCGGATGCTCTATAGAGGTGACCTTATATCTGTTTTTATTTTCCAATGTTGACCTCGCAAACTGGTGAACCCGACCGATAAAGAGCGAACCGTTAAAAGACCCGCTCAGGCACGGTTACAGTGTCGGAAGGCTGCAGAGTATAGTTGGTACTCACGCGGCCTTTATTCAAGATATCGTCCAGATAGACTGGAAACGCCTCAACCTTGTCGCCCACCCTGCGATAAAGCTTCGTCTTATTTGGCCTGGCGAATTCGGTTAAGCCGCCGGCCTGCAGTATCAGGTCCATCACCGTCATGCCTTTCTGAAAAGGCACGCTGAGTGGCTCGGAAACCGCACCGGTGACCCTAACGCGGCGCAAATACTCTGCGCTAATCGCCTCAACTACAGAGACCGTCACTTGTGGGTTACGGACATATTCCAAAAACCCCGCGGTCAACTCGGAACCCAGGCCGTCGCTTGTCTGTCCGACCGCAACCACATCACCGATTAGAGGCACGGAAATTTTGCCGTCGGGCCTAACGGGAAGCCGCGCAACAGACAATTCGGGGCTCTTCCACACCTGGACAGAAAGCACATCGCCGACACCGATGCGGTATTCCGGCGCAGCCTCCACCGATTCAGGCGGCATTTGAGTTACCGTTTTCGGGCCAGAACAACCCACCAACGCCACAACCAGTCCTGCCAGTACAATCCAAATTCTCATAATTCCCCCAAATTATTGTATATGCGCGCGCTTCGATTGCTCGACCGACCGTCTTACAGCCCGCCCAACCGTCCAATATCTCGACACCGAAACGGTCTGAATCCTAAATGTTTAAACTTCAAACCTCGTTGCTCAAAATCTTCCGTAGGCGCGCGAGGGTCGCGTGGTAATCCCCCGCACCGAATATCGCCGAGCCCATAACAAACGTGTCTGCGCCCGCTTCAGCCAGCTCTGCAAGATTACTCTCGTTCACGCCGCCGTCGACTTCCAGGCGCGTGTTCAGGTTCAAGCGGTCTATTTCGCGGCGCGCTTCTTTAACTTTTTCAAGCACATAAGGAATAAATTTTTGCCCGCCAAAGCCCGGGTTCACAGACATAAGCAATAATATATCCAACTTATGCAAAACCGGTGAAATTAACGAGAGGGGGGTCGCAGGGTTCAGCACCAAACCGGCCATGGCACCGGCCGATTTGACCAATTCGAGAGAGCGATCGATGTGACGAGTCGCTTGCGGGTGAAAGCTGATGCAGCTCGCCCCCGCCTCGAGAAACTGCTCTATGACCGAATCGACAGGCTCCACCATTAAATGCACATCGATGGGCGCGGTCACACCGTACCGACGCAAAGCCTTGCAAACCAGCGGCCCCACCGTGAGATTGGGCACAAAATGGTTATCCATGACGTCGAAATGTATCATGTCCGCGCCGGCCGACAAGACCGCGTCTACCTCTTCACCCAGCCGCGCGAAATCGGCCGAAAGTATCGATGGCGCGATCCAATAATCGCGCGGGGTCTTTTGCGGTACTTGCATATAACACCCTCAGCAACCAAGCTTTAGAAACTAACACGATCCCCTGCGTCGCAACATTGTACTGGATATGCCAACATCCCAACACCTTAGAGCATTCGCGCCTGCCTTTCGTTTGCGAAGAAGCCGCAGCAATATTCGAACCGTAAAATTTTTCGGCGCTTTTGGACTATGGTTCGCGCTTTTGCCAGTCTTCGCCGAGCCCGCCGCGGTCAAAGAAGTCGAGCCCAGCGCTCCGGCCTCGACGGCACCTGCGCCCGAGACGCAACGGCACCCAATTACACTGCCTCAAGTGCAACGGGACCGTTCGCGGTTGCTGGCAACCACCATTGACCGGCCGATTCCGGTTTGGATCGACCTCGACCACAACCGCCGTCTGCTCGCGTTCTGGCAACCCGAAAAGAGCGCAGCAGCTAAAGGTGCGGTGATCATAGTCGCCGCCCCGGGGTTGCCCTATGCCTCAAACCCGCTGGTGCAGACCTTACAGGCGTCGCTGCCGGAGGCGGGTTGGTCCACTTTGCTTATCGCACTGCCCGAATTTTTCGGCCCACCTCCACCCCAACGCGCCAGCGAGAAACCCGCGCCTGCACCGGCTGCGGCCACCGAAGCACCCCCGGATGACGGTGACGTAGATGAAACCCAGGTCGTTTTTAGCGAGACAGAAGCCGAGACCCACGCCGGCGACAACGCCCCGGACGATAACACGGATGACGCCGATGATCAGCCGTCGCCCTTCACTGACTGGCAGAACTATTTAACATTTACGGAAGATGTCCTTACAAGGGCCATAGCGTTTTTACATCAGAAAGAGCAGTACAACATCGCGCTTTTGGGGGAAGGTGCCGGTGGGTACATCAGCCTTCGCTTCAACAGCCGCGCACCACAAACACCACCATCGAGTGTCGAGAAAGGCAATAAAAAAGCGATAGTGGACCGCGATATCCGAGCGTTGATCTTGGTGGATTTGCAGCCGGGGCTCGATGCGAGCGCCGAGCTATTGAATACTCCGAGCGTATTAACGTTTGACTTGTTCAGTAAAAGTCGAGGGCTTGTAACTCGAGAGGCAAAAAATAGAGTTCTCGCGGCGCGAGGACAAGAGTACGACCTGTATCTGCAAAAACCGATTGCGCCGGGCAGCACAAGCGTTCGCGCCGACAGTACCGGCAAGCTGATCAGAGGTTTTCTGGACCGCCATGTCGCGGGCGAGCAAATGTAGGCCGACGGCTTGCGCCTGTGCAGGTTCGTTAGGCCGACTCGACAGCGCCGGGCCAGAAGCGCACGGCTTCTATAAGTCGCGGGCGACCTCGGTCACCGAAGCCTGCGTCGCTTCGCTCTGAGGTTACTCGTATTGATTGTACGGCTCGTATTGCTCATCGTCGTAGCCTGAAGCATCCGCCGCGTTATCGTCGCTCGGAGCGGAATTATCGGCTGGCAGCGACTCGACGTAGTCGTCGATTGTACCATCGTAATAGCCGTCGTCCTGGGGTTCGGCGTACTCTTCTGCCGTAACGGCTATGCATTCATCTATGTACTGGCTGCGTTCGTCCGCTTCATAGCTTTCGACAGGGTACATTTCTTCGCAGTATTGACGCGCGCTTTGCGCGCTCGCGACACTTGGTAAAGCCCCGGTTAGGACCAGTGCGCCGACAATGCTTCCAATTAATAATCGCTCAACCACTTCAACTCTCCACTTCGCCTTTTGAAGATGACACTTATACCCGTTGACGCTGTCGGACTGCCTCGAAAAGACACACGCCCGCCGCCACGGATACATTCAAACTGGAGACCCCTCCAGCCATTGGAATATAGGCCAGATGATCACAAAGCTCACGAGTTAAACGGCGCATTCCGCAGCCCTCTGCGCCCATCACAATCACCAAGGGCCCGGTAAGCGGAGCATCGTATATCGCCACCTGCGAGTCGCCTGTCGTCCCCACAACCCAAAGTCCTAGATCCTGAAGCTTCTTTAAAGTTCTGGCCAAATTGGTTACGGTGACCAATGGCGTCAGCTCGGCTGCCCCGCATGCCACTTTTCGGACAACTTCGTTAAGCCCTGCGGAATTATCCTTTGGGACTATCACTGCGTGCACGCCCGCAGCATTGGCCGAGCGCAGACAGGCGCCGAGATTGTGCGGGTCGGTAACGCCGTCGAGCACCATCAGTAATGGCGCTTCGGATAGACCCTCCAGCAGTTGATAGAGCTCGGTTTCATCCACGCCCTTGCTGGGCTGAACGAAGGCGATAACCCCTTGGTGGTTGCCGGCGCAGCGTTCGTCGAGCGCGCTTCTCGATTTGTATAAAATTTTCAGCCCCTGCTTTTCGGCGGCGGACTGTATCGCCCCCATTCGCTTGTCCTGACGACCGTCCAATAACCAAAGCTCGAATATTCGGGTCGGGCTATGCTGGATGAGAGGTTGTACCGAATGGAGGCCGAAAACTAACTCTGGAGTCGCCACGTCAATTCCTGAAACAAAATAGGTATCGCGAGACTACTGCAAATTCCAATACTTGAGAAGTCAGCGTTAAGGACGCGCTTGGCAACCCGTGCGTCTTCAGTGAGCGATAGGCTGTAGCACTCAGCCACTTTGCGGTGCTTCTGTGCGATGACTGGGGGCATGCCCGCCCGAAATTCGCCGCGGCTGCGAATCCAAGTCTTACATGCAAAACGGGCGGCCATTGAGGGCCGCCCCTACAGCAGAAAAATCGCGCGCGTCAGTTTAGCGACCCCTGTTGACCCGGCAACCCGACCGAGCGAAACCCCACAAGGCTCTCGGGGGCGACAAACATTGAGGGCCTACATTCTGGGTCGAGGCGCTTGGCTCACCTAGATTGGCGCCTGCCGCGCTTTGAGCGCTTTGCGGCGCCGCCTTCGTGCGCGGCTTTGTCTTTACTTTTGGTTTTTTTAGGGCTCTGCCCTTGCGCGTTGGTGCTGGAGTCCGCCGCGAGCCCGGCGGCTTTATCGGCCTTTCCGTGTTTTTTCCGACCGCGTGGTTTCCCGGCTTTGTCGCCGTCTACCACTTCAAAATCGATCTTTCGCTCATCCAGGTTCACGCGTACCACGCGCACCGTCAAAGGGTCCCCCAGCGCAAAGAGCCGTTTGCTGCGCTCGCCCACCAAGCAGTGGCGCGCCGGCTCATGGTGATAGTAATCCTGAGGCAGCGCGGTGATGTGCACCAGCCCTTCGATAAAAATTTGGTTCAATTCCACAAACAACCCAAACGAGGTAACGCTCGAGATCACCCCCTCAAAGACCTCGCCAACGCGGCTTTGAAGAAATTCGCACTTCAACCAACTGACGACCTCGCGGGTGGCGTCGTCGGCGCGGCGCTCGGTCAGCGAGCATTGCTCGCCAAGCGCAAGCATCTCCGGCACGCCATAGGGGTAAGCTTTTTTGGCGGCTATGTTGCGGGCTTTCGGGTGGCGTCGAACTCTTTTGGATTCGACGTTCGAGCGAATCACCGAGCGAATAGCTCGATGTACCAACAGGTCCGGATAGCGCCTAATGGGCGAGGTAAAGTGGGCGTAAGCGTCGAATGCCAAGCCAAAGTGCCCTGCGTTATCGGGTTGGTAGACGGCCTGGTTCATGCTGCGCAGCATCACCGTCTGAATCACATTAGCGTCCGGCCTGCCCTCGACGGCCGCAAGCACCGATTGATAATCCTGCGGCGTGATTTTAGCGGTCGCAGGCAGAGCCAGGCCAATGCCCCCAAGAAACTCTTTTAATAGCTCGAGCTTTTGCGGCTTGGGGCCTTCGTGGACTCTGTAGAGCGCGGGCAATTGATGCTGGGCCAGAAAGCGTGCGGCGCACACATTGGCCGCCAGCATGCACTCTTCGATAAGCTTGTGAGCATCATTGCGCACCACCGGGACGATTTGCTTGATCTTGCGCTCTTGATCAAACTCGATGCGCGTTTCCTGTGTTTCAAACTCGATGGCACCGCGTTTTTTACGGGCGTCCAAAAATACCTGATACAGGTCGTGCAAGTCGTCAAGGTGCGCGACGATATTGGCAAACTGTTTGCGAATGCCGCTTTTGCGGTCGCCGCGCTGCGCAATTATTTGGCCCACCTGAGTGTAGGTCAAACGCGCTTTCGAGTGCATCACGCCTTCGTAAAACCAAAAGCCACTTACTTTGCCGGCCGCGCTGACGGTCATCTCGCAGACCATACACAGTCGGTCGACCTCGGGGTTTAATGAGCACAAACCGTTGGACAGCGCTTCTGGCAACATGGGCACGACATAATCTGGGAAATACACAGAATTGCCGCGCACTATGGCTTCGGTATCGAGCGCGTCGCCCACCGACACGTAGTGAGAGACGTCCGCTATGGCGACAAACAGCCGCCAGCCGCCGGATTTTTTGGGCTCACAGTAGACCGCGTCGTCAAAATCCCGAGCGTCCTCGCCGTCAATGGTCACCAGCGGCAGGCCGCGCAGGTCCAGGCGATGCTTTTTATCTTTTTCGACCACTTCAGTCGGAAAGGCACTCGCCTGCTCTTCGACCTCAGGCGGCCAAATATGAGGAACACCGTGGTTGCGAATCGCGACGTCGATTTCCATTCCCGGCGCTAGGTGATCGCCCAAAACTTCCGCCACCCGGCCCTTTGGTAGGCTGTCGCGAGTGGGGTACTCCTCAATCTCCACCACCACAAATTGCCCTTGCTCGGCGCGCCCAATACCGTCGGGTACAATCACGACATTTTGTACAACCCTGGGGTTGTCCGGACGAACCAGTGTCAGGCCGCGCTCGACAACCAAACGCCCGACCAGTTGCTTGGTGTTCTTCACCAGAATTTCGACAATCGCACCTTCTTTACGGCCCTTAAAGCCAGGATTCGCGTGGCGGACCAAGACCTCGTCCCCGTCAAAAACTTTGCGCATTTGACGGTTCGATAGGTAAAAGTCGTCGCCGCCCTCGGCCGGAATCACAAAGCCGTAGCCGTCTCTGTGGCCTTGCACGCGCCCGCGCACCAAATCCATTTTTTCGATCTTGCCGTAACCGCCTTTGCGGTTTCGCACCACCTGACCGTCGCGCTCCATCGCGTTCAACCGTCGCCTTAAGGCTTCGAGTTGCTCGTCTGAGGATAATTGCAATGTTTCTGCGATCTGCTCGCCAGGCAGAGGGCCTGCGGAAGTCTCGAGGAGGGACAGGATAAATTCGCGACTGGGGATGGGGTTGTCGTACTTTTGCGCTTCTCGCGTGGCAAAAGGGTCGTGGCTTGGTTTTTTCTTTTTGCTCAAGTGTTGGGGTTCCTCGTTGTTGGTATTAGATCCTGCAACGGCGAGGCACACTCATTATTGACACCCAACCGCAAGGCCGACTCGCGCGGTTGCCCAACGGGCGCGCCCGAACCGTGTTGCACAGTCTAACGGTGTTTGGCTAAATAATAAACAAGCTCGACGCCCACCGAATGCTCCAATACAATCGGGGCGTTCGGTGGGCGTCGAAAGCGGTAAACAATGCGGCCCGATCAGGCGCGCGTGGCGGCAATGGCCTGGTCGATGAACCCCAAAGCTTCTTCGATCAAAAAGAACATCGCGCGTTTGGCCTCCTCCGCGTCGCCTTGCTCCATCGCTCGCAGCACCCGGGCGTGCTCCTCGACAATCGCCGCCTGGTCTGCTTTTAGCATATTCGTATGGCGAATACTGGCGTTAAGCGCCGTGCGCACAAAGTCGCGCATCCGTATAAAGAACCGGTTCTCGCTGGAATAGAGGACCGCGATGTGAAAATCGATGTCGGCCACCAACGCCGCCTCGTGGTTATCCCCGGCGGCCTCCATGCGCATTAACGCATCGGCGACTTCGACAAGCCGCCCGGGCTTTCGGTACCGGGCACCCAAAGCAGCCGCTTCCGGTTCAATGGCAATGCGCATCTGAAGGAACTCCTTCAGCACTCGCAGCGAAGGCTTGCCCTGCAAAGACCAACTCAGTAAATCGGAATCGAAAATGTTCCACTCTTCTTCCGGTAGAATTCGGATCCCTTGACGCGGTCGGCTGGAGATCAACCCTTTAGCTGACAGCATCTTGACGGCTTCCCGTACCGCGGTCCGGCTGATTCCATATTTTTCACATAAATCCGCTTCGGTCGGCAAGCTTCGCCGGCGATCGAATTCCCCACATACTATCGCCCGGCCCAACTCATGAGTCATTCGCTGGGATAGATTAAAGTTCCTCTCAAGTACAGTCATTCGCGTTCCAGATTACACGGTTTGTCAAAAAAAGGTAGCGCTATCAAAGTGCGATCGCAAAAGCGCATACTATAGTAGCTTTAAGAAGCTAGGCAACCGACACTCGTCGGTAAAAACGTTAGATTGCTCCCACACCGGAATAATTTTAATAAATAAACTCAAAATGGCCGACCAGTTCCCTTTTTTAAGCTCGCAATTTTCTCACGATTATATAAAACTCAAAACAATATTTTATTCGTTAATGTTTTTCATCTTCGCATAAAACTGCGTCCTTTTGAATATTTATATTACTATTTTTAAAACTCTGTAAGACAAGCGGAAATTATTGGTCTGACCACCGCTTATGACCAAAGAATTTATTTGGTTTATCCTTGTTTCAAAGGGTTATTAGCGATGAAGTCTTCGTGATTTAAATCGCGTTTTTTATTCCAATCATGTCACGTAAATTGTTCGCGTAAACCGCTACAAGACGCCCTATTACAAGTCGAATTAAACCCAATTTTTTTGTTGGGTAGTTTGCGATTTCTCGTACGCTATAAAATGTCCCGCGCCCGTCGACATAATATTGAAACCAGCGATTCGTTTCGCTGCAAAAAAAGCCGGCGGCTGAACGCTTGCATTGCGTGATGGCGAAATGAAATCGAAGCCCGCCCACTGCAATTGCGCTATAACGGACGCGTGCAGTTTTCGTATCTTGGGATGCCCGCCAAGGGCTACCTTTTACGTGGTAGTGCAGAAGGCCCAAAATGCGGGACACCCAGGCCCGCCCTGCGAGCGGCCATTACGCGGGGCGTTTTATGCGTACTCGAATTCGAGCATCACATCAAGGAATGCGTCACCGAAGCGTTGCAGTTTTGCGTCGCCTATGCCGTTGACTTCGAGCATCGCGTGTTTGGTGGTGGGTTTGCGCAGAGCCAGCTCGCGCAATGTAGCATCGTGAAAGATCACATAGGGCGGCACCCCCAATTCTTCCGCCAGCGCTTTGCGCTTGCGCTTAAGCGCGTTGAACAACGGAAGGTCGGCTTGTTCGACCT
>CAZING010000068.1:5960-14576 GCA_964540505.1 uncultured Cellvibrionaceae bacterium | reverse complement strand
GGCATCCAGTGGTTGGCGCAGCCGTCCAAGTACTTCTGCCAGGCCCATTCGTATTTGAACGGCACCAGCTGGTTCAGGTCGGCACGGCAGTTGATCATCCGCTTGTCGTCCACCTGAATACGGCTGGCGCCCATCTCCAAGTCTTCAAGGCCCGGGGCTGGGTCCAGCGCTTCGATGGCTTCCTGGGCCAGGTGCACCGCCTCGGTCATAGTTTTCGCAAGCTTCGTGGGGGCGCTGCGCGCGGCGGGTGCCTCGGTTCGCTCAAAGCTCGCCTCGGGCTCGGCCTGGCCGGCGCTTTGTGCTGCACCAGGCGCTTGCGAGCGCTTTTGGTTACTTGCGGGTTCGCTCGCCGTGGAAGCTTCTGTGCTTTCGACAGGCGTGGCCACACGGCGCGGTGGTTCACCGACGGCTGTGTCGCGCGCGGTGGAGGGGGCGCGCTGGCCCGCCGGTTTTACCCCTATAGGGGCGTCGGTATGAAAATCGTCCCAGCTCAGCATAGTGATGCTCCTCTGTTTTAAAGCGTATCGATTGGTCGGGCCTGCGCCGTTACTGGCAGGCTTCGCATTCTGGATCGTCCAAAGAGCAGGCTTTGGGGACCTCTGCCGGTGCCGCCATGGCCTCCGGTGCCGTCGGCGCCAGCGACGCGCCGTTGCCGCCCCCGGAGGCCACAGCGTTCAAAGTGCCGCCCTGAACCGTGGATTTCTCGGTGCTGGTCGCGGCCAGTGCGCGCAGGTAGTAAGTGGTTTTAAGCCCGCGAAACCAAGCCATGCGGTAAGTGAAATCCAACTTTTTGCCGTTGGCACCGGCGATATAGATATTCAAACTTTGCGCTTGGTCTATCCACTTCTGGCGGCGGCTTGCGGCGTCGACGATCCAGCGCGGTTCCACTTCGAATGCGGTGGCGTACAGCAGCTTCAGGTCTTCGGGGATGCGGTCAACCTTCTGCACCGAACCTTCGTAATATTTGAGGTCGTTGACCATGACGTTGTCCCAAAGGCCTCGGTCTTTAAGGTCGTGGACCAAAAACGGGTTGACCACAGTAAACTCGCCAGAGAGGTTCGACTTCACATAGAGGTTTTGGTAAGTCGGTTCAATCGACTGGGAAACCCCGGTGATATTGGCGATGGTGGCGGTGGGCGCGATCGCCATCACGTTGGAGTTGCGCATGCCTTGGCTCAGCACCTTGGAGCGCAGCTCGGCCCAGTTTTTGGTTTGACTGCGATCTTGCTCGAGGTATTTTTCGCCGCGTTCGCGCGCGAGGATATCGATGGAGTCGATAGGCAGAATGCCTTTGCTCCACAGTGAACCTTCGAAGCTGCTATAGCGGCCGCGCTCGAGCGCAAGGTTGCTTGACGAGTCGATCGCGTAGTAGCTGATCAGCTCCATCGAGCGGTCGGCAAAAGTGACCGCCTCGTCCGAACTGTAGGGAATGCGCATTTTGTAAAGGGCGTCCTGAAAGCCCATAAGACCCAAACCGATGGGGCGGTGGCGCAGGTTGGAGGTGCGCGCCGCTGGCACCGCGTAATAGTTGATGTCGATGACGTTATCGAGCATGCGAATGGCGGTGCTTACGGTTGCCTTTAATTTGGCTTCATCGAGCTGGCCTTCAACAATGTGCGCGGCGAGGTTGACCGAGCCTAAGTTGCAGACCGCGATTTCCTCGTTCGGCTTGGTGTTCAGCGTGATTTCGGTACACAGGTTGGAGGAGTGGACAACGCCTGCGTGCTGCTGGGGGCTGCGCAGGTTGCAGCTGTCTTTGAAGGTGATCCAGGGGTGGCCGGTTTCAAACAGCATGCCCAGCATTTTCCGCCAAAGGTCGAGCGCTCGAACCTTTTTGTGCAGTTTCAGTTTGCCGTCGCGGGCGAGTTGCTCGTATTCGCAATAGCGCTTCTCAAACGCTTCGCCGACAAGATCGTGCAAATCCGGTGCGTCGCACGGGGAGAAGAGCGTCCACTCCTGGTCGTCGAAGACGCGCTTCATAAACAGATCCGGCACCCAGTTGGCGGTGTTCATATCGTGGGTGCGGCGGCGATCGTCGCCGGTGTTCTTGCGAAGTTCCAGAAACTCTTCAATGTCGAGGTGCCAGGTCTCGAGGTATGCGCAGACCGCGCCTTTGCGTTTGCCGCCCTGGTTGACCGCTACGGCTGTGTCGTTGGCCACTTTCAAAAAGGGCACAACCCCTTGCGATTTGCCGTTGGTGCCTTTGATGTAAGAGCCGAGCGCTCGCACAGGTGTCCAGTCGTTGCCGAGACCGCCCGCCCACTTCGAGAGCATGGCGTTATCCTGCATGGCGCCGTAAATGCCCATAAGGTCATCGGGCACGCTGGTCAGGTAGCAAGAGGAGAGCTGCGGGCGCAGGGTGCCGGCGTTAAACAAAGTGGGCGTCGAGCTCATGTAATCGAACGAGGATAGCAATCGATAAAACTCGACCGCTTTGTCGTTTTTGTCTGGCTCGGTGACCGCAAGGCCCATGGCCACGCGCATAAAGAATACCTGCGGGAGTTCGAAGCGTGTGCCCTCGCTGTGGATAAAGTAGCGGTCGTAGAGGGTTTGCAGGCCGAGGTAGGCAAACTGTTCGTCGCGCTCGGGCAGGAGCTCTTTACCCAATCGCGCCAAGTCGAAGCTCGCAAGCTCCGGGGACAGCAGCTCGAGCTCAATGCCCTTGTGGATATACGCGGGCAAACACTGTGGATAATAGGTGGACATCTCTTGTTGCGTGGCGACTTGGGCCAGGCCCAAAAATCGCAGTGCCTCCGAGCGCAACTTGTCCATCAGCAGGCGGGCCGTGGCGTAGGTGTAGTTGGGTTCTTGTTCGACCAGGGTGCGGGCCGCTATCACCAAAGAGGTGTTGAGGTCGTCGTAGGAGACGCCATCGTAGAGGTTGCGCATCGATTCGGTGAGAATGGCTTTGGGGTCGACGTCTTTTAAGCCCGCGCAGGCCTCGGACACGAGCGTTGTGAGCCGCGCGACATCCAGAGACACCTGCTCGCCCCCAGGCATGGTGACCTTAATTTGCGGGAATTCGATGTCGCTGGCCACTTGCTGCTGGCTCTGGCGCAGGCGTGCGCGCTCGCTTCGGTAGATCACGTAGTCACGGGCGACTTTATGCTCGCCGGTACGCATCAGGGTCAGCTCGACCTGATCTTGAATCTCTTCGATGTGGATGGTGCCGCCCGAGGGCATGCGGCGTTTGAAGGTGGCGGTGATCTGCTCGGTTAAACCGTTGACCATTTCGCGGATGCGGCTGGAGGCCGCTGCGGTGCCGCCTTCAACAGCGAGGAAGGCTTTGGTCATCGCGATCGCGATTTTGTCGGTGTGATAGGGCACCACCGTGCCGTTGCGCTTAATCACCCGCAACTGCCCGGGTGCGGTGGTTGTAACCGGCGAGTGGCTGTAGGCGCCAGGTGCGGCTTTTTCGGGGGCTTGCGGCTGGTTCAGGTCCACATCTGCTTGCATATCATTTACTCCACTGGTCCTAATTTTAAGGACGCTGCTGTCGGACTTTTTTTGGGGTTCTTTAACGGCTTTTGGGTTAGAGATTTTTGGGTTTAAACAATCGGCATCTTTTAACTGTGAGCGTTGCGCGCTCGGTTGTGTCGTTTCTGCTTTAACGCGCTAGGCGGGCTTACTTGGACACCGCCAAGCGCGTTAAAGGGCGGTATCGCTGCGCGCCGCTTGGGCCGGCCACTTGAGCCGGGTTCAAGCATCTGGGTGGCGGCGCACTGAGCCATGTGTTCAATAACGCGTTAATCAAATCGAGCTGGCCCCAAGCGTTCGGTCTTGTTATAGGTTCACCCTGGGCCTGCGAAGGTCGCCCCGAAACCGGGTTCGGGCGCCTTCTGCTAGGTCGTGTCAATCGCAAGTTGGCGTGCATGCGCCGTCGCGAAAGCGCTCGCAGCTGTCGTTTTGTGATGGTGCCGGTCAAAGGTCTGAAACACCATATATAGGGTTTTTTGTGAGTCGACCTACAAGATAATGCGGTTTGGTGGGGAATGCAAGGTGAGTATAACGGGGCTTTCCTGTGGATATAATGTGGGTAAGCGGTGATGTTAGTGCAGGCTAACTTCGTAAGGTTGATGGCAGCCGCGTCTTTCAGAATACAAGGCCGCTGCAGCCGTCCTATAATATTTAACTATTAGTCTGGGTTTCGATATAGCGTTTCAAGAAAATTCGAATCTGTATTTATATACAGTTTAATGTCGCGTGGTGGTTTCAGTGCCGGCGAGTAGAAGGGGCGGGCGCGAAGGTGCTAAGTGTCTCGCCGGACAAACGGATGGCAATGCTTAAAAGTTCATCCCAGGGGCTGCATTTGGCCATGCCTTTGGAGGCGCGGTCCACCAGCGCGCAGTCTTGTAAGAGCGTTTCAAGTTGGCGGGCACTGAGTCGGGCTAGGGCACCTTTGACAAGCGCAAGGCGCTGAGGAAACACGCCAAAGCTGCGGGCCGAAGCTTCCAGCGGCTGGCCTTGGGCTTCGGTGTACTTTAGGCCGAGCAGAGTGCGTATTTCGCGCGCCAAAGCCCAAAGCACGACCAGGGCCTCGGTGCCCTCGTTGCGCAGGCCGTTCAGGCTGACGACCGCGGCCTGGGTTCTGCCCGCCAGAATTTTATCCACCAGCGCGAAGACATCGAAACGGGCGCTGTCCATCACCAGGTTCGCCATAGTTGGGGCGTCCAGCACACCTTCGGGCGCGAGCAGTTTCAGTTTTTCTATTTCCTGCAGCGCGGCCAGCAGGTTGCCTTCGACTTTGCTGGCGAGCACGCCCACCGCTTGCGAGTCGGCTTTTATACCGCCGGCTTTGAGTCGTTGGTCAATCCAGCGCGGCAGTTGTTGTTCTTTAATGGGCCAAACCGTCACCCAAAGGCCGGTGGCATCCACGGCTTTCGCCCAGCCGGTGTTTTGTGCGGCTTTGTCGGCTTTGTCGGAAATCAACAGCAGCAGCACGTCCTCGGAGCTGTTGCGGCAGTATTCTTGTAGGGCTTTGTTGCCGGCATCGCCGATTTTCACCGAGTGCAGGCGAACCTCAATCAGCTTTTTACTGGCAAACAGGCTAAGGCTGTTGGCGCTTTGCAAAAGCGCGTCCCACTGGAAACTTGCTTGGGTGTGGTAGACCTCGCGCTCGCTGAAGCTTCGAGCCTGGGCGTAGTGACGCACCTGCTGCGCCGCCTCCTGGACCAGTAGAGGTTCGTCGCCGCTGACCCAAATCACGGGGTGTGAGCCCGATTTTAGCCGGGCTGCCAATTGCTCAGCGCTGATCTTGGCCATATTCCACAGGCACCTGATTCAGCAGTCGGATGGCGATTTCCCGGCGCATTTCTTCGAGTAAGGTGTTTTCCTCTTCGTTTTTGGCGACGGTACTGGTGGGGTCGAAATCGAAAACGCGATGGACGCGCAACGTGCGCATAAGGTGCGCGGGCTCGCCCTGTAGGTGATACCTATAAGCCACACTCAAGGTCAGCTCATACTGCGAGGCCGAGCCGATGGGGGTGACCGCGACGGTTCTGCGGGCGAGTTCCTCGCGACCTAAATGCAATTGCAGCGGCGTGGCGTCGCTGATCGCAATGCCGTTTTGGCGCATGATATCGCGCACGGCCAGGACGATTGGCTCGAACCGGTTTTCGACCACAAGGTTCAGCGCCTCGGGGCGCACGCCGCGCTCCAAGCCGCGCAACTGCCAGCCGCACGCGCAAAGGCTTAAGCAGAGCACCGTTAGCGGCAGCAAGCCTCGGCAAATGCGCATCAGTTGGCCACTATATTGACAAGTTTATTCGCCACCACTATGACCTTGCGCAGGGTTTTGTCGTCGAGAAAGCGCTGCACATTGGCATCTTCCAGCGCTTGGGCTTCTAGCTGCTCGCGGCTCGCGTCGACGGGCGCGTCGAACTTGCCGCGCACTTTGCCGTTGACCTGCACCACTATGGTGGTTGTGGATTTTGTCAGGGCGGTGTCGTCGCTTTGCGGCCAGCGCGCGTCGAGCAAATCCTCGGTGTGGCCCAGCGCCTTCCACAGTTCATGGGTGATGTGCGGGACTATTGGCGCCAGCACCAGCGTCGCTGTGGTCAAAGCTTCGCGCTCTACGGCAAGGCCGGATGGCGTTTGCCGATCGGCGTGTCGCGAGACCTCGTTGAGCAATTCCATTACCGCGGCAATGGCGGTGTTAAACGTTTGTCTGCGCCCGAAGTCGTCGCTGACTTTGACGATTGTCTCGTGGGTCTTGCGGCGCAAATCCTTTTGTGTGGCGTTGAGTTCGCTTTGCACCAAAGCCCCAGGCGTGCCGGCCTCTGTGTGCTCGACCACTAGGCGCCAGAGTTTGCGCAGAAATTTCGACGCACCCTCAACGCCGCTTGCGGTCCACTCAAGGCTTTGCTCGGGCGGGGCCGCGAACATCGAAAACAGTCGCACCGTGTCGGCGCCGTACTCGCCGATCAGCCCTTGCGGGTCAACCGTGTTGCCTTTCGATTTGGACATTTTGGCACCGTCTTTTAAGACCATGCCCTGGCACAGCAACCGCTCGAACGGCTCGTCGCAGTCGACCAGGCCCTCGTCGCGCATCAGTTTGTGGAAAAAACGCGCATACAGCAGGTGCAAAATGGCGTGTTCGATCCCGCCTATATATTGGTCGACAGGCAGCCAGTAGTTCGCTTTGGCCGGGTCGATCATGGTATCGGCTTGCGCGCAGGTGTAGCGGGCGTAATACCAAGAGGACTCCATAAAGGTATCGAAGGTGTCGGTCTCGCGCTCTACCGCCTGCCCGTTCAGCTCGTCTTTGCGCCACTCGGGGTCGGATTTGATCGGCGATTGCACGCCATCCATGACCACGTCTTCGGGCAGCAAAATGGGCAGGCGCTCAGCGGGCACCGCAATTTCACCGCCGTCGGGCAGGTTGAAAATTGGAATGGGTGCGCCCCAATAGCGCTGGCGGGATACGCCCCAGTCGCGCAAGCGATACTGGGTGGTGACCCGCCCGAGGCCACGAGCGCTCAATACTTTGGCAATGGCGTCAAACGCGGCGTCGAAATCGAGGTCGTCGAAGTCGCCGGATCCGATGAGCCGGCCTTTGTCGGTAAAGGCGCCTGCGGCGAGGTCCAGTTCGCCGCCGTCGGCCGGAGCGATCACCTGGCGCATCGGCAGGTTGTAGGTTTTGGCGAATTCGTAGTCGCGCTCGTCGTGGGCGGGCACCGCCATCACCGCGCCGGAGCCGTAATCCATCAGCACGTAGTTGGCAACCCACACGGGCACCTCCTCGCCCGTGATCGGGTGCGCGGCGGTGAGCCCGGTGGCTATGCCTTTTTTGGTCATGTTCGCCATATCCGCTTCGGCCACCGATTGCACTTTGCAGGCTTCGATAAACGCTTGGATCTCGGGCGATTGCTTGGCCAAGGTCTGGCTGATCGGGTGACCGGCGGCGAGGCAAATATAGGTGACGCCCATCAGCGTGTCGGGGCGTGTGGTGTAGACCTCGATACTCTCGGCCGCGCCGACCGCCTCGGGCAATTTAAACTGCATCACCAGACCCCGGCTTTTGCCGATCCAGTTGCGCTGCATGGTTTTGACCTGCTCGGGCCAGTGCGGCAGCTTATCCAGGTCTTCCAGAAGTTGTTCGGCGTATTCGGTGATCCGGATAAACCACTGTGGAATCTCTTTGCGCTCGACCAACGCGTCGCACCGCCAGCAGCGGCCGTTCTCGACCTGTTCATTGGCCAGCACCGTTTGGTCGTTAGGGCACCAGTTCACCGACGAGATTTTTTTATAGGCGAGGCCTTTTTCGTAGAGCTTTGTGAAAAACCATTGCTCCCAGCGGTAGTATTCGGGTTTGCAGGTGGTGAGCTCACGCGACCAGTCGAAACCAAAACCGAGCGCCTGCAGTTGTTGGCGCATATAGTCGGTGTTGCTGTATGTCCACTTCGCCGGCGCGGTGTTGTTTTTGATTGCGGCGTTCTCGGCCGGCAGGCCGAACGCGTCCCAGCCCATGGGGTGCAGCACATTTTTGCCGAGCATGCGCTGATATCGAGCGATGACATCGGAGATGGTGTAATTGCGTACGTGCCCCATATGCAGGCGACCGCTCGGGTAGGGGAACATCGACAGGCAATAAAATTTTTCTCGGTTGGGGTCTTCAGTAACTTCGAAAGATTTCTGTTGGCGCCAGTGTTCTTGGACGCGCGGTTCAATTTCGCTGTGGTTATAACTGTTGTTTTTCATTGGATCCGATACTTCCGGTTCTGGAGGCGCACAAAGGCCGACATTATAGGCTTCTGACGAATGAACTGCCATGCGCGTCTGGCAGTGCCGGGCCGACGCTATATCGGCGAGGCCATTACCCGCGCGATAAATAAGCGGCGGCTGGAGTAACCTTGGGTGTTGGGTTATTTGTTGCAATGATTTGAAGCTAGCCGCCGCAATCCGCTTCCCGGCCACGGCGCAATTTTGCGGTTGAGGTGTGACAGCGAAATGCCTTTGCCAAAGCCAGGATCAGCGCGGTTTGCTTAAGGTTTCGAAATCTTGTTGGAATTTTGCCAGTCTGTCCAGAAAATCTTGGCGCTGCTTTGGCGTGGACTCGTTAATAAGGCGCGCCAGTAATTCGTAGGTGCGCGCTTGGTTGCGGTCAAGCACCGCCTC
>CAZING010000068.1:4319-5860 GCA_964540505.1 uncultured Cellvibrionaceae bacterium | reverse complement strand
CGGGCGAAATCGCCAAGCCAGGCCGCGTATTCGGGCAGTTGCGTTTGCCTGTGCCAGTCGTGAAAGCGCACCAAAGCCGCCTTGGTGGCGGCTTTTTGGGTGCTATCCAAGTCGACGAAACGGTCGACTTTACGGTAGAGCAGCCAATCTAAATTGTTATAGGCCAAGCGGGTGACATTGGCGCAGCCGCTTGTCACCAAGCCGATAGCCACCAGTGCCAACAGTGTCATCCTTACGCGGTTCATGGGGCTTTTCTCTCGCTAATTCTTGCGTTCGGACGATAGCCGAGGCGTAAAGTTCACCTTTACTGCATAACCAAGCGCCGTGAGTATCGGTGGGCTTAAGGGGCCAGGGGCTCTCGATAATCTGACTTTCGAGCAGCTCCAAGAGTGCCAAGTAGACCGCATTGCGTTAAAAAACGCGCGCATCTGCCGAACGCCTCGACGTATCGAAAATCGTCAGACGTTGAAGCGAAAGTGGATAACGTCGCCATCTGCGACTGTATAGTCCTTGCCTTCCAAGCGCCATTTTCCCGCTTCCTTGGCCCCGGCTTCGCCGCGATGGGCGATAAAGTCGTCGTAGCCGATCACCTCTGCGCGAATAAAACCTTTTTCGAAATCGGTGTGAATCTTACCGGCCGCCTGCGGGGCGGTGGCGCCGACGGGCACGGTCCAGGCGCGCACCTCTTTGACCCCGGCGGTGAAATAGGTGTGCAGCCCCAATAGCTGGTAGCCCGCGCGAATTACTCGGTTCAGGCCCGGTTCGGACATGCCCATTTCGCCGAGGAATTCAATTTTTTCGTCGGCTTGAAGCTCGGCGATTTCGCTTTCGAGTTTATTGCAAATGGGTACCACAACCGCGTTTTCTTCGGCCGCGATGGCGTTGACGGTATCGAGGTGAGGGTTGTTGCTAAAACCCTCTTCGTTGACGTTGGCGATGTACATAGTCGGCTTTAACGTCAGTAGCGCCAAGGGTTGCAACAATTGAGCTTCGGCATCCGAAAGCCCAAAAGAGCGCAGGGGTTTGGCTTCATTCAAGTGGGGCAGTAACTTCTCGAGCAAGGCGGTAATGGCAACGGCGGTTTTGTCCTGACCTTTGGCAAGCTTCGCGTAGCGGGTGATGGCTTTTTCGACCGATTCGAGATCGGCCAGGGCAAGCTCGGTGTTGATGGTTTCGATATCCGCGCGAGGGTCGATATTGCCCTCTACGTGTATGACGTTGTCGTCTTCAAAGCAACGCACCACGTGGGCGATGGCGTCGGTTTCGCGAATGTTGGCCAAAAACTTATTGCCGAGGCCTTCGCCTTTGGACGCACCGGCCACCAGCCCCGCGATATCGACAAATTCCATGGTCGTGGGCAGTACCTTTTGCGGCAACACTATGTCTGCCAGCGCATCCAGACGCGGGTCGGGCACCGGCACTATGCCGGAGTTGGGCTCGATTGTGCAAAATGGAAAATTCTCGGCGTCGATACCCGCTTGTGTTAACGCGTTAAATAAGGTGGATTTGCCGACGTTGGGCAAGCCCACAATACCGCATTT
>CAZING010000068.1:0-4219 GCA_964540505.1 uncultured Cellvibrionaceae bacterium | reverse complement strand
GGGTGGCCTATGCCAAGGCGCAGTCGAGCGAAACGGTTGTTGTTACCAAGCGCGCTGATAATGTCGCGAAGCCCATTGTGGCCGCCGTGGCCGCCGCCGGATTTCAGCCGGACTTTGCCGGGTGGCAGGTCCAGCTCGTCGTGCGCGACCAGGATCGCTTCGGCCGGAATTTTATAAAACTGCGCGAGTGCGGCCACCGCTTGCCCCGAGCGGTTCATAAAGGTGTTTGGAATCAAAAGTTTGGTGTCCAAACCGTCGATGGTGCCGCGGCCGACCTCGCCAAAGAATTTTGTGTTGGCCACAAGCGCGACGCCTAAATGGCGTGCAAGGTCGCGCACCCAGTCTTCGCCGGCGTTGTGACGGGTATGTTCGTATTGGGGGCCTGGGTTGCCTAAGCCAACCAGCAGTTGCACGGGTTCGGACATGGCGATGATTCTTCAAATAGCCAAACGGACATGCGGTTTGGTTTGAGTGAGAAAGAGCCCGGCGGAACCGCCGGGCAAAGATAGTATCAGGCTTCTTCGTTTTCTGCTTCAGCGTCGTCGTCGCTGCTACCGCCTCTCGGCTTGTTGACAGTGACTACCGGGAGGTCGTGATCGCCGCCGTGGCTCAAGGACACGGATTCAACCCCTTTGGGCAAGGTAAGGTCGGAGATGTGCAGAGTTTGACCTACTTCCACGTCCTGCACATCCACTTCGATGAACTCCGGTAGGTCGTTGGGCAGACAGCTCACCTCAAGCTCGGTCATATTGCGCAAAATGGAACCTCCACCTTGCTTAACCCCGACGCAGGTCTCTTCATTTAGGAAGTGCACAGGCACGTTGACGGTGATTTTTTTGGATTTTGACACGCGCAAAAAATCCGCGTGCAGAACAAGCGGCTTGGACGGGTGACGTTGCAAATCTTTTAGAATCACAGCTTCGCTTTTTTTGCCCACACGGATCGCGATGATCTGAGAGTAAAACGATTCTTGCTCTAAGTGTTTGACCAGTGCTTTGTGCTCGACGCTGATCATGGCTGGTTCTTTGTTGTCGCCATAAATAATGGCGGGCACGCGCGCTTCGAGATGTCGCAGGCGGCGGCTCGCACCCTTCCCTTTGACGTCCCGGGCGGTTGCCTCGAGTATAAATTCTTCTTTCATTACCTAAACCCTCGTTGGTGAATAATCCGCATCGATCCGCGACCAGAGCCGATGCAGTGGTTCGGTCGGAACTCCGACCTCTTTAGAATGCTCGCACCCGCTAAGAGCGGAACATTGCACTCAAAGATTCTTCATTGCTGATCCGACGCATCGCCTCGGCCAGCATGGTCGACAAGGTCAGCTGTCGGACCCGCGTACAGGCTTGGGCTTCCGCGCTCAAAGGAATTGAGTCGGTGACGGTGAGTTCGTCGAGTTTCGAGGCTGAGATACGTTCAATCGCCGGCCCCGACAATATTGGGTGGGTGATGTAGGCCACCACTTTTTTCGCGCCGTAACCTTTAAGAGCGTCGGCGGCATTGCACAAGGTGCCTGCGGTGTCGACCATGTCGTCGACCAGCAGACAGGTGCGCCCCTCGACGTCGCCGATCAGGTTCATCACCTCGGCGACATTGGCCACTGCGCGTCTTTTATCGATAATGGCCAGCTCGGTGCCAAGCTGTTTGGCCACGGCCCGAGCCCTCACCACGCCGCCGACGTCGGGCGAGACCACGATCAAATCTTCGAATTTGCGTTGTTCGATATCCGAAAGCAGCACTTTCGAGCCGTAGACGTTGTCCACCGCGATATCGAAAAAGCCTTGAATCTGCTCGGAGTGCAGGTCGACGGTCAGCATCCGGTCGACGCCGACGCTGGCCATCATATCGGCGATCACTTTGGCGCTGATAGGCACCCGCGAGGAGCGCACTCGCCGGTCTTGGCGAGCGTAACCGAAGTAGGGCATCACTGCGGTGATGCGCCCGGCCGATGCGCGGCGCAGGGCGTCCACCATCAGCAGCAATTCCATGATGTTATTGTTGGTGGGTGCGCAGGTGGATTGCATGACAAAAACGTCGCGACCGCGAACGTTATCATTGATTTCGATACAGATTTCACCGTCAGAGAAATGCCCGACGCTGGCGTCCCCCAGCGGGATGCCCAACTCGGATACAGTTCGGTGAGCGAGTTCCGGATTGGCGTTTCCGGTAAAGACCATCAAGTCGGCCACAGAGTCTACCTCAATCATTTTAAATCAAATCAAGAGGAGCTTTGTGGGATGATCGAGATAACGAATGGCTGGGGTGGAAGGATTCGAACCTTCGCATGACGGGATCAAAACCCGCTGCCTTACCGCTTGGCTACACCCCAGGAGCAACGCTAAGGAGGCGTTGATGCAGTGGCGATTCGTTAACACCTTGGGCCACAAAACCCAAAAATTCGGCCGGTCTTCTGGCGAATACTGAGTGCGCTGTGGCGGCATCTGGGAAAGATGCAAACACACAGGCGCCAGTGCCAGTAAGCTGCGCAGACCCAAAGCGACCGAGCCAATCAACCGCATCCTTTACTTGGGGGTAAAGCTTTTCAACCAAAGGTTGACAGTCATTTTTCCCACCCTCCTCAAGGAAGGCGCGTACTTTAATGGCGATTGAGTCCCTTGTCAAACCTTCGTTGGAAAAAATCGAAGCGGTGCTAATTTGGCAGTCTGGCGCCAGTATTACGAACCATTTACGTGGCAATTCGAGCGGCTCCAGGCGCTCGCCCACGCCTTCGGCCCAAGCGCTTCGTCCGCGCACAAAAACCGGGACATCGGCGCCGAGTTGCTGGCCGAGTTCGGCTAAGCGGTCTAGCGACAGGCCCGTTTGCCAGATGTGATTCAGCCCGAGCAGCGCGGTTGCCGCGTCTGAACTGCCCCCGCCTATGCCGCCGCCGCTTGGCAGGCGCTTTTGCAGGTGAATGCGAATGCCTTGGCTGCACCCGGTCGCTTGTCTTAGCAGTTGCGCGGCCTTGAAGACCAGGTTCTCGGTCATCGGCAGCGTCGCAAATTCTGGGGTCACCGACAGCGAGCCGTCTTCAACCGGATAGAAGCTCAGCTCGTCGCCGTAATCCAGCAGTTGGAAAACGGTTTGTATGTTGTGGTAACCGTCAGGTCGTCGCCCGGTGATTCGCAAAAACAGGTTCAGCTTTGCCGGCGCGGGCAAGCGCAGTGGTGAGTGTTTCAATACCAAGCGCCCCCGGTGCGCGGCTGCCAGTCTTTAATAACCACAAGCAGGCGCACCTGTTCGCGCTGGGCCGTCAGCCGCGACGGCAACCGCCAGCGGCCGACATATTGATAGGCGGTGATGTCGACGCTCCAGCCGTCTTGAACGATTTGACGAACTAAGCCATTCGGGTCGCGAGTGACCGATTCTGCAAGCCCCGGCGCGGGCGCGCCTTTGATCCAATACTGCATGGCGTCGACCGGCACCTGCCAGCCGACCAGTTGCTCCATAAGTTGTTCGGCGCTATCCGCCCGGTGCAAACCGAGCTCGGCGTTCTCTAAGGTGACGCCTTTGCTGGTGCGTTTGATCTGGGTGGAGCCCTGGCCGAAAGGCCCGAACACATGAATGTTGTAATTGCGGTCGAATTGCTGCCAGGAAAACGACGCGCTTTGGCGGTCATCGGCCAGGGTAATGGCAATTTTGCCCTCGGCCTGCCAGTGTTTGAGCGCAGGCAAACGCTTTTGCAGCTCGTCGGCTGTGTAGGCTGCTGGGGCGGCGCTGCCGCCGATGCCGGTGCTTTGGCAGGCGCCCAGCAGCAACGCCAGGCCCAATAGCGCCAGCAGGCGCCAAACCGAGCGCAGCGGTTGCCGCCGGCTCACGGTTCCTCGCCTGTGTTCAGACGCTCCATGGTTTCTTGGATGATCGGGTTGTTTGGGCTCACCTTAAAGCCTTCTCTCCAGACCTCGCGTGCGAGCTTTTGCTCGCCGCTTACCCAAAGCACCTCGCCTAAGTGCGCGGCGATCTCCGGGTCAGGCATGATGGTCATGGCCTGGGTCAACAGTTTCAGTGCGACCTCGCGGTTGCCGCGGCGATACTCCACCCAGCCTAAGCTGTCGATAACCGCCGGGTCTTCTGGGGCCAGCTCGTAGGCGCGCTTGATGTATTCATAAGCCTCGTCGAGCCGGTCGGTTTTGTCGGCTAAGGTGTAGCCAAGTGCATTGAGCGCCGCCGCGTTGTCGGGGTGCTCGGTGAGCACCTCTTTAAGGTCGCGCTCGGCGTGTGC
>CAZING010000067.1:0-14737 GCA_964540505.1 uncultured Cellvibrionaceae bacterium | reverse complement strand
TGTTGAACCTGTAACTAATGCGACTCTTTTTTTCATTTAATTTCTGACACTCTAGATATTCACGCACGATCTCAATTTTCCACTACGGTTAGGTTCGCGTCAGCGGCTTTGTCCGAAGCGATGCCTTACATGCATTTAGGTAGTCTCTTCTTACCCGAAATCCGAGCGATTGCAGCTTCGGGTTCTAGATTTTACGGCCACTTATAGGCCTATTCTCATTCGTGGGGGCCAGGGGCGCGGCTCTGGCTTGGCTGGGTGCTCCCAGCCCGGCGCAACAGCGACCGAAGCGCAGCACTCCCCGGGTTGAGAAACAAAAATTTGCCAAGAGGATGTGTTAGGCGGGACAGGGCTCTAGCCCCACGTTGCCAAGCATGTTTTCCAGCTCGCTCTCGTTGACGCCCAGCATTTGCAAAATGTTGCGCTGAGCGGCATTGAGGATGCGCTGGCGCTCCTGCCCGCCCGGTAAGCTTTTGGCGACGGCCACTGCGCCCACCAGCGAGGCGAGAATCGCGCGGGACTTATCGGCGATAACCTCGCGGTCGGATTCTAAGGGGAGTTTCTTCAGGCGGCTCAGGGCGATGAGGCGGGTTTCCAGCATCTTCTTCATGCGCTGGTACGAGACTTCGAACAATGTACGGATCTCGGTATTCTCGTTGCCTATCTCGTTGAACAGCACCCACTCGGGGCCCGGCTTTTGATGTCGCTCCAGCTGCTGGAGGTTCCAGCAGTTGGCGACCAGTTCGGTCAGGTGCTTCACCGACAGCGGCCCCTTGACCAATCTGGCCGCACGGCTGCGCTCTAGGGTTTCTCGTACCGAGGCGTGATAAAGCGCTTCTTTCGAAGTGAAGTGAGCGTAGAAGGCGCCGTGAGTCATCTTGGCCAGCTTCATGATTTGGCCGAGGGAGACCTTCTCGAAACCTTGGCGGCTGAACAGCTCGATAGCCGACTTTAAGATGCGCTCTCGCGATTTGGCCTTGCGATTCGCCGAGTAGGCCATGGTGCCCCCACCTTCCTACGCTGAATATTATCTTGATCATATCAAGTCCGGTGTTAGCGTAGCACAACACCAACTTTTCAGGAAAACCACTATGCAATCACCGCTCGTGATCACCGGCATGGGCATGATTAGCCCACTCGGCTGCGGCGTCAAGGCCGTCTGGGAGCGGCTTCTAGCCGGCCGTTCCGGCATTTCCACTCTTACCCGGTTTGATACCGGCGACCTACCCATTAAGGTGGCAGGTTCGGTCCCGGGAATCGAGGAGGACCCGCAAGCGGGCTTCGACCCGGACCGCGTGGCCGCCGCCAAGGAACGTCGCAAGATGGAACTGTTCAGTCTGTATGCGATGGCTGCCGCCGATGAGGCACTGACCCAAGCCAACTGGTGGCCATCGAGCGACGCGGACCGACTGGCCACCGCCACCA
Source organism: uncultured Cellvibrionaceae bacterium (assembly GCA_964540505.1). Taxonomy (GTDB): domain Bacteria; phylum Pseudomonadota; class Gammaproteobacteria; order Pseudomonadales; family Cellvibrionaceae; genus CAYZQH01. Next base: position 13,315 of record CAZING010000067.1, on the reverse strand, counting down.
TTGTGGGCTCAGGCATCGGCGGCTTTCCTACCATTACCAAAGCACAGGATACCCTGTCGACACGCGGCCACCGCCGGCTTTCGCCGTTCACCGTACCGGCTTTCCTGGCTAACCTGGCGGCGGGCAACGTGTCGATTCGCTATGGCTTGCGCGGGCCTATAGGCTGCCCGGTCACAGCCTGTGCGGCGGGGGTGCAGGCCATTGGCGACGGTATGCGCATGATACGCAGCGGCGAGGCCGAAGTCGCTTTGGTGGGCGGCGCCGAGGCCTGTATCGACCCGCTGTCACTTGCCAGCTTTCACGCGATGAAGGCGCTATCCACCGAAAAGAACGACCCGACGAAGGCGTCTCGCCCCTTCGATCGGTCGCGCAACGGCTTCGTCATGGGTGAAGGTGCAGGAATGCTGGTGATCGAAACCCTCGCCCACGCCGAGGCGCGCGGCGCGGCGCCGCTCGCCATTCTCAGCGGCTATGGCACCAGCGCGGATGCATACCACATCAGCGCCGGCCCGGAGGACGGCAGCGGTGCCGCGGCAGCGATTCGGGCGGCGCTGCGAATGGCGGGGCTGGCGCCCGATGCGATCGATCACATCAATGCCCACGCCACCTCGACGCCGGTCGGTGACCGAGCGGAAATCGCGGCACTGCGCAATGCTTTCGGCGGCGCACTCGGCGGCATTCCGATCTCCGCGACCAAATCCGCCACCGGCCACCTGCTCGGCGCCGCCGGAGGTGTGGAAAGCATTTTCTCCGCGTTGGCGGTAATTCATAACCGGCTGCCTCCGACCCTGAACCTGGAAGCTGCCGACGACGGTCTGGAGGACTTGGACTTTGTCTGCGGCGCGGCGCGCGAACACCCGACACAGCACGCACTGTGCAATGGCTTCGGCTTTGGCGGGGTGAATGCTACTCTGATCGTCAGTAAATATCGGGGATGACATCGCAGGCCAAACGCGGCCCATCAGTAGGCCGCGCCAGAAGCAAGCTGTAACGGCTCGACAGCTTCGGCGACCGCCCCCCGGAACGCGTCAACCTGTTTCGGACACTTAGTCAAAGGTTAATGTATATTTGATCTCGGATCACGAGCGGCAGGCAATGTCGGGAAGTTTACCGCTGATGATATTTGTTCGTGTTCATCTTCACGTTGAATTGGGTTTATGAAAACGCTCTGAGGCGGCATGGCTACCTGAGGATGTCCGTTGACGAAGCGCTCAGGGTGACGCTCAAAATGAGCGGCCAGCGCTTGCTGGCGTACCTTCGCGAGCGCCTCGTACTCGCCTGTAAACATTTGCCCAGGTGTAAAGCCGGCAAGACTGCTGTGGTGGTGCGAAAAGTTGTACCAGCCGAAGTAGTGCTCACACCATTGCCTGCCGTGAGCGATATCGGCGAGCTTTCCAGGGTAATCCGGCTGGTATTTCGCTGTTGTAAATCGGCTCTCACTGAACGGGTTATCGTTGCTGACTCTCGGGCGACTATGACTTGCGGTAACGCCCAACTCGCTCATCGAAGCGGGCAAGGTCGTTGTCGCGACCGCCAATAAGAACATGATGTATGTGAAAGATATGCTTCAGGTGGTAGGCATCCAGTACGAGGTGGCAACCGACTTTGACGTGCTGTTTTCGAAAATACGCCTGGAGGAAATAGAGCAATCAAGGCCGCCATTCGCGGCAAGCTACGTTCAGGACGTGTTGCTTTCCAAGCATGGCTTGAATGGCCGCAATTCTGAAGCGCGGCTTTTAGTATTTGCCATGGCCGATATTGGAGCGCGTGAATCGGAGCATTGGCCTGATCGAAGAAGACATTGTTCTGGATGAGCTAATTCCCTTCATCTGGATTCGCGCACGAGAAACAAAGCGCTTAAGACGCTCACCTCAGGGCGGAAAATCCCGCTCGTTGGTGCGGCGCATTATGCCTTTCAACATTACCCAGTGGATTTAGTCATTACCGCACTGCCGATACCGCTTCGACCACCATCAATAAATTTTTGCGAGAAAGCGACCTGAAGCCAACGCCAAGTCACTCCTCTATTCGCTTCGCCATACGTTTAAAGACCGCCTCCGCGATGCAGGCGCACCAGAGGAAGTCATCAACGAACTTATCGGACACAAGAAGTCGGAGCCGAAATATGGCCGTGGCCATATGCGGGCGAATACGTATGAGTGGCTTAAGAAAAATTTCTTTCAACTCCCCCCATAGTGAGTTACATATGACTCAACATGTCGCTTGTTGAGCTATATGTAACCCATATTGATATTGACAGGCGCCGAATGAGTCACTATTTTGGTTCATATAAAAGCCAATAAGCACTTTATCGATTCATATAGAGGTCAAAGACAATGCCAAAATCCGTACCGCGCGCATATTCCCGCCATACGAAAGAAGCACTCTTGCTTCTGGCGGGGCTTATTCGCGCAACCAGAATTGAGCGTAAGCTCAGTGCGCAAGAGGTTGCTGAACGCGCAGGTATATCACGCAGTATGCTACAGCGCATCGAAAAAGCCGATTTGAAGTGCGGAATCGGCGCTGTATTTGAGGTGGCGGCAATTGTTGGCGTGAAGCTGTTTGATTCTGACGCGACCTCATTATCAAAACATATAAAGCAAAATCAGGAGAAGTTAGCGCTTCTACCGCAGAAGGCGCGCAAATCTAAAAAGGCGATTGAAGATGACTTCTAAATATGAAGAAGCCTTTGTCTGGATTTGGCTACCAAACGAAATCAAACCCGTAGTGGCCGGACGGCTAGAAGCAGACGGCGGAAACCTTCTATTCAATTACGGTAAGAGCTACCTAGAGCGCATTGGCGATCAACCGCCCGCCATTTCAATTTATGAGCCTGAGCTGCCTTTACAAGCGGGTGCTTTGCCGCTGCTCCAAGGCTTAGCTATGCCCGGATGTATTCGCGACGCTGCGCCCGATGCATGGGGGCGACGCGTTATTATCAATAAAAAGCTAGGGCTGAAAGGAGCGAATACCGATACTGAGACGTTAGACGAGCTGACTTATTTATTAGAATCAGGTTCTGACCGAATCGGGGCGCTCGATTTTCAGCGCTCACCCACCGAATACGAAGCGCGGGCAGCAAGCAATGTTAGCCTGGAAGAGCTGATCGAATCCGCTGAGCGCGTTGAGAAAGGCGTACCTTTAACTCTTGAATTGGATCAAGCGCTATTCCACGGCAGCTCGATTGGCGGGGCGCGCCCCAAAGCCCTAATCCAGGATAAGGGCAAAAAATATGTCGCGAAGTTTTCCTCCGCCTCAGACCTGTACAGTGTCGTTAAAGCAGAATTCATCGCGATGCGATTAGCGCATATCGCAGGATTGAACGTTGCGCCTGTTCGGCTTGCGCAGGCGGCCAATAAGGATGTCATTCTGATTGAGCGCTTTGACAGAGAGCAACGAGGTGATGATTGGTCACGCAAAATCATGGTCTCGGCACTGACATTGTTTGGGCTCGATGAGATGATGGCGCGCTATGCCAGCTATGAAACATTTGCTGAAATTATCCGTCACCGCTTTACTGATCCGAAAGACACATTACGTGAGCTGTTCTCTCGCCTCGTATTTAATATTTTGTCAGGCAATACCGATGACCATGCCCGAAACCATGCCGCCTTTTGGGATGGTAAAGCGCTAACATTAACACCCGCCTACGATATCTGCCCGCAAGGCCGTGCTGGAAACGAAGCATCACAAGCGATGCGAATATCGGGCAATATTAATATGAGCCAGCTTAAGACCTGCCTTAAAGCCGCGAATAGCTTTTTACTTTCACAAGATGATGCGCAATCTATTTGCGCACACTTAACGCAAGCGATTGAACAAAACTGGGATGCGGTATGCGATGAGGCAAGGTTAAGCCAAGTGGACAAAACGCTATTTTGGCGAAGGCAGTTTTTAAACCCGTTCTCAACCACGACTGAATAGAGGTTTAGTGCAGCGACGAACGCAAAACTGATCGCCGCCAGTTGTGAATTTCAGTTAGCTGGCTTAAGAAAATTCCATTTAAGGTTTAAGGCATGATTTTTATTGAAAATTTTAATGTTTATCTGGTATCCATAACATAAGAAGGCAGACTATGGATGGAACAAGATAACAACAAATCACCCGCAAGGATCGATACCAGCAATTTATCTGAGTCATCGCCGAAGTAATACTGACCCACTAACGCCGACTTAAAATTGACCCACCTGATGCAAACTTGCCGCCGAATTCAATGATGGCTACCTGAGGATGTCCCTTGACGAAGCGCTCCGGGTGACGCTCAAAATGAGCGGCCCACGAATGAAGAAAGCTGCAACGGCTCGACAACTTCGGCGACCGCCCCTGTGTGCGAACCCGAGCCCATTCATGGCTTGCATGGGAAGAGGTTCGCACACAAAGTATTAATCACTGGAAATCTGCGGCTTCATTTTCCGTACGCTTTATAATCTATCGGTGTCCGACATTATTCGAACGCCGGCGAAAAACCTGCGCGCTACGAGCGCCGCCTTTGATGCGTTTGACTGTGACGCGGCGGCCTCTGTATTTTTAGGCAGATAATATTCATTTATCACCGCTTCAATTAATTTATTGATTTCGCCCGAGCGGACCGTCCCCCAGCTATTGGTTGCGAAAATCAGCAAAAGATTGTGTTCAACGGAATGATAGAACAAGGAAAAGAAATAGGGGTTTCCACCGTCGTGATAGATTTCAGATATTTTTCCATCTTTCTTTCCGACAACCCAACCATAGCCGTAATAAGTATGTCCTTCTTTATCCGTTCTGACATGAGGAAAAAATAACCGGTCTTTGGAGCCAGCTGATAGCACTGCATCATTTTCTAGCGCAAGATGCCACCTGTGGAGATCGTTTAACGTCGAGAGCATGCCGCCGTTAGCATGAAGATTCCACCAGGGCCCGCCCTTCGACCAATGCTGATCCAGAGGCGTCCCCCAGCGGTCACCGGCCCCGAACCATGATTTCACACGGGCCAACCATCCATGAAATCCTTTGGCGTGACTGTGGTAGCCAACGGCGATGTCTTGCGACTTCCAGTTTGGGATGCTGTAGCCCGTCCACGTCATTCCCGCAGGCTGAAATAAGTGTTCATTAAGGAACTCTTCATAACTTTTTTCCGAAGCAAGTTCAATAATAATTCCCAAAAGACCATAACCTACGTTCGAATAGCTGTATTCTTTTCCTGGCGGGAATTGCAGTTTTGATTTCCAGATACGAGCTTCAAACGCGTCGCGGGTCACTTCGCTATAGTCGCCACCGAGACTATTGCGAAGACCGGAGGTATGAGTCAGCAGCTGATGAATTGTAATGCGGCTTTTATCGTCTGGAACGTTTTTGAAGAATCGACCCAGTGTGTCGTCAACAGACAAGGCGCCTTGCTCTTGGAGCTTTAGTACGGCTGCTGCAGTGATTTGCTTGGTTAATGACAAGATGTCGACGACTGTATCTGCTGAATAGGGCTTTCCAGTCTCCTTATCAGCCAACCCGAAATTTTCTCGGCGCAGAACTTTATCGCCTCTGGCGACCAGCAGCGCCCCGGCGAACCCAGAACGTGATTGTTCGTCAAGCCATGTCTTGACAGGCGAGTCCGCGAGGCCTGATTTCGCATAGGGAGCATAGAGGACGCTCAGCATTAAGACCGCTAGTAAACACACCCTACTCCGGGTACCACGATCCGCTTCTCGCATTAACTCAATTCCTTTCGTTCGGTAAGCTCGGCATCTCAACCTGGCGGCGGAATGCTTTGCGCGGTGAGAGCAGCTATGCAAAATATTGCCGCTGGCTAGGTTTAGCCCTTGCGATACCCATAGTATATATCCCACTCGTCCTGGTGAATTCGAACGAATCCGTGAGACTTGTAAAAGTGGTTAGATCTGCCGCCGCGCAGCGCCCGCATCCGAGGCCGAATACCTCCTCGAAGAGCGACAATAAAAAAAGGGCAGGTTTGACCCTGCCCCCAACTGACGTCGATGTATGGCAACTAAAATTCGTATTGCAGGCTCAACCAGAAGTTGCGGTTTGCCGCTATGACATTGTAATCGTCGGTAAACTGCACCTCGTCGGAGTCTTGCTCGTACAGACCGTCGCCGTTGATGTCGACAAAGGCTGTTTGGTAGGTGTCGAACTGCTCATCAAGCAGATTATTGATGCGGGCAAACAGAGTGATGTTATCGGTGATTTGGTAATGCGCGCCCAGGTTCCACACAACATAGTTCTCGAAGTACATAGGCTCATCGGTCACCGTGTTCCAGCCTCGGTAGCGGTCCGAGCGCAGTTCGCTTTGCAGGGTTAAGCTGAAATTGCCGAGCACTTGCCAACCGAGCGAGACGTTCGCCATGTGCTCTGCGGTGTTGGTTAAGGGCTGGCCCTGCTCGGGGCCGCTTTCTTGTTCGCTGTCGGTCCAGGTATAGTTGGCGTTGAGCGTCCAATCGCTGTGGAGAAAATAGCGCCCGACCAGCTCGACGCCCTGGATGCTGACTTCATCAATATTGATGTTTTGGTTCCAGCTGGTGTAGCCCAACTGGCCGAATGCGCCAAGGTTTACACAAGGGCGAACACCACCGGTCAGGTCGCAACTGGAGACGGCTTCGCCTCGGGCGATTTTGTCTTCGAACTTAGAATCAAAATAGGTAATATTGAGCTTGTGCCCGGCTGCGCTGTCCCAGAAAAGGCCCAGCTCGGCGTTGACACTGGTTTCGGGTGTGAGATCGGGGTTACCGGCAAACGGGATGGTGCCCTGGCCGCCGAAGCCTATAATGCCGTCGTAAAGATCGGTGGTTTTGGGGGTTTTATAGCCGGTGCTGGCGCCGCCTTTTAGCGTCCATGTGGGGGCCAAGTTATAGACGCCGTATAATCGCGGTGACACCTGGGTACCAAATAGGTCGTGTTCATCGTAGCGCGCACCCGCCGTTAGGGTAAACGCGGGTATTGGCGCCCAGCTGTCTTCAACAAACACCGAGTACATCTTCTGCTCTTGCACCTGCCCTGGGGCGTTGTCTTCAAAGCCAAACACCCCGTCTTCAAGCTCGCCGTCTATCACCTGCGCGCCGATCACCAAGGTGTGCTCGCCCGCCGCTTGGAACGGAATATCCAAGCGCGCGTCCAGGGTGTATTGACGACTTTCCAATGGTCGGTCCGGCCGCGGCAGAAAGGTGCTCTCGGCTATGGCTTTGCGCTCTGCCTCTGGCAGGCCTTGGTAGTCGCCGGTGGCGTAGTAGATCTCGGCGAGGTGTTCGCGCTCGGTTACGGTCAGAGGCAGGGTGCGGCCTTCGTTCGCGGTATCCACGTAGGACAGCGACACCGAACTGCTCGCCGCCCCCCAGGATTTCTCGTGGCTTAACGACCACCAATCTCTAGAGAATTCCTGGTCGTCGGCATAGCCCGCCCGTGGCGCCAGCTGCCCGCCGCGCTCCTGCCACAGCGCCTCGATATTGTCCTTGGTGCCCAGCGGGTACACAATCACCCCCGATTCCGAGTCCACTATAGGTGTGTTGTCGTAGCGCTGGTTGGAGCGGTCGAAATCAAGACGCAGGGTTTGGTGTTGGCTTGGTGTATAGGTGAGCGTTAGACCGTACTCGGTAGTCTCGCTGTCGACCGTCCTACCCCCGCCGCCGAAGCCAACGCTGCGATAATGCAGCGTACCATTGGGGTCGAGCGCGGGCGCAAGCTCTGGCGACGAGGCGTCGCTTTGGTACCAGGTCCCGCGCAAACCAACGCCTAAAGTGTTGCCGATCAATGGCCCGAGAAGGGTAAAGTCCACCTGGCGGTCATCGCCGAACTGGTCGTTCTCTTGGAGGGTGCCACTGGCTTTGACGGCCCCCATCCAGGTGTCTGTCACCTTTTTGGTGATGATGTTGACCACACCGCCTAGAGCGTCCGCCCCATATAAGGTCGAGGCGGGTCCGCGCACCACTTCGACGCGCTCAATGGCCGCCGCTGGCGGCATATGACCGAAGGCGTTGCCGCCGAAGTTGTTCGGGTAGATATCACCGTGATTGTTCTGGCGCTTGCCGTCGATCAGATACAACGTATATTCACCGGAAAGACCGCGCATGCTGACGCTGCCCTGGCCCGTCTTATCGCGCGTAGTACCAATGTCGATACCGGCCTCGTACTTCAACATATCCAGTAAATTTGCGTGCGGGCGGGCAATGATTTCCGTTTGGTCCAACACGGACATACTCGCGGGCGCGTTGGTAAGGTCCTGCTCAAAACCCGAAGCCGTGATCACCACCTCGGTGAAGTTTTCTTGCTGTTCAGCCCCCGCCTTGGCAACATCTGCATCTGCCGCGAGCGCCAACGGGCTTGCGCTTATCAGCGCGCCGATCAGCGGCAGCCTGAGCCCTAGACATCCATCCATAACCGTATTGCTCATGTTTTTGATTTCCATTACTATTCGCAAACAATTCTTATTTAGATTGTCACCGAGTGGCGTTTAAATTACCAGAAACAATTAATTCTGCTTTGTTATAAATTTTGATTTTTTAATAACTTTAATTTTTTTCGGAAGCGTGCAATCTGCACCAGACAGGTACGATAGCGCCGAAGATTAAGGCGCACCGAGAAGATACAGACGCCGTTTGGCGAACGTATTTTGAAAATCACAAGGTCATGGTACAGCGATGCGAACGTATATCATTGACGATATGAGCGCCCGGAAATCCGAGGTTCCGCTTGATATCGCCCTATAAATACCTGCCCTGGTTGGGGTCTGTGCGCCAATGGCACTGGGTCAGCTCGGCGCTTTGCCTGGTGGGCATGCTGCTTTTTGCGATCACGGGCATTACGCTCAACCACGCCGGGCAAATTGAAGCGAAACCTGAAACCCGTTCGGTGACCCAAACGGTACCGGCTGACGCGCTTGAGGCTGCGCGCGCGCACGTCGCCAATGAAGGTTTTGCAGAAGAGACCGAGTTGCCGCCTGCACTCAAGCGTTGGTTGGCCGAGCAGGCGGACGTCCATGTCGGTGAGCGCTTGGCACAATGGAGCGAATACGACCTCTATGTGTCTATGCCGCGCCCCGGTGGCGATGCTTGGCTTAGCGTCGACTTGGAAAGCGGCGAACTGGTGTATGAAAGCACGCACCGCGGCAGCATCGCGTATCTGAACGACCTGCACAAAGGTCGCAATACCGGCACTGTGTGGATGTGGTTCATCGATGCGTTTTCCGTTGCTTGCATCGTGTTCTGCATCACTGGGCTTATTTTGTTGCACCGTCACAGTAAGGCGCGACCTTCGACCTGGCCCTTGGTTGGGCTGGGCTTAGTGATTCCCGTTTTACTCGCCTTGTTGTTTATCCACGCCTGAGGAGGCGCGCCTATGTTCCGCAAGTACAAAAGCCACCTGATTTTCCTACTGGCCTTAAGCCTCCCATTGCCGTTGATGGCGAGCACATTTGAGGTGAGCATGGAGATTCCGCGCTTAAATGTGGCTGAATACCACCGCCCCTACGTCGCGCTTTGGGTGGCCGATGACACCCATAAAGTTGCGCTTAATCTAAACGTTTTGTACGACCTCAAGCTGAAAGATGAAGAGGGCGAGAAATGGCTAAAAGACATGCGCCAGTGGTGGCGACGCAGCGGCCGCACGCTGGATATGCCGCTGGACGGCGTGTCTGGTGCGACCCGCGCCCCCGGCACTCACAAGTTTGAATACGCTGAAAAAGTAGCGGAATTACCCGCCGGCGAATACCGATTGTTGGTCGAGGCCGCGCGCGAAGTCGGCGGCCGCGAACTGCTGGAGATACCCTTCTCTTGGCCCGCAACCAAACCCCAAACCTTGAAAGCGAGCGGCGAGTCCGAGCTCGGCACGCTCATTTTGACAATTGCCCCTTAACCCTCTGACCGACCAGGAAATGCTTATGTCCTCTCTGTTTAAGATTCTGCTGAGCCTCTGTGTGTTCGCCAGCGCCATCCCTGCCCAGGCCCACCGCGCCTGGGTCTTACCCGCCGCCACGGTGCTCTCGAGCGAAGACCCTTGGGTGACCTTTGATGCGGCCGTGTCCAACGATATTTTTCATACCGACTACCGCGCCTATCCCACCGATAGCTTCCAAGTCCTAGCGCCGGGCGGCAAAACCATTGCGCTTGAAAACGCCCACTCCGGCAAACACCGCAGCACCTTCGATTTGCATCTGACCGAGCGCGGCACCTATAAAGTGTTCATCGCGCGCAATCATTTAAGCGCGCGCTGGGAGACCGCCGAAGGCGAGCGCGGTGGCTACCCAGGTCGCGGCGAAACCTTTACCGAAGAGGGTTTTGCAAAAGCCATCCCCAAGGATGCGAAGAATGTGCAGATCACGCAATCCTCGCGCCGAATGGAGACCTTCGTCACCGCGGGCGTGCCCAACGACTCGGTGCTCCAAGCGACCAACGAAGGACTGGAAATGGTGCCGGTCACCCACCCCAACGACCTTTACGCGGGTGAAACGGCGAAGTTTCGCTTTTTGATTGACGGCAAGCCTGCGGCCGGCGTGGAAGTCACCGTCATCCCCGGAGGCATGCGCTATCGCACAAGTCAGGATGAGATAAGCATCAAAACCGATAAAACAGGTGTCGCCGAACTCACCTGGCCGCAGGCGGGCATGTATTGGCTCGAAGCCGAGTACAGCGACGACCAAGCAAAAGCCCCCGCAACCAAGCGCAGCGGTACCTATTCAGTCACCTTAGAGGTGCTGCCGCAATAAGAGCCCGCAGGCGATGAACGAGATGTACTTGGCGGCCGCCGCGGTGGCGGTTGCCTACGCAGGTCTGTGTTGGGTGTTTTTGTTTCCGCGCGGTACCAAAGCGGCGACAAGCGCGACCACCGAAGCGCCCGAGCAAACGCTTTTAATCGGCTACGCAAGCCAGTCGGGGCAGGCGGAGCAGTTGGCCCGCCAGTGCGCGACGCACCTCCAGCCGCACCAACCCGTGCAGCCTTTGGCGCTGAACCAGATCGGCCCCGAGCAGCTCGCCAACGCTCGGCTCGCGTTATTTTTTGTCAGCACTTATGGCGAAGGCGAGCCGCCCGACAACGCCTTGCGATTCGCCCGGAAGTGGCTGCGCCACTCATCGGGCAGTGAGCTCAAGTCGCTGCGCACCGCGGTGCTGGCGCTGGGCGACAGCCAGTATCGGAATTTTTGCGGTTTTGGCCAACAACTTGACGAGGGCCTCAGACGCCACGGCGCCACGCCTTTATTTGAGCCTGTGACGGTCGATAAACGCTGTCCCGGGGCGCTGCGCCTTTGGCAAAAGCAGCTTGACGCCTACGGCCTCGCCTACGACACGGGCACACCCGCGTTCGACACTGACTTCAGCGGCAGCGAGCTTATCGAACGCACGTGCCTCAATCCGGGCTCCGCAGGCGACCCTGTGTGGCTCATCCGGCTGCGTCCGCCCGCAGGCGCGCGCTGGCAAGCAGGCGACATACTTCAAATTCAACCGCACAATAGCGCGGCTTTGCCGACGCGCGAGTACTCCATTGCCTCGATCATGTCGGCGGGTTCGCTTGACCTCTTGGTGCGCCAGGTGCAAAAGGGCGCAGGCGAGTTCGGTCTGGGTTCGGGCTGGTTGACCGCCATTGCGCAACGCGGCGAAGCGCTGAATGTGCGCATTCGGGAAAACCCGGCGTTTCACGCGCCCGCACCGCAAACCCCGTTGGTGTTAATCGGCAACGGTACCGGAATGGCGGGCTTGCACGCGCTGATGCAAGCGCGGGTGGCGGCCGGCGCTCGCCGCAACCTGCTGTTTTTTGGCGAACGCAATCGCGCTGTGGACTACTTTTTTGGCGAACGCATCGAGCACTGGCAACAACAGGGCTTTCTTGAGGCGGTCCATCTCGCGTTCTCGCGCGATCAACCGGGCAAAATCTATGTGCAAGATCGTCTAAAGGAACAAGCGCAAGCGCTCATGGCCGCGATTGGCGACGGCGGCGCCCTGTACGTGTGCGGCAGCCTCGAGGGGATGGCCGGCGCGGTACACCAAACGCTTGAGGCTTTGATTGGCGGCGATCTTTTGGAGCAAATAACCCTGGACGGCCGCTACCGACGCGACGTGTACTAAAGGCTCCGCTTTAGAACCGCCTCTTTGCGGACGCACTCGGCTAACCTCTCACCCTCGACCAAAAACCTTCGCCGTCGCGTGCCCTTTCCTCCAACGATGCGCCCAAACAGCCCGCCGACCTTGGCCAGCCCGCCGCAACTATGAGCCGTTTGGTGCTGTCTAAATCCGAGAGCGAACGCGGCGGATTTGGCCCCTTGTGCCAATCGACACCTCGCCAGCGCAGCGAGACCTCCCCCGTGCAAACCTTCTCCGTTTAACCCATGCTTAAAAAGACGCCGCAGGCTCTACCGCACATTCAGGCAGACGACATGCACAACCCGCCGCCGACATTATGGTTTTTTGCGCTGCCTCTGATGGCTGGGGTGCTGGCCGCGCTCGTACGCTTGCCAGCCATCGCTCTCGGCCCCGTTTGGTTGCTATTCGCCGTTTGCGGGCTCACTTGCCTCGCTTACGTTTATCTGCTGCCGGTCGCCCTGCTCAAACGGCGGGCGCTGCTTGCGCGAATCACCACCGAATCGAGCGCGCTGCGGCGTTTTCTTTGGGACAGCCTGCTGGTCAGGCTGGTCTTGGCCGCGACCTCCGCGGGCGCCGCAGCGCTTGTGTTGATCATGACCGCAGGGCTGGGTGAGCTTGAGGTTTATGTATTGGGCGGCAGCCTGTTGTCGTTTCTTGTGCTGTATCGTTTTTGCGAGCGGGCCTTTGCCGACCAGCTCAACACCGAGTACCGGTTCCACTTTATTCTGCGCATTGCCAACCGCACCAACTTGGCCGTAATGACGCTTGCTTTGGTGGCCGTGCAAGTGCTGTGGCTCGAGATGGAGGATACCCGCCACCTATTGTTGCCCGAGGTCTTTCGCAAGGCCTTTACAGAACAGGCGGAAACCGCAAACCTCGCGGCCGTCGGTTGGCTGGTGGGGTTAAACAGCGCCGTCTCAGCGAGCCTCTGGCACCTTATGCAATTGAGCTCACAAAGCGATATCGCACTGCCTTTGCGGCTGCTGGCCTGGCTCGGATTTCTGATCTTCAATGCGGTGAAGCTCGGCGCGGTGTGGACGGTGTTGCTCGGCGTGCCCAGCGGGTTATACCAGTGGCGGCGCGTCGCCCGAGCGCGCAAGCCACAGTATCGGCGCAGGTTAATCGTCGGCGTGGCAATCGTCGCGCTGATCGGCTCGGGCGCATTTTTACTGAGCACGCGGTCGGGTCTTGTGCCGTTTGTTAAATCCTTGCCCACGCGCTGGCAACACGCTTTGACGGAGACCCCTTGTGCAAACCGGTCCCAC
>CAZING010000066.1:5471-14743 GCA_964540505.1 uncultured Cellvibrionaceae bacterium | reverse complement strand
TCAGAAAGGAATGTCGTCGTCGAAGTTATCAAAACTCGGCTCGGGGGCTTGGTTCGACGCTGGCGGGGCGTTTCTCGCGGGTGCGGAGTAGCTGCCCTGCTGGGCTTGCGATTGGTCTGCGCCACCGGACTTGGCATCCAGCATCTGCATTTCGCTTGCAATGATTTCGGTCGTGTAGCGCTCTTGCCCTTGCTGATCCTGCCATTTGTTGGTGCGCAACGCCCCTTCGATATAGACCTTGCTGCCTTTTCTCAAATATTCGCCAGCAATTTCGGCAAGACGATTGAAAAAAACCACGCGGTGCCACTCGGTGCGCTCTTGCTGCTGGCCGGACTGTTTATCCTTCCAGGTGTCCGATGTCGCCACACTGATGCGCGTGATCGCGCTGCCCGACGGGGTATAGCGGGTTTCGGGGTCCTGCCCAATATTGCCTACCAAAATCACTTTGTTGATGCCGCGACTCGCCATAACTTCACCTCCCAAGGCTGTAAACTCAAATTAAAATTGTATTTGCATAGTGGCTACGACTGCCATTATGCCACCTGCCCCAAATATTGGGTTAACAATGACTTGTCGAAGTCGTAGCCCTCGGCCTTAATAAACAGCATTTTCTGATCGACCGACCAGTGGGCTTCGACAATGCCCGGCACCTTGCGCTTCAGCTCCTGCGCATCCACCGGGAACGAACAAGGCACCGCCAGACTTTCGAGAAAGCGCGGCGGCTTCATACCGAGCGCTACTCCACCCCAAACGACGCAAACGCAGGCAGCGGCAATCAGTGTCTCGGCGCCGCCTATGACCCCGTAAAGCGCACCGCCGGTAATGCCCCCGAGTGACGCGCCCAGGAATTGGCTCATCGAGAACACCCCCATTGCGGTACCTTTACCGCCAGCGGGCGCGAGCTTACTGACCAGCGACGGCAATGAAGCCTCAAGAAGATTAAACGCAATAAAAAACAGACCGAGCGCCGCCACCCAGTGGAGCCTTGTGTGCGAGAAAATCATCGCCACCTCGGCGACCACTAACGCCGCTATAGCGCCTATAAAGACGCGCTTTAGTTGTTTGCGGCGCTCTGCGAGATAGATGAAGGGCAACATCAATAAAAACGAACCGAGCATGACCGGCAGATAGACCGCCCACTGCGCATCGCTCGATACGCCCGCCTGCTGAAGTGAAATCGGGGCCACCACGAAAGTCGCCGTAAGCGCGAAATGCAACGCAGTAATTCCGAAATTCAGCCTGAGCAGATCGCGATCACCGAGGACTTGAAACAGCAGGCCTTTGACCGGCCGGTACTCTGAAGCTTTATTGGCAACCGCTGGCGTAGGCACGAGAAACGACACGATAGCGATGCCCGCAAGCGCCAGCACCGCCGACAGCCAGAAGATTGAAGAAAGACCAAAATTGCCAGCAAGCAAAGGCCCAAGAATCATCGCGATGGTGAAGGATACGCCAATGCTAACGCCGATCACCGCCATAGCCTTAGTGCGATTTTTTTCTGAGGTTAAATCTGTCAGCAGCGCCATCACGGCGCTGGCAATCGCGCCTGCGCCTTGAATAAACCGGCCAATCACCAGCCCCCATACGCTGTCGGCGCTCGCGGCGATAACGCTGCCGAGAATAAAAATACAAAACCCACCAATTATGACCGGTTTGCGCCCCACATAGTCCGACAGCAAGCCCAATGGTATTTGGAGCACCGCCTGGGTGACGCCATAACCCCCGAGCGCAACGCCCAATAAAAAAGGCGTCGCGCCGGCATAATCGGCACCGGCGACAGACAGAACCGGAAACACCATGAACAGACCGAGCATGCGAAAGACATACAATAACGCCAAGGTAAAGATCACCCGAGCGTCTGAAACCGCATGCAATATCACTTAAACATACCCCTGAAACGGAAAGCGGCCAATTCTAGCAGCCCTTAAAGCAGTTCGACACCGCGCAGATTCTTATAATATCTCTTAAAAAGGTGTAATTATTGCAAAACCAGTGTAACAATGAGGCCTCTCCTCTGGAGGCAAATCGTACATTCGGGTACAATTTTGCCCATTGGAATACCAGACAGCGATTGCGCTCGGGCAGCGACACCGTCCCCGTCGAACCCTTTATTTTCAATTTCAAGGCCCGTTCGATCATGAAGATGTCCCGACTTAATCAAGAGGTTATACAGCTTGAGAACGGCGAACCGAGAATTGGCGATGCGCAGAACAATAACAAAAGGCCGAACAGAGTGACAGCCACACTAGATGAAACCAATATTAAAGGCATATTGCTCTACTCACTGGATAACAGTCTGCAGACGGGATTATTAGCGTCTTTAATTACCGAAAAATCCGGGCGACACTGTGAAGTAGTTCACAAACTAGACCCAGAGACTGTCCCCTATCATCTGCTGCTCATCGACTGCCAAGGTCACGCTGTTGAAGAATTGCGCACGCTCATTGGTGACATCCACCAAAATGCACAACCTCTCTACGCAGCCTTGATCAACGCCCGCCAAAACAGCGAACATGAAGAGCTCCTCGACTGGCCCTGCATTTCGGGATTGTTCTTTGTCGATACCGACCAAGAGCAACTGCTGCGAGGTCTCGAGTGCTTAATACGGGGCGAGTACTGGGTACCGCGCCGCTTACTCCACCACTTCTTGCAAAAAAATCGCCGCGCGCCGCAGTTGCGACAAAACGAGATCAAACTCACAAAACGCGAGCGACAAATACTTCGCTTAATTAAAGACGGCGCCACCAATCAAGACATTTCAACCGCACTGCAAGTAAGCGAACACACGGTTAAAAGTCACCTTTATAACGTGTATAAAAAAATCGGTGTTCGCAATCGCTTAGAAGCCAGCAACTGGGTGCGCGACCTCGAAGAACTTTAAAGCCACACACGAAACTCACCCGTTCGCCTGCTGAGCGACCAAGCTCATGGGGTCTCGGACGTGCTGTCCAAACCGAGATAGCCAGGGCCAGACAGTTGAGCTTCGCTTGCAACCCAAGCGCGCAACTGCCCCCAGGCACCGGTTGCGCATCGCGAGATGACTAAGCGCCTCGCGAAGCCGCCGATAAACCGACCTTTCTCGGCGCAACCCACCTATAGAGTTCCACGCCTGATGCCCAGGCATTACACTAGCGGTTTTATCAACCGTCAGGACATCCGTGGATAAGATCGTAATCCGAGGTGCACGCACCCACAATCTCAAAAACATTGACCTCGATATCCCGCGCGAGAAACTGATCGTGATCACCGGCATATCCGGTTCAGGTAAATCCTCGCTGGCGTTTGACACGCTTTATGCGGAAGGCCAACGCCGTTACGTTGAGTCGCTGTCCACTTATGCCCGCCAATTCCTATCGATGATGGAAAAGCCGGATGTCGACCATGTAGAAGGGCTGAGTCCGGCTATTTCCATCGAACAAAAATCGACCTCACATAACCCGCGCTCTACCGTCGGCACGATCACCGAGGTTCACGATTATCTTCGTTTGTACTTTGCCCGCATTGGCGAACCGCGTTGTCCGGTCCATCACGAAGCTCTGACCGCACAGACCGTTTCCCAGATGGTCGACCAAGTCTTGGCGCTGCCAGAAGGCAGCAAGGTGATGCTGCTCGCGCCCTTGGTGAGAGAGCGCAAAGGTGAACATCTGCACGTTTTCGATGCTTTGCGACGAGACGGCTTCGTACGCGTTCGCGTCGACGGCTTAGTCGTAGATCTGGACGACATCCCAACGCTCGACAAGCGAAAAAAACACAGCATCGAGGTTGTCGTCGACCGTTTCAAAGTGCGAGATGACCTCAAGCAACGCCTGGCCGAGAGCTTCGAAACCGCGTTGAATCTCTCCGAAGGTATCGCGAGCATCAGCTTTATGGAAGGCGAACAGGCCGATAAAACGTTCTCCGCCAAGCACGCGTGCTCCCAGTGCGATTACTCGCTGGCGGAACTCGAGCCTCGACTGTTTTCGTTCAACAACCCCGCCGGTGCTTGCCCAAGTTGCGATGGGCTTGGCGTCAAGCAGTTTTTCTCTGAAGACCGAATTGTGCAATTGCCAGGAGCGTCTCTCGCAGAAGGCGCGGTTCGAGGCTGGGACCGACGCACTTTCTATTACTTTCAGATGGTGATGGCGCTTGCGCAACACTACAAATTCGACGTTGAAACTCCTTGGAACAAACTGCAACAAAAGCATCGCGATACCGTTCTTTTTGGCTCGGGGGATGAGGTTATCAACTTCACTTACGTCAACGACCGGGGCAATCGCTACCAGCGAAGCCACCCCTTCGAGGGCGTCATTCCGAATTTAGAGCGCCGCTACCGCGATACCGACTCCAACTCGGTGCGCGAAGAACTGGCCAAATATTTGGTGTCGCAACAATGCCCCGACTGTGGCGGCAGCCGCCTTAAAGAAAGCGCAAGACACGTGTTCGTCGACGAGAAAACCTTGCCGGAAATATCCAACCTACCGGTAGGTTCCGCTTTCGAATATTTTAACGAATTAAAATTCGATGGCGCGCGCGGCGCCATTGCCGAAAAAATTCTGAAGGAATTGCGTGAGCGGCTTAAGTTTCTGGTGGACGTCGGGCTCAATTATCTCACCTTGAACCGCAGCGCCGACACTTTATCGGGCGGTGAAGCCCAAAGAATTCGCCTGGCAAGCCAAATTGGCGCGGGCTTGGTGGGCGTGATGTACATCCTTGATGAGCCCTCCATTGGCTTACACCAAAGGGACAACGACCGGCTGCTAAAGTCCTTGACCCATCTGCGCGATATAGGCAACACCGTCATAGTGGTCGAACATGACGAAGATGCCATCCGCGCCGCAGACTATGTAATTGATATAGGGCCGGGGGCCGGTGTTCACGGCGGTGAAGTGGTCGCCGCAGGGCCGTTCGAGCAATTTATCCGCACACCCCATTCCCTCACCGCCGAGTATCTTTCGGGAAAACAATATATTCCCATACCCAGTAAGCGCCACGCGACCAACGCGTCTTTCATGGTGCGCATTGTCAACGCCCGGGGCAACAACCTTAAAAATGTGAACTTGGAAATTCCGCTGGGTGTTCTGACCTGCGTCACCGGGGTTTCGGGTTCGGGTAAATCCACTTTAATCAATAACACCTTGTACCCCATAGCCGCAACAGAACTCAACAAAGCCACAACCCTGGTCCCGGCACCGTTCGACTCGGTCGAAGGTCTCGGCTTTCTCGATAAATGCGTGGACATAGATCAAAGCCCCATCGGGCGCACGCCGCGCTCCAACCCAGCCACTTACACCGGCATGTTCACGGCCATACGAGAGTTGTTCGCAGGCACACCAGAAGCGCGCTCACGCGGCTATAAATCTGGCAGGTTCAGCTTTAACGTCAAAGGCGGTCGCTGCGAAGCTTGCCAAGGCGATGGCTTAACGAAGGTGGAGATGCATTTTTTACCCGATATCTACGTCGCCTGCGACCAGTGCAAGGGCAAGCGCTACAACAGGGAAACGCTGGATGTGCATTACAAGGGCAAAAACATTCACGAAACACTTGATTTAACCGTGGAGGAAGCCCGGGTATTTTTCGATGCCGTACCTTCGATAGCAACGAAATTACAGACACTGATTGACGTTGGGCTTGCGTATATTCGTCTCGGCCAATCGGCGACGACTCTTTCGGGCGGGGAAGCGCAACGGGTTAAACTCGCAAAAGAGTTGTCAAAACGAGACACCGGCAAAACCCTTTATATACTCGACGAGCCGACCACGGGTTTGCATTTTTACGACATCCAACAGTTGCTGAATGTGTTACATAAACTTCGGGATCGAGGCAATACAGTTGTGGTAATTGAGCACAACCTGGACGTGATAAAAACGGCAGATTGGTTGATTGACATGGGCCCCGAAGGCGGCGATGGCGGAGGGTCGATAATCGCGCAAGGCACGCCCGAGGACCTATGCAAAATCAAAGCGTCTCACACAGGCCGATTCCTTAAACCCATACTGCAAAAAGGGACGCGTGCTGGCTGATGTCGCAGGCGCCGTCTACCAAGGCCTGTTAACAGGCTAAAATACACAGCAGAAAATGCGAGAGCGTGAACGGACCGGGCGCCCCTTTTGAGGCTTTTGGGGCACCCCGACACAGGTATTTAGATGTAACTGTGTAACCGGTCGCCGCCCCGAAGGGCTATGGCGCAATTACGAGCGGGTGTCAGCCTGCGTTCTTTTTCTGAGCGTCGATTTCCAATGTTTCAACCTGCTCCAACGCCTCAGCCAAACGTGGGTCGTCATCCGTTTCCATTTTCACCTCGATAAGATTACGGGCCTTATCGAACTTCTTGAATTCGCAGTACATCAACGCCCGATATACGGTTGTCTCCAGCTCATCGTAGGGCGCATTCTCGTCGGAACCCCCAAACTCTTCGAACTCGACGGCGCTCAGCATCTCATCGGGCGTACGATCTTCGGCACGGTATTGCGACATTTTTTCGGCAATGGAGTTTTTGACTTCATCGTCGCTGCGTCGAATTTTGGGCTTTGCAGGCGCCGCCGTCTCTTCAGGCTCTGAAGCGGGATTATTGAGATCGTCGTCACCAAGATCGCTGGCGAAATCGTTCAGTGTCTCATCTGATAAATCGAAGCGCGCGTCGTTTAAAAATTTGTCGTCCAATTCCAAGTCTGAGAACTCGTCCTGCAAATCGTCGAAGACGTCGTCGAGTTCGCGGTGGTGCGCTTCGAGGTCTACCGATTCGTCATCCCAGGCCAGAGTGTCTTGTTCGTCGAGCTCGTGCTCTTCAAGGTCCGAATCGAGCGACTCGTCCGTCGCAAACGCTTGATCATCTTGTCTGGGCTTCGATGTGGTGGGCGCATAGGGCGTGTAGGTCGGCTCGCTGCGCAACGAGTCCAACGGCGGCAGGTCGTCCACCGGTTCGGCATTGCTTCGGGTCATTTTTCGATAGTACAACAACATCGCGGTGAGTATCGCAAAGAGAATTCCGCCGGCAATCACCAATAGCGTTATCAGCCTTGTACGGTTTTCATTGCTATCGTCCACCATGGACTCGACACCCCGCGGCTCGACCTCTACAAGCGCGTGCTCGCTGGTTTCTTCCACCTCGATATTGGCCGCGTTGTTATCAACCTCACGAATCACTTCCTGTTTAGTCAAAGCCTCGCTGTCGTCCAAACGGCCGGTTTCGCTTCGCGCCCCGGGAGTTACGGGCTCCATATCGACCGCTTCATACATAGATTCCAAGGCTTGCGCGTCCGGCGCTTGCTCACCGAGTTTGGCTTGCAAATCCTGGATCTGTTGCTGCTGCAACTGCACCAACTCGCGCATGGTTGTCAGGTATTCCGAGCTTTCGACTTTTTGCATTCGCGAACGCAGATTGGCGTTTTCTCTCGCCAACATATCGATCAATTCGCGAGTTCTGTCGTCGGTATTGTCGCTGACGGTCATCAGCCCTTGGATTTCCGCAGAGATGGCGTCACTTTGCGTAGGCGGTTCTTCGGTCGCGGCGGCGGAGTCGGGCTCGGCCAGACTTTGACTGGACATATCCAGGGTAGTCGGCGCGGTTGAGCGCTGTTGCGCCGTGGACGCGTCGGTTTCGGCAGCCAGCGCCGAAAGGTCGGGCATGCGCAGCACCACCCCGGCTTTCAGGCGATCGATATTGCCGTTAATGAACGCCTGCGGATTGTTCTCGAGAAGCCATTGATTGGTCTGGGCGATGCCTTGAGACGTGCCTTCGACCCATCGCGCCGAAATGGTCGAAAGGTTATCGCCGGGGGCGACTTTATATTCGCCCTGTTCGGTGTTAAGCGGTCTCAGCGTGGCCCTTTGTGCGGTTGGCGCGGAAGTCCGAGGTGTCGAGCGAGCCTCCGGGGCGCTGTCTGCGACTGGGCGCTCCTGGGTGCGGGTTTGGGCCGGAGGACGAATTGCAGGTGGCGGGTCTAGCAGTATAGGGTATTCTCGATACACCACACCGGTCGGCCAGCGAAGCTCCAACAATACGGAAAGGTATGGCTCCTTAACCGGTGCATCGGTCGCCAAACTCACGAAATAGTTGCCGCCCTCTTCTATGATTTGGACATTCAATTGGTGCCGGCCATAGTAAACATCGGCACCCATAGTGCTTGCCTCGGCGCTCGCGAGCGGTCTGACGGTCAGGCTATCGGGGTCGAGGTTATCGCCATCGTTGACCAACCCGACCCGCGCGTTAAGAGGCTGTCCGAGGTACGAGTCAGATGAAATCTCACCCAACCCCAAAGCCATTGCTATAGAAGAAACGCCGGATAGCAAAACCCCTGATGCCGTCGATGTAAGGTATTGGGCAAGTTTGGATTTGGTGGCCGGATACCGGGGTAAGTTCGCTCGCTTCGAGTCCATCACCCGGTTCGCGAAGCTTCTTTTTGAGCAATTCACTATCGTACCTCTTATTTTCTCGGGTCTTTTAATATGGGTGGGGTGAGAGGGTTGATCCAACCGCACATATCAAAGGACACATTACAGAACTGATGCCATAACTTCCACGAAGCCGATCATATTTTAACCAGACGTTATGGATTTTCTGCGCAACCTGCTTTCTTATTATAAGATAATGCCCGCCGAGTCTCTGACTAAGGGGACCGCCTTCGTGTTCGGTCTGCGTGCTCGAGGGCAAAGCCGTATTATTCCCGGTGCTGCCTTATATATAGCAAACGGCGAGCTTTTCCCAGAAAAACTTGCGAATCATACCAATTATTGGAACTCAGAGCTTCGGATTCGATGAACACCCTCTGATGAAAGGTCTTACATCCTGAGAAGTCCCTTTGAAATAAGCCATGCGGTATCTCGTGCTAACCCGCGTCACAAACATTTCGGCCCCACTTTTCGCTAGCCAATAAGGTTGTCACATGGAAGAAGTCGTTTTAGAGCTCCGCGCCGCCGCTGAGCAAATACCGGTCCCTCTAGAGCTGCCCAGCGAGGATGACCTGCTTAATGTCGAAGAGGCCTTGCTGCTATCACTGCCAAGCGATTACCGCGTGTTTTTAAGCGAGGTGAGCGATCTCGTGCTCGGAAGCCTCGAGCCATGCACTGCCGCCGACCCTCACGCCCATAACTACATTCCCGATCTCGCCGCCATCGCCTGGGACAACGGCCTTCCTCGTCACCTGATTCCCGTGTCGGTGAACGGTACCTCCCTTTACGCCATCACCCCTGAAGGCGAAATTGAATACTGGCGAGACTACAAAAAGCAGGACAAGACCTGGGAAACCGTTTGGGAGTGGGCCCGCGACGTTTGGCTCGCCAGCGCGCCCCTCTAG
>CAZING010000066.1:0-5371 GCA_964540505.1 uncultured Cellvibrionaceae bacterium | reverse complement strand
TCAGATCAAATTTTTATAAGACTGGTAGCTTTTAAGAATGAATGCTTTAGTTAAGAGGCATCGATTAGATGCGCGTCTACTGACTGGATAGGAGCGGGTGTGAAACGAATTTTAACGATTGCCTTGTGCTGCGGGGCCTCTGGTGCCTGGGCGAGCACAGTAGTGCTAAATCCCGGCGCTACCATGACCACCGGCTCGAGTGCCAATCATCACAGCATCTTCGCCGGCCACCATAACCCGGCCAACGCCATTTTCGCCGTAGACGAAAACGAGCAATTCCGCGTCGGATATGGGCCGACGCTGAGCTTCGGCACGGAGGTGGGCGACGTCAGCAACTTTGTCGACGAAGTCGACCGATTGATCGACATACTCGAAGACCCCTCGGCATCCGAAGACGGCGTGCAACAAACCTTGAGTCACTTTAATTCGGTGCTTGAGGACATAGGCGAGCAAGGCTATTTGAACATCAACAGCGGCCTGGTCATGCCGCTGTTTCCGATCTATTGGCGACCAAATTTTTTCAGCGGGGCGTTTTTCGCCGAGCTTGATGTCAACACGCAAATTCGCGCAAGCATACTCGACGACGAACTCATCTATGACGACCAAAACCAAAACTTCGCAACCGCGACTTCGGCCTATATCAAAAGCGGCATTCAATCGCGCTTGGCCGCGGGATACAGCCAGGAAATACTGAACAAAACCGCATTCGAAAAATACGGTGGACGCCTGTATGGCGGCGTAAAAATTAATTTCTATCATTTGCAACTTTCAAAGCAAGTGATGCGCTTACAGTCGCTCGATGGCAAAGACATAGTCGATGTGATGAAAGACGAGTATGAGAACAATCTGGATAGCACCCTGAATGTAGGTCTTGACGCAGGATTATTATGGACAGCCGATAACTATCGCGTTGGCTTTACGCTTTTGAATATCAACTCGCCAAGTTTTGATTACGGCTCTGTCGGTCTCGCGTGCGATCAATACACACCCGGCACCGTCCAGCGTAACAATTGCGATGCGGCTTATTATTTCGGAGACATCCGCGGCGAAATAAACCTTACCGAAAGCCACACCAAACACGCGACCGCGACGGTTGACGGCGCGGTGTTTCTCAACGACCGGTGGTTTCTCTCAGGGTCGCTCGAACTTGCCGCGTACGATGATTTGGTAGGTTCGCAGAACCAATGGCTGCATCTATCGGCCTCACACGAATCCGACTCCTATCTTTGGCCCTCGTACCGCTTAGGGTTTCATAAGAATCTAACGGGAAGTTCGCTCTCTAGCGCATCCATCGGCTTTACGTTTTTTGGCGTACTGACCTTCGACGCCGAAGTGGCTCTAGAGAATGTAAAAGTTGACGGCACAAGCGCCCCGCGATCGATCGGCTTTTCTATAGGTCTGCAAGAAAAATTCTAGCCACATTAGGTTGAAAGAGCTCATCACCGGAGTATCAGCAATGCAACAATCGCTTAGACAGTATCTCTCGTTAACCAAATTGACACCTTTGATAGCCGGCTTGGTACTTAGCGCGTGCGGCGGCACCGGGCAAGACTCTGGGCAACAAAAGCCCTTCAGCCAGCAATACCAAGGTCTCGCAATCGACGGCTACGTAGCGCGATCGCTGGTATTTCTAGATTTCGACAACAATGGCACGCGCGACCCTTGGGAGCCCTACGCGTTTACCGATGACAGTGGCTATTACGGCTACAACCCGATCACCGGTACCGACTACTGCGCGGATAAGGTCCCCGCGCTGCAGAAAATCTATTGCCTCACCTCAAACCGGCCGATTTCCGACACCGTGATTCGAGTCGATGGTGGCTACGACGTGCTTACCGGTGAACCCTTTATTGGGCAATTGAGTCGCAGACTTATCGTTGACGAGAACCGGGCGATAGTTCGCAGTGTGGTTTCGCCACTGACATCTTTGTTTACGCAAGTGCCCTCGCCAGTGGCCCTACAGCTAATTCTTAAAAACCTCGGCATTCAAGAATCCGATCTGGATATCGACTATCTCAACACCGACGGCGACCAGGGCATCAATATAGAGCTGCTAAACCGGGCGTTAACCATCCATAAAGTGGTGTCGGTAATCTCCGACCGGGTGGCCGATATCTACACGAGCATCGGCGACGCTGTAGGCACTCCCAATGACTTGAGCGCTTATGTGTACAAGCATTTAGCGGAGGCGTTAAACGCGGACGACGCCGACCTCGACCGTGTTTTAAACAACCCAGATGTCCTCATGCAGGTGATTGCAGCGACCGAAGCGGATACGCGAAAAATATACGAGAATCGGGATTTACCATTGCCCAGTAACACCGCTGCCAACTCAACCGCGCTACAAGACCCCGAGCGGATCACCCAGCAGGTCGCAAACCTCGCAGCAATCATCGAACGCGTGATGAACCCAAGTGACGGTTCTATTGAACCTGGCAATGTGATCGGTCGTACTCGCGCTATAGAGGCGGTTGTTATTAAAATCATTAATGAAGTCGGGCGCGATAACAGCATCGATAATGCCGTCGAGTTCTTTGGCAAAGAAGACAATGCGCACTTAATATCTCAGATCATCAGTTCGCTCTCGGAAGACAACGCAGATCTTTCGCAATTGGTTCAAAACGACTTCACCGGTGATGATTTCGATGAAATTTCCGACATCATCCGCGCGACTCAACTGCCTGAGGGTACGCAAGCGTTTGCGAATTTAACTGGCCATCACCTTAAAGTTTCCGACCCAGATCTTGGCCGGGGGCCCAACAATTTGAAGGACTCTGAGGTTGACATCTATTTTCTCGGCGATGACGCGGACACCGAGGGCGAGTTTGTCGCTTGCGTTAAATACATCGATGGCGCGAAAACTAACGGGACGCTCGGCGAAGCCAATACGCGGGGCGAACTCGTCAACGGCTTCTGGAGCCTCTTAGGTGCGAGTAAAAGCAACGGCGCCTCCTTTAGTTTGTTATTGACCATCGATTTTCTGGGCTCGACCTATCAAGCCATCATTAAACCTTCGGGCAGCGAAAACATCGACGGCTATGAATTCACTAAATACCGTTTCGATTACGGCGGAGAGATTCGCAACTGGCACAGCCTTGACGCTATCTCGCAGATCACCTCTATCCCATTGGATAACTACGACTGCGAAGCTCGCCTACCCTCTCGGGTTGGGATCTAACAAAAAAGTTGCGCCGCCCTGCTAGCGTCGGTGTCGCCCTGTTGGCGATCCATACGCGCGGGGCGGGTTAAAGCCGGATGCCACAGCCTTAAGTCGATTGTCGACAAAGCCAAGACCCGTCGGTCCTCGGTTTTCCTTCCTCAGTCGCACAAATGCGAACTTCGAAATGATTTCGGCTGTGTTCATATGGGTGCCCTTTCAAGAGCGTGAGAACGAGAATACCGCATCGAACCGGTTCCCGCTCGAGTGTGAGAACCTAAAGTGGCCTTCCCTAATCGAAATGAAGCCGGAGCCTGGTGAATCGGCTCCTAATTTTCGGACGTTTTACCGACAGAAAGCCGAATGAACACTGGTGATGCTTTTCACGACAGCGTTTTAATTGAAACTGACTTACGCCAACTTATTCTCTTAAACTTCCGCCTTTTCTAACATCAGCAATTGGTTGTGGGTCGTGTTGTTCCAGCCCTTTTGGGCAATATTCATATACTTAATAAAGTCTCTGCGCTTCGGAAAGGCGTCTTGATCCATTTTTTTCAGGTTCTTAATCCAGCGATCGATCGTGTACTTATAAGAGCTTGAGTGCTCTAGCATGGCCGTGACACGAAAGCCCGCCTCTTCAATTTGATTCAGCTGTTCGTCCAACGAAAGAATTTCCGCAAACCCAAATACACTCTCTTGAACAAACCGAGTGGCCTTTCTTAGTGCGTGGTTTTCATAGTCGGAGCGCGATATAAAAAAAGTATCCTCGATTATAATACGACCGTGCTCGGCCAGCAGCTGATTCATCTTTTTCAACTGCGACAACTTGTCCGACAGATGGCAAAAAGACCCAATTAAGACAATTGCATCAAGCTTTGAGCCTTTATATTCAAGCGACTCAAAGGTTGCGGTCAATAGCCTATCGGAGCGCTTTTTAAACAAACTGATATAGCTGTTTTGAACCTCACTAGGTGAAACACCGGTGTAGACTGCATTAATGTCGCGTTCAATCAGGCGTTTCAGCAAAGCGCCCCACCCAGGCCCCACCTCCAAGACACTCTTCGCCTCCGATAGCTTACCCATATCGATGATCGTATCGAGCATTCGTCTTGTAGCCACCTCCAAATCTTCGGATTCGTCTTCGAAAAGCCCGCTTGTGTACTTCATGTAGGGATCCAAGAATTTTTTAAAAAAATCCACTTCGAGGTCGTAGTGCTTTATCGTCTTATTTTTGGTTTCGTCTAACATACTTGGCACCTCTTCGTTTTCAGAACCCGCTGATACAATTTTTTGTCTTTGGCATTGGCCATCAAGTGCGACGCACCGTTGAAAACGGTAAAGGTCTTCTTCTCAACGGCAACGACGCTGAACAATTCTCGCATCTCGTCAACGGTTGTGAATGTGTCCTTTTCGCACGCCAGAAACTTAATCGATAGATCCGGTCTTTTTAACGATCTCATAAAGCTCTGGACATTCATTTCCTTCACCGACGGGACTCTCAACGCTTCCAGAACGCCGACCAAGATATAGGTCAAAGGCCAACGCTTCCAATAGCTAATCAAACTTCTATTAACGTTCTCAAGCACTAAAGTGCTGCCCAAAGGCAGCGCCGAGCAAGCCCTTATCACATGAAACGCACCGAAACTCACACCGTGAAGACGTATATTTTTATGCGGAAAGTTTTCTTTTACATAAGCCAAAGCGGCGAGAACATCACGCCAATAATAAAGGTCTGTTCGGCGGGATTCACCGAACCCGTTGAAATCGAAAAGCAGAACGGTTGCGCCGCAGCTGAGATAAAGCTGCGCTCGACCCGTTTCAGTAAAGAAATATTTGGCTTTCTTATGAATAGGGTGCGCAAGCACTACGAGCGTGTCTGCCATACATTGGCAGTGCGCCGGATCTTGGCTAGTGGACGCTAACGCATCGTTAGGCTCAATGATTAACGCTTGCAGTGCGCCTCTGTGTGCGTCATGGGTACGAGTTTTGTTGCGATTGTGCTCAACCCTCGACAGGGACACAGCGGTAACTCGACCCGCTTTTTCGGCTTTGCGAACCCAGCGCGGGTGCGGCTTCACTTTGACATCTTTGAAGAATATTTTTTGAAGGAATGCAGCGAACATGCGATAGCCTGCATCAGAGATAATAACGGGCGGGAAGACACCGAACAGGTTAATAATTTATGTGTCGGACAACTAACCGATTAAATTGCAC
>CAZING010000065.1:7602-14786 GCA_964540505.1 uncultured Cellvibrionaceae bacterium | reverse complement strand
GGTCGTTGACCGGGTCGAGAACGATTACGGCGTCGTCCGACATGCGCAAGGCACTCGCCGCGTCGATCCAATAACCCTGCCAACCGCTGTCGCGTAAGGGCTTAAAAATTTTGTTGGTATAGTCGCCACCCTGGCATGAGATAACAGCGTCCAGACCTGCAAACGCTTCCACGTCAAACGCATCTTGCAACACCGGCACGGCCTTGCCCACATCCGGCGCCTGTCCTCCGGCGTTGGATGTGGTAAAAAACAGCGGCTCTATGCCTTCAAAGTCGTTCTCGGCGCGCATGCGCTCCATCAACACAGAGCCGACCATGCCCCGCCATCCGACAAACCCTACTTTCATAATATTCACCTTTAGGTCATTACCTTACGCTTTTGACCAACCACCCCATTGGGCGAGCTGGGCTACCCGATGTGAGTGAATGTTCTATGTCGGCGCGCCCCGCACGACCCAAGCCGCGCTTCTTGATTTGAGCGATCGAAGCCTTGTGTATCTATAGTTGCTTATAATCCAAGCAAGTTTCATCCAACTCGACACACAGGCTTTAATAAGGCGCACCGCCGACTCTGGAGGGCGATGATACCGGCTGTGCGAACCTCAAGCCAGCGAGTTTGCCCTGCGGTGCGAAACCCGAGGCCCGCGCCGTGGGCGCTCAAAGCTTGCCGGGTGGGCTTATTCACGCTTTCCCAACATAGAGATGAACGCTCGGCTTGGCGAACGCTAAGCTAACTTCCTGCATCTCCCACTAACGCTTCTACCACAGCGTCGCCCATTTCTCGGGTTCCGGCTTTGGTGGCGCCTTCGGAATAGATGTCGGCCGATCGCAATCCGCGATCGAGCACGACACCCACAGCTGCGTCTATGGCGTCTGCCGCCGCCGGCTGCGCCAGCGAATAACGCAATAACATAGACGCCGATAAAATTGTGGCCAGCGGGTTGGCCACCCCCTGACCTGCTATATCCGGCGCACTGCCGTGGACCGGCTCATATAACCCCAGACTTGCCTCGTTAAGTGACGCCGACGGCAACATTCCGATCGAGCCCGTCAACATAGCCGCTGTATCCGACAAAATGTCCCCGAACATATTGCCCGTGACGATTACATCGAATTGTTTGGGATTACGCACCAACTGCATCGCGGCGTTATCGACGTACATATGAGTCAGAGTCACGTCGGGGTAATCGGCTTGCAACCGCGACATAACTTCGCGCCAAAGCACTGTGACCTCTAGCACATTGGCTTTATCGACCGAGCACAATTTGCCGTCGCGTTTTTGCGCCATTTCGAACGCTGTGCGGCCGATGCGCTCGATCTCGCGTTCGGAGTAAACGTAGGTATTGAACCCCTGGCGCTCGCCATTGGCCAACACTCGCACCCCTCGCGGCTCTCCGAAATAAATGCCGCCGGTCAACTCTCTCACAATCAAAATATCGAGTCCCGAAACCACTTCGGGTTTTAGCGTGGACGCCGCTGCCAGTTGGGGGTACAGCAATGCCGGGCGCAGATTCGCGTATAAGCCAAGCGCGTAGCGGATCTTTAGCAAGCCTTTTTCGGGGCGAATTGCAGGCTGTAGGCTGTCCCATTTCGGGCCTCCGACGGCGCCCATTAATATCGCGTCTACTTCGCGACAGCGCGCCAGCGTGTCATCGGTAAACGGCTCTTGATGCTCGTCGATTGATGCGCCGCCGATTAGTCCGTACTCAAATTCGATGCCAAGACTGAACTTTTGATCGCAAGCCTTCAACACTTTTACCGCTTCTGCAACTATCTCGGGGCCTATGCCGTCGCCCGGCAGCACCATAATTTTACTCATTGAGTTACCCCCAGGTTAAACAGCCAGGGCGCCTGGCGTCGCCGCGCTTGTTCGTAGGCGCGTATGGTGTCCGATTCCTGCAAGGTCAGACCTATGTCGTCGAGACCGTTGAGCAGACAGTGCTTGCGAAACGCGTCCACATCAAAGGCGTAGCGCTGCCCTTGTTGCGTCACAACGTGCTGCTCGGCGAGATTCACCGTCAATTCGTACCCGGGCTGGGCATACATTGCCGCGAACAAACCCTCGACAATGGCTTCATCCAATATCACCGGCAGTATCCCGTTTTTAAAACAGTTGTTATAAAAAATGTCTGCGAAGCTAGAAGCGATGATGCATCGAAACCCGTACTCATCCAGCGCCCAAGGCGCGTGCTCCCGACTGGAGCCACAACCGAAATTCTCTCTAGCCAAAAGAATTGAGGCGCCTTGATATCGCGGCTGGTTCAGCGGGAACTCGGCGTTCAGAGGTCTTTGACTGTTGTCTTGCCCCGGCTCGCCCGTGTCGAGATAGCGCAGCTCATCGAACAGGTTGGCGCCGAATCCGGTGCGCTTTATCGACTTTAGAAACTGCTTTGGGATGATCAGGTCGGTATCGACGTTGGCGCGGTCCATCGGCGCAACAAGTCCCGTCAACTCGGTAAAACACTTCACTTTATACTCCTCCAGAATAATCGTCGGGCAGACCCGCCTATAATTCGTCAACTGAAACGAAACGACCGGCCACGCCCGCCGCCGCTGCCATGGCCGGACTGACCAAGTGCGTTCGACCGCCGTAGCCCTGGCGACCTTCGAAATTACGGTTCGAGGTGGACGCGCAGCGCTCGCCCGGCTCGAGCCTGTCGGCGTTCATCGCAAGACACATAGAGCAACCGGGGTCGCGCCACTCGAAACCTGCCTGCTCGAACACCCGGTCCAAACCCTCTGCCTCGGCCTGGGCTTTGACGGCGCCGGAGCCCGGCACGACCATCGCAAGACTGACCCCGTCGGCTTTCCTGCGCCCTTTGACCACCGCCGCCGCCTCGCGCATATCTTCTATTCGCGCGTTGGTGCACGAGCCTATAAACACTTTATCGATGGTGATGTCGCGAATCGCCTGACCGGGTGTGAGCCCCATATATTCAAGCGCGCGCTCGATGCCCTGCTTTTTTACCGCATCCGTTACCTGCCCAGGGTCGGGTACGCGGCCCGAAATCGACACTACCATCTCAGGCGAGGTTCCCCAGGTCACCTGCGGCTCAATGTCGCCGCCGTCCAACTTGACCACCTGATCGAACACCGCGTCGGCGTCGCTGTGCAAGCTTCGCCACTCGGCGACGGCCCGCTGCCATAAATCGCCCTTGGGGGCGAAGGCGCGACCTTTGACGTAATCGAGCGTTGTCTCATCGACGGCTACCATTCCCGCGCGGGCGCCGGCTTCGATCGCCATATTGCAAACGGTTAAGCGGCCCTCCATAGACATGGCGCGGAACACCTCGCCACCGAACTCGATTGCGAACCCGGTACCGCCGGCCGTGCCGATTTTGCCAATAATCGCCAAGACGACATCTTTTGCGGTGACACCGGGCTTTAGCGTGCCGTCGACCTGCACCAACATGTTTTTCATTTTCTTTGCAATCAGGCACTGGGTGGCCATTACATGCTCCACCTCACTGGTACCAATGCCCATCGACAACGCGCCCAATGCGCCGTTGGTCGAGGTATGACTGTCGCCGCAGACAATGGTCATGCCCGGCAGACAAGCGCCGGTTTCGGGCCCAATCACATGCACTATGCCTTGACGAGCGTCATTGATTTTAAATTCGAGAATGCCCAACTCATCGCAATTATCATCGAGCGTTTGCACCTGAATACGCGATACCGGATCGGCGATACCGTCGATGCCGCTCGATCTCTCGAGGCGTGTGGTCGGCACGTTGTGATCCGGTGTCGCCACTATGCTGTCAACGCGCCAAGGTTTGCGCCCGGCCAGACGCAGGCCTTCAAAAGCTTGAGGTGAGGTGACCTCGTGCACTATATGCCGGTCGATATAAATAAGCGCCGAGCCGTCATCGCGCTGACTGACCACGTGCGTCTCCCACAATTTGTCGTACAGAGTTTTACCGCTCACGAATGGGCTCCTTCGCTGTTTGCCTCTGGCGTTATGATAGGTTCCCGGTCTATATTACTCAAATTCATTATTTTCATATTTAGAATTCTATATAGGAATACACCTATGGAGACCGAACAGTTGCGCGCCTTTATCGCGATCGCCCGTTGGAATTCGTTTTCGGAGGCCGCTTCGCAGTTGCGGCTCACCCAGCCCGCGGTCAGCAAGCGAATCGCGGGATTGGAGCGCCAACTGGGTGCGCCTCTATTTGATCGCTCAAATAAAGGGCTTCGCCTCACCCAGGCGGGAAGCACGCTTTTGCCACGAGCGGAACATATCCTGCTGGAGCTTGAGCAGGCGAGAAAAGCCATTACCGACTTGGCCGGCGAGGTTCGCGGCGAGTTGCGTCTGGCAACCAGCCATCATCTCGGCTTGCACAAATTGCCGCCGGTTTTGCGTCAGTTCTGTGCGGCTTACCCGGAGGTTAACCTGCAGTTGGAATTTTTAGATTCCGAAATCGCCCTAGAGCGTGTTGTGAAAGGCGCTTGTGAGCTCGCAGTGATCACCTTGCCTATCGGTTATCGAGGCGAACTCGATTTCGAAGTCTTATGGGCGGACCCTCTATCGTTTGTCACCCACCCCGGCTCGACTTTATTGGCGCTTAGAAACCTCCGCGAGCTCAGCGCCCACCCGGCCATCCTCCCCGATCTGACCACCTATACGGGCCGACTGATCAAACAATGCTTCGCCGATCGCAACCTTCCGATCGAGGTCAACATGACGACCAACTATTTAGAGACAATCAAAATGATGGTTTCGGTCGGCCTAGGCTGGAGCGTATTGCCCGACACCATGCTGGACGACCAACTCTGTTTGATACCCATTGAAGACGTGCAAATCTCGCGCAACTTGGGCTTGGTCAAACACCCCAAACGATTGAGCAGCCGAGCAGCCGAGGCCTTTTATAACATGCTGTGCGCCAATTCGCGCGAAGCGACGAAGAGGTAGTGGCATCACCCGGCGGCGATCTGTTATAAAAACTACGACGCGGTTCAGCCCTCGAAGTCGGGTTCACAGAGGCCAATATTATGCGCTCAACCCTCACTTTGTTGCTCGGCCTTTGGATACCATCGGCCGCCTTTGCCGAAGACGCCAATTCGTGGCAGCTTCGCGTCGGCAGTTGGCAGGCCGACGCCGATGGCGAGACGGGCGCTCGAGCGCGCCCCACGGCAATTGCAGCCCTGGGCTTCACTAGACATTACAACAACATGGCTTCCCTAGCCTTTGACCCACATCGGCAATGGTTTCCCAAGCTGCTATTAACACACACCGACGTTGCATACTCGGGCGACGCGATTCTTCGCGAATCCTTCGGGCTCGGCACCGTAATATTCGATGCCGACATACGCACGCTGAGCACGCTGGTGCTCTCCCACACCGACTTTAGCCTCCATTACCCGGTCTTCGGCGACCCAGTACAAATTGACATAGGCGTTACCGGTCGTCTATTCGATGGCTATGTCGAGGCGGAAACCGAGCTGACCGCCCCCACACGCTCGACTTTAAAAGGCGCGCTGCCGATGCTGTATTTGCGCAGCCAATACGCGCTGACCGACTCGGGCTGGACACTGTCTGCCACCGCCCAAGTCATCCGCTATCGGGGCGACGGATTCCACGATTACGCGGCAGAAGTGTCTTATGTGTATCCGCGCAAAGGCGCAACTCTCGGCTTAAACCTGGGCTATCGCAAACTGAGCTTGGACGTCGCCAATTTCGATAATCTCTACGTAGACGCCTCGCTTTCAGGCACCTATTTGCAACTTGTGATGGCGTTCTAGTGGGCCTTGCGGAAAGTGAGGTGACTGCAGAGCGTAGCCAGAGCTACCTAATCTTTTGCATCGCCCGCTGGCACCTGTGTGCTTGGTTTTAGGGCACAGACCCTGCCTCGTCCTCGGCGCCGGCCACTTCGCTTGTAGCGCTATCACCTGTTAGCGCATTCAACACCTGCTCCGCGTTCTGGAAACTGACCAGCGACTCTTCACGATTTTCCGACAATGACCAGTAATAGGTCGCAAGGTGCCATCTTGCCGCGGCCTGTTCGCGATAGTATTCGAGGTGCCTTTTCGGTGCCGCGACGGCTATAGCTCGGGTGGTCAGTTGCTCGGCAACCCCCGCAGACAACTCCATTGCCGCCGCAGCTCGCTCAAAACGGCCGGCTTCGGCAAGCGTCCGAGCGCTGTACTCGAGACTCGTGGTCGCGAGCCTCGCAAATTTAAAGGCCACTTGTCTTGCCGCGGCACTTGCGCCCGGCGCTGCTTGCCCAGCATCAATCTGCATGCGCTCGCCAAACAGCATCAATCGGTCGGCCACGTCGGACCAGAAGCCTTCGCGACCGCCCACGAGCGCCGCCGCTGCAGCTTCGGATTCAGAAGCGGTCTGGGTGGCGTCCCTATCGGCGGCAGTCGAATGATGGGGCAGGTTAAAGGCCGCCAGCCGGTGTTGGCGAAACAGCGCTTTTGCGCGTCTGTCGAGAATATTGCTCATTTGCCCGAGCTTCTCGACGTCGCGACTCTCCAGATAACGCTCGGCGAATTTCAAGTCTTCAAGCAAAGACCACTCGGCGGCTTTAATCTCTTCGAGAAGTTGTGCTCTAGCGACTTGATCGAGGACGGTGAGCCGAGGCAAATCGTCAACCGCTACGGACAGCGCCACAGGCTTGGCGCTCGGCCCGCTCAGTCGGCAATAGCTTTGGGGTGTGCCCGCAGAATCGGCGCAAAGTTGGAAAACTTCGCGCTCGTGTAGCTTACAAACATTGCGCCATCGACTGTCAATAAAGGCCTCACAATCGCAATCCACCGCCGGACACTGCGGGCCCTCAGCAAACACCACGGTCGTCACCGCGGACAATAAAAAAAAGCCGAAAAACTTGAACATCTGCATCACCGGTTCACCAATACGAATATTCATACGCGCTAAACGTCGCGTTGTTATTGAAAATACACGCTTAAGTTGGGGGATACTGAGATTCAGCTCGCAAATGGGGGGAACCTTGTGGCGCGCAGCGCGCGAATCAGCCCGGGCGGTTACGCGTATTCTATAAACGGTCGACAAACGCGCATAAACGGCTTACCGGCGGCTGGCACAACGCCCTCCGCCGCAAGTGCGCCTCGACAAATTTGCGCGTTCGGCGGATGGCTTAAATCGGAGACTTCGCGCTCGGTT
Organism: uncultured Cellvibrionaceae bacterium; assembly: GCA_964540505.1. GTDB lineage: Bacteria > Pseudomonadota > Gammaproteobacteria > Pseudomonadales > Cellvibrionaceae > CAYZQH01. The sequence goes on along the minus strand of CAZING010000065.1, from coordinate 7,661 downwards.
CGCGGCGTCGCCGGGGTTGAAAATTACGCTAATGCGATCGAGGCACGCTTGTGGTCGCG
>CAZING010000065.1:0-7502 GCA_964540505.1 uncultured Cellvibrionaceae bacterium | reverse complement strand
GCGTCGCCGGGGTTGAAAATTACGCTAATGCGATCGAGGCACGCTTGTGGTCGCGCGAAAATATCCCATGCCGCGAACGACGATAATTGTACCAAGCCCCGAGACCAGAGCTGCGAATAAAAAACTTAGCGGGCCGTCGAAATCCCACAGAAAACCGCTGACAATCGCGCCGCTGGCGCCACCAAAACCAAAACAGGTTGCCGAGTAAAAGGCTTGGGCTTTGCCCCGGTCTTGGTCTTCGAAACTGCGCCGCACTATGTCGATCGCCACGGCGTGGGTGACCCCGAACGAAAACGCATGCAGCAGCTGACTGAAGAACATTATCGCCGGGCTGTGGGCGAACCAGGCGACCAAACACCATCGCAAAGTGGACGCAGCAAAACCGACTGTGTAGCAGTGCCAAAGCGAATAGCGCTGAAAAATAGCCGGTATGAAAACAAACATTACGATTTCTGCGATCACCCCCAACGCCCATAGCAAGCCAATTTGCGTGGTGCTGTAGCCAACCTCGTCCAATCGAACGGTAAAGAACCCGTAAAACACCCCGTGGCTTATATGCAGCAATACCGATGCGATAAAAAAGTTACGAACGTGGACCCGCTTCAAGTTCGAAATAAAACTTGTTCGCCCAGCTTGCCCCGGGTTTCGCGATCGCGTGATCGAACCAGGCAAAGTGCAAGACGATAAAAATATGGTCACCAATATTGCCCACAAAAACCAAGGCAGTCGCTCGATGCTGACACGCTCGAACAGCCAGCCGAGTACCACCACCGCGAAGATAAAACCGATGGACCCCCAGAGCCTTACTCTGGAATAGTGCTGCGTCTTCTGAGCCAGAGCATCCAGGGTGATCACTTCAAATTGCGGCAGTATTGCATTCCAAAAAAACGAAAAGAGGACCGAGAAAATAACCAGGCCCCAATAATCCGTGCGCAACACAACGCCAACAAAAGCCACAGCAGCACTGAACGCGCCGAGGCGTATCACCCCGATATACCAGCCTTTTTTGTCGGCGAGCACCCCCCAGATATAAGGCGCAACAATTTTGGTCGCCATAGGAATTGACACCAGCACGCCCACTTGAACGGACGAGAAGCCTAAAGAGTGCAGGTAAAAACCCCAGTACGGGAGCACCACCCCGACCGCGGTGAAGTAAAAAAAGTACAATGAAGAAAGGCGCCAGTAAGGCGCCTTTTGAGGTAGGGGCATCGTGTGTTTACCCGGTTGAGCCGGGCACCAGCGCGGCGGGGCTCATCGCGTCCGCATTTTGCGCCCGTTGCCGTAACGCGTGGTCCAATACCACCAGCGCCAGCATGGCTTCGGCGATAGGCGTCGCGCGTATTCCGACACAAGGGTCGTGGCGACCTGTGGTGATCACCTCCACTGGCTCGCCGCTGACATCCACACTTCTGCCCGGAATGCGCAAGCTCGAGGTGGGCTTCAGCGCAATACTGACGATGAGGTCCTGGCCACTGGAAATCCCACCGAGAATGCCACCGGCATTGTTGGACAGAAACCCCCCGGGGGTTATCTCGTCGCGGTGCTCTGTACCTTTTTGCGATACGCTGGCAAACCCGGCCCCAATTTCAACGCCTTTGACCGCATTAATGCTCATCATGGCGTGGGCGATATCGGCATCGAGGCGATCGAAAACAGGCTCGCCCAGGCCGGGAATCATTCGGCTTGCGACCACGGTCAACCGTGCGCCTATGGAATTGCCCTCTTTGTGCAACGCTTGCATGTACGACTCCATCTCGGAGACCTTGTCCGGATCTGGACAGAAAAACGGGTTATTGCCAACCTCCTCCCAGACCACCTTGTCGATAGCGATAGGCCCCAATTGACTGAGATAACCTTTGATCTCGATTCCGAAAAGCGTTCTGAGTGTTTGTTTCGCTATTGCCCCTGCCGCCACACGGATCGCGGTCTCACGCGCGGACGACCGACCACCTCCGCGGTAATCGCGAACACCGTATTTATGCATATAGGTATAGTCCGCGTGAGCGGGCCGGAACTGGCGTTTAATGGTTTCGTAATCTTTCGAGCGTTGATCGGTGTTGCGTATTAGCAGCCCGATGGGCGTGCCTGTGGTTTTGCCTTCAAACACCCCTGAGAGTATTTCCACACAGTCGGCTTCGCGACGTTGCGTGGTGTAGCGCGACTGGCCTGGCTTGCGGCGATCTAACTCCGCCTGAATAATTGATTCATCCAGGACGATTCCGGGCGGGCAGCCGTCGACTATGCCGGCCAAAGCGGGCCCGTGGCTTTCGCCACAACTGGTGAGCGAAAATAGTTTACCGATTGTGTTACCCGACATAATGACTTCTCAGTGCCTGTTGATGCTGATCGATTTGCGCTTTGGTCAAAGCAAATAACCCCTGCCCCCCGAACGCCAACTCGAGCCAGGTAAACGGCACTGTCGGGTATAGGTTTTCAAGCGCTACCCAACTGTTGCCGACCTCCACCACCAACAGTCCGTCGCTCGCGAGGTGATCGCCCACCTCGGCGAGCAACCGGCGAGTAAAATCCAGACCGTCCTCGCCCGAGGCCAACGCCAGTTCCGGTTCGTTGCGGTATTCGGGCGGCAGTTCGGCCATATCGCGTGCATCGACATAAGGCGGGTTGCAGACGATGAGATCGTATTGACCGCTAAGCGACGCGAAAAGATCGGATTCGGTCGCGGATACCCTGGAGCCTAACTCGTGCAATGCGATATTGCGCCGCGCGACCTCCAGTGCTTTCGGGGAGATGTCAGTCAAGACGACTTCGGCCTCTGGGAAGGCAAAGGCGCAGGCGATACCGATACAACCGCTGCCGGTACAAAGATCGAGAATGTTTTCGGGCGGCGCGCTTAACCAAGGCTCAAACCCTCTTTCAATTAATTCCGCTATAGGCGATCTCGGTACCAGCACCTGGTCATCGACATAAAACTTTAAACCCGCAAAGAAAGCTTCGCCGGTTAAATAGGCCATGGGCTTGCGCGTGTTAATGCGGGCCTCGATCAACCCCAGGATTTGGCGTTTCTCGCTTTGGGTCAGTCGCGCATCTGCCGCCTGCGCGAGCTTGTCGCCTTGCAGATACAAAGTAGAGACCATCATCGCTGCCGCTTCGTCCCAGGCGTTATCGGTGCCGTGACCAAAATACAAACCCGCGCGCGCAAACGCGGACGCGGCAAATCGCAACCAATCGCGCAAGGTGTGCAGATCATCGATAACTTCGGAAGGTAGATTCACTGACGACCCCTCTAGGGAAAAGGCAGCTATTCTAGCGGATCACAAGGTTTGAGACACCCCTCAGCGTGCGCCTTCATTTGCCAGACGCAAGAGGCAGCAGCAAAAACCTCAAAAAGGCTTTATTTTCCAAGGCACTTAGCTTAAGTTAGCCCGCCATTCGTATAAAGAGGCCTGCAGGGCATGAAACAACTTTTCGCCGACATGATCGAGACCATCGGAGAGGATCTGCAACGCCCGGGCTTGGTGGATACCCCTAAGCGCGCTGCGGCGGCGTTCGAATTTTTGACCAGCGGTTATAAAAAGTCGCTGGACGAAGTCGTCAATAATGCGCTGTTCCCATCCGATAGCAACGATATGATCATCGTTAAGGATATCGAGCTTTTTTCGCTTTGCGAGCATCACCTGTTGCCGTTTATCGGTAAGGCCCATGTGGCCTATATACCGGCAGGCAAAGTGCTTGGCTTATCCAAAGTGGCCCGCATAGTGGACATGTTCGCCCGTCGCCTGCAAATTCAAGAGCAGCTCACTCACGAGATCGCCCAGACGATACTCGACATCACCGACGCGGTCGGTGTGGCGGTGATCATCGAAGCGAAGCATTTGTGCATGATGATGCGCGGCGTAGAGAAACAGAACTCCTTAATGAAAACCTCGGCGATGCTCGGTTGTTTTCGCACTAAACCGGCCACCCGCGCCGAGTTCTTGTCGCTGCTGGGGCAATAGGCGCACGCCCGCGACGCTCAGTTGCGACGCGTCCGGGCAGGCTCGGTCGGGCCGGCGCACTCGAACTCGCGCAGTTTTACCGAGCTGAATTCAGCGCTGGCGCCGCACTTGTCGCTAAATCAATCACCAACTCCACCCGGTCCGATGCCCCTGCGGTTGGGACCAAACTGCCCAAACCGTGTGCGGTGATTTGACCGGTCGCCGCGCCCTGCTCCAACATCTGCTCGCGAACCTCATTCGCCGCCTGCAGCGACTGTTCTTGTCTTAGCTCGTAACCGCGCGCGCGATAGTTGTGGCCCACCACGCGCATACGCCAAAGCGGCTGCGCGCCCAGAAGTTTCGCCAAGCGGCGCATTTCGTCGCGTTGCGCTTGCGTCATACTGCCATCGTCCGGCAGCACCAAGGCGGTAATCGCGCCGTCGAGCCTCAACTTGCGCTCGATTTCATCGACCGCCAAACTTTTCACCCGAGGTGTTTTTAAGGTAATGACATCTTGTTGCAGGTAAATTCGCTTATTGCCTCTTTGCACCAGGTAATACACCTGCACCTGGTTTTGCTGCGCCGAGTTGGCGTTTTGCACCGCTAGGTAATACTGGTAGTTGTCTAGGCCATAGAGTTGTTTGATGTTGAGATATTCGTTCGCCCAGCCATTGGAGCTTCCGCAATTGAGCCCCTCGCAGGTAAATATTGTTTGCATATTCGAGGCCTGCGCCGCGTTTTGAAGCTGCTCTCTCGCCTCTCGATAACTTAAAGCGTCACTCAATATAAAAGTATTGCGCACGACAAGACCGAGCAAACGCTCCTCTTCGGCTCGCCAAAGATTATTCACCTTTTTTATCGCGCTTTTAACCAATCGATAATCGCCCGCCGCAGGCTGAGAGTGATAAACACGCCGGGCGTCGTCGGCTAACGCGGTTTCAGCCATTAGGTCGGCTTGGGCAAGGGCACAGTTCGCCAATAACAGCCATAAAGCTGTCGCAACAAATATTCTCATGAAATCGCTTTCTACCGTAAATTTGGGGCGGCTTTCGCTTCCGATAGGGCTTGGATACGCAAAACCGCAATTAGTGCGGGCGCGTAACGAGGATTGTACAGGTCTGCCACGGCGAGCAGTTCAGGGCTGCTTTAACCAGCGCAGCGTGCCAAGACCTTTGGCCACGAGATCGTCGAAATGGATCTGGGCAAGAGCGCCGGTTGCCAGGCGGTATTGGCCGGGTTCGAAATCGCAGATTTCATCCAACAAGGTGCCTAGCAAGGGCTGATGAGAAACGCATAAAACACTCGAAAAGCCCCTCTCGGATAAATGCTCTATAACGCTTTTGGGGCTTGCGGTAGGCACTAGACAGTCAACCGTATGCACATTTTTTGCGGGAATTTTGGGCAGAAAACGCAACGCGATCTCACAGGTCTGTTGCGCGCGAAGATAAGGGCTCACCAATACATGGTTGATGCCCTCGAGGCGCTGGGCATTCTCCCGGAGAATTTGTTCAACCGCTTCGCGCCCGGTGGCATTAAGCGCCCGTTCGCTGTCTTTCACTGCGTCAGGGTGCGCGCTGCCGTGTCTTAATATAAATAGCTCCATACCTCCCCCCTTTATATTTGACCTTGCGTGACCGCATTCTTAAGGGCGAACCAAAATTCGCTTTAAAGTGGTCGGCTTTCGGGGCCGGTTTCAGTCGCTTCGACGTCGTGCTCGTCTAAATCCGTAGTGTCGTTTGAATAAACGGACGTTTCCGTGACGGTAACATCGGTATCGCTCGCAGCCGTCGCCGCCGGGGCGACCGGGGCGGCTGGTGTAACGGGTTCATCCTGAGGCTCGACCACCTCTGATGTGTGCGCGTAAAGGTGTGCGGATGAAGCGTTCGAGTCGGGCCAGTCTGCGAATGGAAAGGCTTTGTCTTCGCTGTTGTACATCAGAAACTTCCAGCATTGATGAATGTATTCGGTCAATTCTGCGCCGAACCCCTGCAACCGCCCGTTCGCACGGCCTGTGATAAGCGCAAACAAAAACTGTACAGCCACAACCACCGCAGCGAGAACAATTGCGAGATAAATAAATAGCCCAAAGAGCAACATATAAATAAATCGGGTCCAGTGTTCGCTCGAGGTAAGGTTTTCTTTTAGACGATCATCCATATTTGTCTCCGCTGCGTAGGGATGCGATCCGAATAACCGGATGGTTTAAAGGTTGGCGGACTCCAAGAGGCCCAGTGGACCATGCCTGAAGTTGGGTCATTACAGGTCCCGCCGATTATCGCTCGAGAGCCTATTTATACAAATTTACACCGCTTATTGAGCGTCTACGTCGCTCGCCATATTGCCGGTCATCAACGCGTGTACGACGGTGGGGATATCGCTACCTTCGAACAGTACCGCGTGCAGGCCGCTCACCAAAGGCATATACACACCCATTTGGTCAGCTTTTAGCTTCGCAACCTTCAGGGTATTGACGCCTTCGGCAACTTGACCGATTTCTCTTAGGGATTCGTCAAGGGATTTGCCGCAACCTATGGCGTAGCCCACTCGATAATTGCGGCTGAGATCCGAACTGCAGGTGAGAAACAGATCCCCAACCCCCGCCAGTCCGAGAAACGTCATGGTATCGGCGCCCAGACGCGTGGCCAAGCGACCCATCTCAGCCAAACTGCGGGTCAATAGCATCGCTTGGGTGTTATGACCGTAGCCCAAGGCCACCGCCATGCCGGTGATGATCGCATAAATGTTCTTAAGGGCGCCAGCCAGTTCCACCCCGTAGCGGTCGTGGTTGGCATACACGCGAAAGGTGCTGGACGAAAAGACCCGCGGCACCACGCTCAATACCTGTTCGTCGCTGCTTGCGATCACAGAGCCCGTGTACTGGTTCTGGATAATCTCTTTGGCAAAATTGGGCCCGCTCAAAACGCCTATTCTGACGTCTTTAAGCTCTTGCGTGAGTATTTCACTCATCAAAGTAAAATTGGGCGATTCGATACCTTTGGTGGCACTGATAAGCAGCGCGTTTGTGGGGATATAGGGCCGCGCGGCTTGCACCACGGCCCGATACGAGTGGCTGGGCACGGCTATGACTATGGCATCCGATTGGCTGAGGCACAGTGCCAAATCCGAGGTGACGGTAAGGTTCGAATGTAAGCGATACCCGGGCAGGTAAGTCACGTTCTCGCGCGAACTCTGCGCCGCGTGGGCGCGTGCGTCGTCGCGAAACCACAAGAATGACCTGTGGCCGTTACCGGCAACGATATTGGCCAATGCCGTGCCAAAACTGCCACCACCCAGCACGGCCACGGTCATCGGAACTTTTTCTGTCGAATTCAATGTAAGGTCCTTTGCAAAGCTCGGATTATACGGAGCCTCTACTGAAGTTGCCGCCTGTTGCCGGATGGCTCGAGCTTAAAACGTTTGACCGCTGAAAACGCAATAAATTTAGCGCCTCATGCACATTGTACGCAACGCCCGCGCCGACCCAAACGGGCTCGGCGGCAGCCGTGTGCCTGCCGCCGTTTGGCTTCAGTGGAACAGGTCCAACAACAGTTTATTCAGCCGCTGAAC
>CAZING010000064.1:0-14789 GCA_964540505.1 uncultured Cellvibrionaceae bacterium | reverse complement strand
AGACGCGATTAGACCTTCCACTAACGACGAAAAATTCGCACCCATAACCTCTTCGAGTTCGGCCAACTTCTTTTGGTTGATGCTTTGGTCGTCTATAGGTGAGTCGGCGGTCGCTCGGTTGAAACCGATGTTATCGATTTGGGTTTTCGCGGTCGCCCTCGTCGCCTCAAGGGTTAGACTGAGGTTCGGGTCGTTCTCTTCTGGGGCTGCGCTGCTCGCAGCTTCAACGGGCCGCGCCACCTTTCCGTGCAGCCACTTCTTTAACACGTTTGCTAGCGCTTCATTGGTAATCGGCTTTGATAAATAGTCGTTCATCCCTGCGGCCTGGCATTGTTCCTTTTCGCCTGGTGCCGTGTTGGCGGTGATAGCCACTATGGGTATGCGGGCTTTAGCGTCGGTTCTCGCGCGTATCGCTCGAGCGGCTTCGTAGCCGTCCATCACGGGCATATGACAGTCGGTTAAGATGAGGTCGTAATCCTTGGCCTCGAGCATTTGCAAGCCAATCGCGCCGTGCTCTGCTATATCCAACCGGCAATTGAAACGTTTGAACATCGCTGCCGCCACTTGTTGATTGACGATATTGTCTTCGATTAAAAGTACCTTATATTGGGCGAAGGACGCGACGTCGGGTTTATCTACCGCGGCAGAGGGCTGGATGCTAGTCACATTAAACGCGCGATTAATTCGCTCGACCACACGAGTGCGGATCATCGGTTTTTCGATAAACGCATCGGCCACCGCTTTGAGTTGGCGTGCCCGACTAAAGTCGCTTGCTAAGACGATCACCTTACCCGCGTAGCGCGCTTTAAGTCGTTCGACTGCTTCGACGGGGTCGACCTGAGTATGGGCGACTGCCGCCACGTCCACCACTATAAGGTCTTCGTCCAGGGTTTCGTTTGCCAACCTTACCATCAACCCATTTAAATTGGTCGCTGTAATCGTCCAGTCACCGGACGCTACAAACCTGCTGAAGCTTGCGATAAGCTCGTCGTTCATTTGAACCAGCAACGCTTTCCTACCGGTGACGCCGAGCTTCGGTGTCACCGAGGTGTCGGTCAACTGCACTTTAAATGGTACAGTAAAATAAAACCGCGACCCCTCGCCTTGTACACTGTCGACGTACATTTCGCCGCCCATCAAGGTCACCAGTTGGCGAGATATCGCCAGGCCAAGCCCGGTACCGCCGAATTTTCGCGTGGTTGTCGCATCAACTTGCGAGAAGGCTTCAAAAATATCTTTAAGTTTACCCTCGGGGATACCGATACCTGTGTCATAGACCTCGAACTGCAGCGTGACATCCGAGCTCGCCTCCTCAACGCGCAACGCCTGCACTGAAATTCCCACAAGGCCTTGTTCGGTAAACTTAATGGCATTCCCCAACAGGTTCATAATAACCTGACGCAAGCGATGATGGTCGCCAACCAGTTGCTCGGGCACGCCGGCGTCGATTCTATAAACCAGGTCGATGCCTTTTTTATTCACCTGTATGCTGAGCAGCATTACAAGCTCGCTTAACTCTGCGTCCAGGTTGAAACTTTGATATTCGATGAGGGTTTTGTCGGCTTCGTTTTTTGAAAAATCCAATACGTTGTTGACCAACGACAGCAGCGATTGCGCGGAATGCGTGGCGATTTCGAGGTAGGATCGATCCTGTTGCGAATCGTTTTCGGACATCAATTCGAGCATGCCCAGAATTCCGTTTAAAGGCGTGCGCAACTCGTGGCTTACCACAGAGGCGAATTGCGATTTCTCTCGCGCCAACTCCATGGCTCTGTCGCGGGCGCTTTCAAGGGCGATCTCTCGATTTTCAAGCGTTTCCATCATCGCATTAAACGCCTGCTGCATCTCTTCAATGTCTTTTGGCCCGGGCATATTGGCGCGCAGTTTGCGCTCACCCAGACCCGCCTTTCGCATGGTATTGGCAAGATAGCTTATCGGGCTGGTAAGGCGATGGGTCAAAACCAAAATCACGAACAACAAAGCGGTGGCGACGCACGAAAGCACCAACAGGTTATAAACCAGGATATCTTCGGTCAGCTTGATAAGCGTGTTCTTTCCTATTACTAACCCGACATAACCTAGGGTTTCCGATTGGAAATTGGCGTGCATCGAATCCAATGTTTCGGGTTGCACCGTTGACTGGCCGCCCGAAAGAACAGGTGAAATAAAAAACCAATAATCGTCGTCTTCTTTGTAAAGTGACACCGCATCGGCCTTGGCCAAGCTAAGGTGATCGAGCGCCACCGACTCGCCCGCGTGGAACACCTCGGCGCCGGCGCTTGTGTATATGTCAACGCCGGCCACATCGGGGTATGCCATAAACGAACCCGCCACCTCTGCCGCTGTCTCCCTGCTTTCGTATAGAATCGCCAAGGTGCTCTGGTTGGCGAGGTTTTCGGCCAATTTTAGCCCACCCTCGAGTATATAGGCCCGCATCGCCCGACTTGAAACTTCGGTGAACACGAGCGTGGTGACCGCAGCGAGTACTATCACGCTCAAACTGACAATTAAACTCAATTGATGTATGAATCGGATTTTAAAGGGCATGATGCTTTCTATATTTCCATTATTTACGATGCTTCCGGTTGCACCCGTTCGTCTTCGGTGGATCCGCCTCTTCGGTATAGCCGCCTAAGCGTTAGCTTGACTGAAATCAGGCATCAGAAAAAAGCTTCAAAGCACTGCATTTTGTTATTGCGATGGAAAGATGAATTTGTAACGGTCCATTTCTTCTTTACTTAAATGCATACCCAAATGGCTTGCCGTGCGTATATTGATGGCTCGATGCACGTCTTCTGCCAGCAACACGGTGTTTCTCGGAACCCGGTGCTGCTTCGCTTCCAGATAAAGATTGTAAAGCCGTCCACCTATGGCTTCGTTATCCGGCAGCATTGAAAATAATAAGCCTTGTTTAACGTCGGCAAAATTGCTGGAAAAGGCAATGAGGTTACGCTGCCAGGCTTTCTCTAGAATATCGTAGACCAAAGCCTTCTCTAAGGACTGACCGCTTTTAGGCAACCACAAAGCTTGCAGGTCCCTCGTTTGACGATTGAGGATATCGCGGTAATGCTCGGCCATCTCTTTTATCGAGCTGGCGGGGTATGCCGTCAACTTCAGATTCAATTCCTGGGCGCTGATTCGCGCGCGCTCGATAAGCCAGCGTTCGGTATCCGACTCGTACACCACAATTACCTCTTTTACCTTTGGTGCGAGTAAACGCAGCTCGGTAAACAAGGCTTTCGGTGAAGGCGCCAATGAAACCCCGTGCGCCTCGGGATCCAGCTGTGGGTTCAATATGGTACCGCCCAATAGCGTTATGGAGGGCGGCTCTGGCGCCTGCTTGATGGCATTGATACTTCGGTTGCCCAGCGCGATCACTCCGTCCTTACCCTGCGCGCTTAACCAGCTATTGAACTGCTGCTGTGAGGCATCGCGGTCGAACTCATACAAGGCGACCTCGCCACCGTGAGCTTGACTGATGCCTTTGTATAAGGCGATATAAACCTGGTCGAAAGGCGCTCTCAGTTTCGGATACACGACGCCCAGCGTGTAGGCTTTTAACGACACGGTGACGCCAAGCAATAGAGTGGTAAGCTGAAGTCCTTTGCGCCAGTTTGCAAGCGACCCCGTCGCTGCAGGAGGTCTGCGTTTACGCCACCCTGTTGAAGCTCCCTCAGATTTGACCACTGTTAATTAAACCTTCCCAGGAGTTTTGTCATAGTTTCGATGCCGTGCTCTAACCGATTCATGCGTTCCAATATTTAACCAACTTAAAACTTGTACTGAACAGTTCCTGTGACCGACCTGCCGGGCAAGGGAAGATCGTTGGGAATAGCGGCGACCGGGTCCGACCAAGCGCTCGGCTCTCGGGCATCCGCGTCGAACAAGTTGCGGACCGCTAAAGAAAAATTCAGACCATAATAAGGTGCGGTGTAACGAGCATTGAGATCCACAAAGGTGTAATCGTCGACCGGCGCTCGATCGTCTAGACGCTCTCTTCGGCGATCCGAAACGTGATTCAGTTGTGTATAAATTGAAATGTTCTTTGAGAGCGCCCATTGCGCTTTAATAAGAAATTGCTTTCTTGGGTGTTCGGCGGCTTTTGCCGATGTTACGGAATTGGTGGCATCGGCAAAAGCCATATTGGCAATTACGCGTAAACTAGGAGTGACTGTCCAGTCGAGCTCTGCCTCTAGGCCGCGAGCGGTCTTTTGCCCGGCGTTGCGAGCGGTTGCCGTGGGTGCCCCGGCGTCGGGAACGAAATTAATAATATCGCTCCAATCGTACTGAAACAGATTGAGCGAACCGGATAAAGATTCGCTAAGTTTTAGATCAAAGGCAATTTCAAAACTTTCTAAGGTTTCGGGGTCTAAATGCGGGTTACCCAAAATCACGGGGTTATCGATCGCGCGGGTTTCTGCGAATGACGGCGCGCGAAAAGCCCTGCCGAATAATATTTTCGACGTTAGCCGCTGAGTGGTAGACCAAACAAGCGCGACGCGAGGGTTGGTAGTGGCACCGAAATCTGAATACTGATCGTGCCTCACGCCTGCGGTTAGCTCCCAGTCATCGGCGAAGTTCCATACGTCTTGAAAAAAGAAATACGCATTCTCGCGTACGTCTTCTCGTAAAAAGACATAGGGCGTATCCGTGACATCCACAAGTGGGCTGCCCGGGGGGATCATCTCGCCGGTCGCAGGGTCAATGCCGTAGTTTTTGCGCTCTCTCACCTCATAGACATCGCCGTAATAGTAGCCCGAACCAATGCGAATCGTGTGCCGCCTGAAACCCTTATAGAAGGCCGAAAGGTTTAACCGATAATGGCGCTCCATCACCTCGGGGTTACCTATTATGCCGTCGGGATAAACGCCCGCTTCGACTTCGGTACCGGGTGGGAAGATAACAAGATCGTTGGTCACCTCCTGCGAGGTATCGAGAAAGCTGATTTGTGCTTTGACGTCCCATAAATCCTGGTTCAGTTGATCTGCCCAGGTAAGGTCGACATTGATTCGATCGGAGCTGTAGCGGTTGCTGGGGTCGAGCGCTTCGGCAACCCCGGCGCCCATGCCCCAGTCGCGGCGACCCTGATAGCCGGTTCGAAAACGCCAATGCTCACTGGCGGCATCGAACCTAAGATCCCAGTTGTCTCGCGTCAAACTCGGCGGCCCCGGGGCAAGCGACGCATCGGTGCCGTAGTATTGATCCATCAGGGTTTGTCGATCGGCGTCAATGATTTCTTTATGACCGTTTGTTTTCGTATGCTCGGCAACAAACGCGAGCTTAAAGTCCTTAAAACTGCCTTTGGTTACCCAAGCGGCATTGAGCGTATCAAAACTGCCGTAACTTACCGTCAATGAAGACGCGTCAATATCCTCGGCTTTTTTGGTAATGATATTAATGACGCCTGCAAATGCGTCAGCGCCGTAAACAGCCGAGCCGGGGCCGCGAATTACCTCGATTCGTGCGATAGCCGCAACCGGCATTCCCCCCCAAATTAAATTGCGATCACCATGAAAGAGGTTGGTGATTGGGATGCCATTGACCAACATTAGCACCTGGGGGTTGTAATTGGACGCCACTCCTCTGAACACATAGATCGGGTTGTAACCTACACTGCTCCGGCCAATGTGCAGGCCGGGCACAGTTTCCAATACTTGGTCCAGCTCGGTCGCGCCCATAGCGGTGATCATTTCAGCGGTAATCACCGATGTGACGGCCGGTGCCTGTGACAGAGACTGGCGGCTTCCTGTGGCAATAGTGATGGAGTTTTCATCCCCATAAAGCCCAAGTAACGCGTCTTCGTCTCGATCATCGTACTGGGCGTAAACCCTTGGGCAAGAGGAGAAAGTGAAAGCCCACAAACTCGTAACGAAGATGAATTTCAAACGCTTTAAAACAGCTTTTCTAACGGACACCAGATGTACTCTTTTAAGTGGAACCAGGTAGATGGTCTGCGAATGTTTTAGGGTAAAAAATGCGAAGCGCGCCTTTTTAGCGTAGGGGCCGCGTTGCCTGTAGCGTGGCCATCAATTAAGGCCGGGCATTCTACCTCGCCAATGGCGGCCCTCAATCGGGAATTTCCCGTGGGCGACAACCGTGATAGTCAACATCCTCGCACAGAAGCGGCAAATAGGATTGCGAAGGTCGATGGATATTATCGACATAAGACGCCGCAACCCCCGAGGCGACACAAAGCGCAAAGACGCGGTAAGCTTCATCGGGCGAAAACCCTTGGTCGAGTAAAAATGCGGCGGTGAAGCCGCCCACATTCATGCCGGTAGCGAAGTCCTTTTCAAGCAGCGCGCTGATGCGCTCTGCCAAACGCATGTACGCGCCCGGCGCGAAGCCGAGCTCACGGCTCAGCGCTTGAAACGGCTCGATTCGTTCATCTTGTGCGTCGATCGGCCGCGCGAAGCCGGTGATAGCGGGCCTGCCTTGTTTGATCTCAAGCTCACCCAGCAACCGCTCGATCGGTTCACCGGCGTCGGTTCTCGCTTTCATTTGCTCAAGAAATGCCATGGCCATCATCGTGGTTTGGCTGCCGCCGTAGGCTCTTGAGTCGGCGCCCAAACACCCTGCAGCCAAAGCGGCGACCGGGGTCGCGCTTTGGGTTCCCGCTATAGCTCCGAGTTGGTTGCACCAAATTCTGGAATCCGGGTAGCTGACACCCATGAAGTTGTTTTCCAACCAAACCGCCAGATTATCGGCGATGACCCTACCGGTAATATTCAGCACCATAAGTTGCATATAACTGAGCTTGCCGACCACGTCAGAGAACAAAGATAGCCCGCGGACTTCAACACCCTGCCCCGCTCGCCATTTACCTGTGCGCGAATGAATGCGCTCACGCGCGACGAACCAGTCGCGCCGCGACGCATCAGCAGTGGTTTCATTTTTCATAGTGGTAATACTCATCTGCAAGCATGGGCATGGCCGTAATCGGCTTATGCGTCTGCTCCATGGCCTGCGCAACAATACCTGGCGCGCGAACGAGTTGAAACAACCCAACGCTTTCGCGAGCGCCCAGGCCAATCTCATAAAAAACCGCCGCGGCGAGCCCGGGTGCCAACCAACCGATGGTGTTATCGAACTCTGCGAGCAGACGATTGCTCCAGTCGAAGACGGTGGCTTGCGGGGCGATGGCCGCCAACGAAATTTGCAGCCGCTGCATTATTGGGTCGCACGACGCAAACGTACAGCCAAAACCCGGAGTGGATTTCGCGCTGTCGTCGCGTTGCAATTTAAGCGCTTGCGCGATGCGCTTTGGATCGCGCTCGATATTGTCCTCAAAAAAGCGGTAGCTGTTGTAAACTTCGGTGGCGCCCTGGTCGCTGCCGCCCAGCACTAAAAGCCCAACCGGAAGAAGATGTTCGGCGTTGGTTTTACTCACGCCCGCAACCATCGCTGCCCGGGTTGCGGGGTCGCGCGGCCCGAGGTTCATGAGCCCTACCATAAGACACTCGAAAAGACGGGCCTGGTCGCGACTTGGAAATTCGCCCAGAAACATCATTAACAGGCTTTCGATGAACGACTTTTTCTGGGCCAGTTCGACCACGTCATAGCCGTGTATAAAACGCCGCTCGGCAACAAACGGGTTATGGTCGCTAGGCGTCTCCAGGCAAATGCCGGTCGCGGCACGGCTCGCGTAGTTAAAGCCCGGTTGGTTTTTGTTCTCGCTCATTAGGTAGGGTCAAACTCTTGTGAAAGTGGTTTGGCGAAGCAGTCGCCTACAGGTTGCGACGATTGGCGACTGAGTTGGAGCAGGCTTGTGCGTAACGACAAGGGCGGCATGGCGCTCTGGTCAATATGAACGTCAAGTAGGACGGGGCCGTTTTGGAGCCAAGAGTCATCGGCTTTCAGTTGGCTCCAGCACCGCTCGGTGGCAATTTTGTAGCCGGGCACGCCCACAGCACGCGCCATCATGCTGAAATCCACTTCGGGCAACTGCCAGCCCACGCTTTCGGCACCGGTCAGGCGCTGACCGTGTTTAACCATACCCAATGCGCCATCATTTAACACGATAAATACAATGGCAAGGCCGTGCTCTTTGGCGACGGTGATCTCCTGCCCGTTCATTAACCAACTGCCGTCGCCGGTGATGCACACGATCGGTTGCCCCGGGCGCGCCATGGCCGCACCGACTGCTGCCGAAATGGCCCAGCCCATGGCGGCGAATTCGATGGTCACCTGAAGCGTACCACCGCGGGACTGGCGCCGCTCTACCCTGGTGTTACTGGATAGTTCGCCATTTGTTTCACTGCCGCCTTGGCCTGTGCGGCGATCGCGCGGGTTGAGAAAGTGTACTGCCCACGCAAGGCTGTTGCCAGTGTCGGCCAAATAGCGGGTGGTTTCAGGAAGGCAGCCGGGCAACTCTGCCATCAGTTGTTGCGGCTTTATTCTTTGGGTCGCAGCGCTTTCGGACGCGCTCTGGGGCGCCAGCGCGGCCGCCTCAACAGGGGGCGCAAAGTGGGCGCTTTGGGGGTATTGCCCCGCATCGCGCGCTGATTTTTTAACCGCTTTGCTCGCGAGCATGCCTAGTAGAGTGGGTAAGTCACCGAAGACGTTCAGTGAAGCCATAGGCGCATGACTGCGGTCCAAGTCACGGGCGGCAATATTGATAAGCCGGGTATTTAATAACGCGTTAGTATCCCAGCCGTTACTGCCCCATTCGCTGTAGGTCACCCCAAGGGCCACTACGGCATCCACGCTCGGGTCCGTCAAAGTGCGGTGGGCCGTTTCATGGCCGGCAAAGCCAATGACCCCTCGATTTGCAGGGTGCTGGGCGCTGATCAGGCCTTTGCCCTCCGGCGTTGTGACCATCCACGCGTTCAATTTAGCCGCAAGCGCTAATACGCTACCTTCTGCGTGCTCGCAATCCGCACCAACCACCAAGACGACCTTCTCGGCCTGATTGAGCCGTTTGCTGACCTCCACCACCGAGGCCGGGTCGACCGCTTTATGCGAGCTCAGAAAGTTATCAATCTTATAACCGGGCGTCGGACTCAAAGGCGCAGCCAGAATCGTTTGCGGAATGCCGAGGTGCGACGGAGACTTATTTTGAATAGCGCTCGCCAAGGCCGATAACAGCTTTCGCTCCAGCTGGTCGACATGGCTGACCAAGCTGTTATAGCCCGTACAAAAGCGCAACATACTAATGGTATCGATGCCGGTATCTGAGGATTCCTGAAAGGCCAATCGACCGAAGTTCGCAAGCGGTGTTTGGCCTGTGATGACCAAAAGCGGCACTCGGTTTTGATAGGCCGATGCCACCCCGGTGATCAAGTTGGTGGCGCCGGGCCCGGTGGTTGCGCAACAGACGCCGAGCTTGCCGGAGTTCCGGGCATAACCATCGGCCATAAATGCCGCGCCCGTCTCGTGGCGAGCCAGTACCTGACGCGGCCCGCCCGACCTTTGACTGCGCGCCAACGCGTCGTAGAGCGGCTCAATGGCGCCGCCTGGTATTCCGAATACGTACTCAATATTTAGCGCGTTAAGGTAAGACACCAAAAGATCGGCTGCGGTAGCGTGCATATTCAATTTCTTATTTTTCTTGACGTCTATCATGCGCGGCTCGCCAGTTCCGGGCGATGCTTTTCGTTGATCGCACCATCGCAAAGCCTCGCGCCGGAATTAACATTACATTCGATATAGGCGGGCGAGAAGCCCAACAGTGTACACCGGAATTAACGCCTAAAGGCCCTGCCTGATCGCTATCCGTCGCCTGAGCGCTGCGCTTTTGGGCGAACGTTTCGCCTTTGCTGACGCAGGTAATCGGCGTGACTGTTAATCGTAACTACAGCTATTAGAGTCGACAGTGCGTTATCGAGACATTTAACCAGTTTCTATTTTTATATAACGAATTCGAATTAATGCCCAGAGGCGACTGCCCTCACCCCGCGACGATTACCCTTGGACCCGCCTTGATCGCAATAGCCAATGGTACACCCGCTTTATGACACTTTTACCAGAGTCGGCAGTCGCATGAAAGGCTTCGTCACGCGGCGCGCGAAAGAAGCTCACCGTTCGAATCTTTTTATAGCTATTTCTTATTAATAACACTCGTTAGGCGACGGCGTGGCGCCTATCTCCATAACCGCAATTTCTTTTGAGCTGAGGCACGCCAGCGAATAATAACGTGACTGTGTGCGCTTCTGGGCGCAGTTGGTCCGTTCGACGATAAAATATTGAAATAAGAACCGCGCGAAAGTCCAAAAGCGATTATCAACCGGACGACAGAGTGCACCTGCCAAGGGCTGAGCGGTCGTGGCGTTTCGGATATTCCATCCCGCTTGGAGTTTTGCTGTTTCTAGTCGATTAAGTTCGCTTGGGCGCTGCGGACTTTCTCGTTTCGCGGGCTACACTTTCAATAAGCAGCAGCGGTGACCCGGCAACGGTGTGGATAGTTTTGAGCGGTTATCCTAGGAAGTCGCATTACCGGGGCCGCCCTGCTGTGCAACGCCTGCAAGACGCAGTACTGATCGATACCGTTTTTTATGCAGCAGATCGACAGCAGCTTTCAGGCGAACGCCAATGCAGTAAGCACTACAGCCGTTTTCGTAGGCGCATCTGGCGGTGGTTTGTCGTAACCCAAAAAAGCAGTCCCGAGCGAGAAGTTCGGAAAAATCGGTTGCGGTGCTGGTGGCCCAAGTGAAACCACTTGTGGTAATGGCCGCGCAGTCAGCGCCCCAACCGGACCCAGGGCAGGTCTGAAACGCCCACTATTTTAGCAAAAGGCCGCGATGCCAGTTCTCGTGGCCGCCAGTGCTCCTCTCAAGTAAGTCCCCTATTAAGCCCCTTTTTTGGGGCTTTTTTTGTTTCAACGCGATTTATCTGGGATAAATTGGGTCCCGATGAAAACTTTTTTGTAGAAATTAGCCTCCGGAAATCGTTCGGCAATTTTCACCGACCTCAATTTCCATTCGCTTCTTGCGCGTTGTTCGAGCGACCTGCCGATAGCGCGGGCTGGCACCGCCCGCAAAAGGTACCGACGCGATCTTGTCATGGTCTACAATGCTCGTCTCATTAAAGAAGGGGGGGGGTAGCGAGTGCAACATAAAATTTCCAAACAAGAGGCAGCAGACTGGGCCGCAGGGATTCTCGCGCAAATGACACGGACCGAAAAATGCGCGTATGTCGGTGGCACTGACGGCTTTTTCACCAAAGCGATCGACCGACTCGACCTGCCCGGAGTGCTGTTCTCTGACGCCACGGCCGGGGTGGTGGTGCGCGATCGCTTCCTTGAGACGACCTACCAGAATGCGCTGTCGAAATCCACCGCCTTCCCCGCGCCGATTGCCCTGGCGGCCACTTGGAACTTAGAGCTTGCCGAACGCTTCGCGCGAGCGGTCGGCGAGCAGTGCAATGGCAACGGCGTTGGCGTGCTGTTGGGGCCTGGATTTAACCTTTATCGCATTTCCCAGTGCGGGCGCAATTTTGAATATTTCGGCGAGGATCCGTTTCTTATTTCTCGTTTGGTCGAACGGTATGTGATAGGCGTGCAAAGCACCGGAACGATTGCCACCCTGAAACACTTCGTAGCCAATAACACCGACTATTTTCGCCGCAAAAGCAATTCGATTGTCGACGAGCGGACGCTGCACGAAATTTACACTCCAGCTTTTAAAGCGGGCATAGATGCAGGCGCCATGGCGGTGATGACCGCGTACAACTTGGTCAACGGTGAATGGACCAGCCAAAGCGACTATGTCATCAACCACTGGCTGCGCAACCTGCTGAAATTCGAATGGCTGGTGATGACCGATTGGTGGGCCGTCAACGATTGTGTCAAGCTTGTCAATTCAGGCCAAGACCTCGAAATGCCTGCCAGCGATGTCACCTCGACGCTTATGGCCAAAGTCGAGTCGGGCGAAGTATCCGAAGCTCGGGTCGACCGCATGGTCACCAGCATTCTGACCACCCTGAAGGCCATGGACCTGTTCGATAAAAAGCCCACCGTTCTTAGCGCCGACGACTTCGCACGTCACGAGGCGGTTGCGCTTCAGACCGCTCGCGAAGGCATTGTCCTGTTACGCAACCGCGAGCAAACTCTGCCGCTTGCCGCGAAGCAGCCGATCTTGGCACTCGGCGAAGGTATGGTTACGCGCGCCGCAGGCGGCGGCTCGTCGTTCGTGAAGGGCTATGATTACGTCAGCCAACTTGAAGCACTCGCGGGCGTATTCGATGAAATTCACTACGATCCGCACCCGAGCGACGCGGCCATCCGCGATGCGCCCTGTGTGCTTGTGAGCCTTGGCACGCGCGACAGCGAAAGCTACGACCGGCCCTTCGCGCTCGATCGAAACGAACAGCGGTACCTCGAACGAATTTTGTCGTTAAACCGCAACGTCGTAGTGCTGATCAACTCCGGCAGCGGCATCCAGATGACCGAATGGATCGACAAAACCGCCGCCGTCTTATATTGCTGGTACAACGGCCAAAACGGCAGCACCGCTTTAGCAGAGATTCTGTCGGGGCGCACCAACCCGTCCGGCAAGCTACCTTTTACTATAGAGAAAGCGTTTGCCGACAGCCCGGGCGCGGACTACCTGCCCGACGGCGAGGCTTTGTATTGCGGCGAAAACGATGCCTGGGAGGCGGCGCGCGAGGTTTACGATCTGCCTTATAAAGAGGGGGTTTTCGTAGGCTATCGTTGGTACGAACATCGCAATATTCAACCGCTCTTTCCGTTCGGGTTCGGCTTGTCCTACACAGAGTTCGAATACAGCGATCTGCAGGTGGATGAAGCCGAGCTTGAAACCAAAGGTGAACTCACCCTAACCTTTAAAGTGACCAACATCGGTGGCCATTCCGGTGCGGAAATTGCCCAGCTTTATATTGAAAACGCCCCGGCGCCCCACCCTCGCCCAGTGAAAGAATTGAAAGGCTTTGCCAAACACACAATAGCGCCGGGCGCCACCGAGCTTTACCGTCTGCGCCTTAGTCGCGACGATTTCGCTTACTGGTCGCCAGAGAAACAAGACCGGCATACGCCCGAGGGCGAATACACTCTTTTGGTGGGTAGCAGCAGCGCCGACATACGCCTTAAAGCGCGCGTGACTATAGCTTAAGCGAACCGCCGCAGCTTAAGCGAACCGCCGCGCGACGCTTTGTGGCGCTCGGCGGTTCGCTCCGGTAGCGGTGCACAAAATTGTCGCCCTGCACCCTTTTCACTCAGTCGTCTGCGGCTAGTGGGCGTTGCGGTGGCCCGCTGCCAAGTCGGTTTTGGACTTCGACTTTACACGGTCAAATACCCGCGCACCTTCTGCTCGTCCATCTGCGCGGTTCTTCCCGCAACCACAAGATTACCGCGATCCAACACCAGATAACTGTCGGCCAGTGCTTTGGCGAATTCAAAATACTGCTCGACCAACACTATGGCCATGGTGCCGCGAGTGCGCAGTATCGCGATGACATTATGAATGTCTTTAATAATAGAGGGCTGGATGCCTTCTGTCGGTTCGTCAAGAATTAGCAGTTTAGGTTTCATCATTAAGGCACGCGCGATCGCGAGTTGTTGTTGTTGACCGCCGGATAAATCACCGCCTCGCCTGTGCAGCATGGTCAACAGCACCGGGAAAAGCGAGAAAATTTCATCATCCAAACGGCGCGCGGATCGCGGTAACACCGCGTATGCCGTTTTCAGATTCTCAAGCACCGTCAATTGCGAAAAAATCTCTCGTCCTTGAGGCACATAGGCGACACCTTGTTGCGCCCGTTGAGCAACCGAGAGGTGCTTCAGGGATTGACCGTTCCAAGTGATGTCGCCGCCGGTAATACCATGGCGACCGGTAATGGCGCGGGCGAGGCTCGTTTTGCCAACGCCGTTGCGCCCAAGGATTGAGGTGATCTCACCTATTGGCGCTTCCATACTCACTTTTTGCAGCGCTTGACTGGCGCCGTAGTGCAAATCGACCTTCTCGACTTTCAACATATTGATTGCTCCACTCAACGCCCCAAGTAGACTTCGACGACCCGCTGGTTGCTGGATACCTGATCCAACGAGCCCTCGGCGATTACGGTGCCCTCGTGCAACACCGTGACCTTGGTATCCAGCGCTCGAATAAATTCCATATCGTGCTCGACCACCACAACGGAGCGGTCTTTACTGATCGCTTTTAAAAGGCGGGCCGTCTCCAGGGTTTCGTAATCGGTCATGCCCGCCGCGGGCTCATCGACCAGCAACAATTCGGGTTCTTGGATGATCAACATGCCGATTTCCAACCATTGTTTTTGGCCGTGCGAGAGGTTTCGGGCCGGCTCTAAACCGCGAGCTTCCAGGCCAATCAACCCTAGAATCTCCGTCACTCGCTGGGCCGCTTCTCTATTGGGTTTATAAAATAACGTTCGGAACACGCCTCGATGGCCTGCCAGCGCAAGCTCTAAGTTTTCCCAAACCGTGAGGCTTTCAATAACCGTAGGCTTCTGGAATTTACGACCGATGCCGAGGTTGGCAATATCCACTTCATCGTAACCGACGAGGTCGATGGTATCTTTAAACCGCACAGTGCCCGAGTCGGGTTTTGTCTTGCCGGTAATGATGTCCATCATGGTACTTTTACCCGCGCCATTAGGGCCTATGACCGCGCGCAGTTCACCCGGACGAATATCGAGCGCGAGGTTGTTGATGGCTTTAAAGCCGTCAAAGGTTTTGTTGACGCCGTTTAGAAATAAAATGCTTTGCACGTTCGTGGTCACGGGTTCACCTGCGCGTCGATGTTGGCGGACTTAGTGCCGGTCACCGCTTTACGAATGCGGGCCTTATCGAGCACGCCACCGACAATTCCAATCAG
>CAZING010000063.1:8931-14913 GCA_964540505.1 uncultured Cellvibrionaceae bacterium | reverse complement strand
ATTCAACTTCTATCGCTTGGCCGCGCGGCTACCAACATGATTAACAAAAACCGAATAGACAAAATTCTTTTGGATCTTGCACTTGCCGAGTCTCGCTCGGCGGCACAAAAAATGATTCTGGAAGGTGCGGTATTTGTCAAAGAGCGGGGCGAGTGGCGCCCGGTGACAAAAGCTTCAGAGAAATTCGAACCGCATTGCGAATTTAAGGTAGAGCCGATTGACGAGCTCCGGTACGCCTCCAGAGCCGGACTTAAATTGGCGGCGGCGCTCGCCTGGTTGAGTACAAACGAACTTGCGCTGAAACTCGAGGGCATGAGCGCGCTAGATATAGGTCAATCCACGGGCGGCTTTACCGATTGTTTGCTTGCGCACGGCTTGAGTCGGGTCGTGGGTGTGGAGGTGGGTCACGGTCAACTGATCGAGCGATTGCGCCGCGATGGCCGGGTGGTCTGCTTAGAGGGTGTGAACGCTCGCAGTTTGGATAAATCATTGGTACAGGCGCACGCGCCAGAGGGGTTCGACATCTGTGTAATGGACGTTTCGTTTATCTCGCAAACTAAAATTTTGCCAAAGATACCGCCGTGCATAAAAGCGCGCGCCTATTTGGTCTCTTTGATCAAACCTCAGTTTGAAGTTGGCAGGGCGGGGGTCGACAAGGGCGGCATTGTCGCGTCAGAGGCGGCGCGCCAGGAGGCCATCCGTTTGGTGAGCGACTGCGCCCGCGCCTCGGGTTTTAAAGTATTGCAGGTTCTACCCAGTCCGGTGACAGGCGGGAATGGCAATCTCGAATACCTGTTGATCGCCAAGCGATGATCGCGACTTCCGCTTGGTCGAAACGCTCACGCGCGAAAGCCGTCGAACGCGGGGAAATAGCCGGGGCCTTATGGGTTGCGCCAGGGCGCTCGAGCGTCTATAAATAACCCAGGTTTTCGGCTTTTGCCAACTTTGTAAAGGCGGTTCGTCATGCGCGGCTGCCAAGATAAAGAGGCAGGCAGAGGCTTAAGAAAATCGTGGATTACTCGCTTATTTGTATTACAATGCGGGCCACAATAATAAGAAGCAGCTCTCGTTATTCCCGGATAATAAAGCGTATTAAAGCTTCATGGGTGTTCAAAATATAATCAAATTAACCTCGCGAAGCGTCGAAAAGTTTCGGTGATTCGTGCGCGTTAAATCTAATAATTGTTGAATAACCCCCGGTCTTTCGCTCGGCTGGATCGATCGGTGACGAGGAGAGTGACATGATCAAGACCCAACACACGCTGCTTTATCTGGCAGTGGCATTTGCCTTTCCGGCGCTGGCGCAAACGGCCGACAATGATTCCCCTGCGGTTGAAGAAGTCTTGGTGACCGGGTTTCGTCAATCGCTTGCAACCGCCTTGGACAACAAGCGGGATGCCACAGGATCTGTGGACGCGATTATGGCGGAAGACATAGCCGATTTCCCAGACAACAACCTGGCGGAGTCGTTACAGCGCATCCCAGGTGTTGCCATCACCCGCGCCGCCGGTGAAGGCCGGCAAATATCCGTTCGCGGTCTTGGGCCTGAGTTCACACGCGTGCGCATAAACGGCATGGAATCCATCGCCACCAGCGGCGGCACCGACGCCATTGGCGGCGCCAATCGCGGTCGCGGTTTTGACTTCAACACTTTTTCGTCGGATTTGTTCAGCTCGCTTATTGTGCGAAAGACGGCCTCTGCGGATATCGAAGAGGGCTCGCTTGGCGCCACGGTCGATCTTAACACCGCTAAGCCATTCGATTACGATGAGTTTGTCGCGGTCGCCAATGTCCAGGCCGGTTACAACGACCTGTCTGAGAAGACCGACCCCAAGGTGTCGTTTCTGGTAAGCAACGTGTTCAACGATTTTGTCGGTGGCTTGTTGTCGGTTTCCTATTCCGAGCGCCAGATAATAGACAAGGGAGCGAGCACGGTACGTTGGGATAATACCAACGATTTTGCCAATTGCACGGCCGCCGATTGCGACCTAGCAGAGTTTAACGATGCCTTTCGACCGCGCTTGCCACGCTACGATTCCTATGCTCATGAAATGGAGCGTTTGGGCCTTTCGGGTGCGTTGCAGTTTCGACCCAGCGAAGCCACCGATGTTAATTTAAATGTGCTTTATTCGAAAAACGATTCGACGCGTAATGAAGTCTTTATGCAGACGGTATTGAACAATAACCCCATCGTTGGGGCTATGACGATTACCGATTATGAGATCGACGACAGCAATACCGTGAGTTATGCCTCGTTTGATAATGCGACGGTCAGAGCCGAAAATCGTTACGACGAATTGAGTACTGAATTTACCCAGTTTACGCTCTCGGCCACTCACGATATCAGTGAATCGTTGCGCGTCAGCGGTCTGGTCGGCTCCGCTGAATCGAAGTTTGATAACCCGGTACAAACCACGGTCGTAATGGAAAAATCGGGGTTGGATTTCAGCTACGATTATCGCGGTGACCGTCGCGAAAACCCGTACCTTTTCTTCGGCGACAGCGGTTCGAGTGACCCGCTTGCGCAATTAAACAGTGTGCAAGGCTGGGCCACCAACAGCGTCCGCTTGCGGCCTCTCGGCGCCACCAATAAATTCGACGTGATACAAGCGGATATCGAATTTGATTTGAATGACTCGATCACGCTAAAAGGCGGGATCCATTCCAAGGCCTTCGATTTTGAAACCTTCGAAGCCCGACGAGACGCTGAAAACACCGGTGGTGTGGTGATTGATGCGAATAACACCATGGCTTTCAGCCCCGGCGTGGGTCCGCAAAGCGTTTGGTTGGTTCCAGATATAGCAGCCATTGCCGAACAATACGATATCTACGCTAACTCGGGTGAATTCGCCGTAAGCGCCGACAACCGTTTAGCGGACAATTACTCTGCCGAAGAAGAGACCCTTGGCGTATACGCACAGCTGGCGTTCAACACCGAACTTGCCGGTACGCCGGTAAGAGGTGATCTCGGTTTGCGTTATGTCGACACGGATCAATCGTCAACGGCATGGGCGACTGTTGGCGGCACGAGTCAGCAGGTCACCGCCGAGCACTCCTACGATGACGTGTTGCCGGCGATCAATCTGGTTTTCGAGCCAATTGAAGACGTATTGATTCGCGTGGGTTATGCCGAGGTTATGGCGCGCGCGGGTTTACAAAGTATACGGCCCAACGTGTCGGTATCTGTGTCGGGCACCAACCGCACCGTCAATGGCGGCAATCCGACCTTAGAGCCCACCAAAGCGAAAACCTACGATGTCGGTGTCGAGATATATTTCGACAACGAAGGGGCATTCTCCAGCGCCTTGTTCAAAAAAGATATTGATAGCTTTGTGCAGAATCTGGTGCAAACCCGGACGTTTGCTGAAACCGGCCTGCCGGTGGCAGTGGCGGTTAATGCGTGTGATGCCGGGCCCGATGGCTACGGCCCTTCGTGTAACGAAAATCTGGAATGGAACACCAACACACCACTGAACGGCCCCGGTGGCGATTTGTACGGCTTTGAGCTGAGCTACCAGCAACCGCTCACCTTTTTGGACGGTTTTTGGAGCAACTTCGGTGTGATAGGTACCTTTACATACGTCAAGGCGCAGTTGGATTATGTCGACACGACGGGCACAGTGCTTGCCACGCGCGATTTGGAAGGTTTATCCGAATCGACAAAAAGCGCGACGCTCTATTACGAGCAGGACAACTTCAGTGCGCGAATTTCCAGCGTAACGCGCTCGTCCTATTTGACCTCTGCCATAGGCCGCAACAATAACGACATGGAAGGCACCAACCCCACCACCAATCTGGACGCGTCTGTGTCCTATAACATAGACGAACACTGGAAGGTGTCGTTCGAGGCGTTGAACCTGACCGATGAAGTCGACGATCAGTGGGTGGACAGTTCGGGCAACCGACTGTCTTATTATCACGAGACGGGCAAACAGTTTTATCTCGGCGTTCAATATAAGTTCTAGACCCTCAAAAGCCAGAAACCCGGGTTCGCCCGGGTTTTCCTCTCGGATCTGTTAACGAACCCTACTAAACAGTGTTTTCTTGTTCTTTGACGATTCGCAGTGCTATTTTTCTTGTTTGGCGATTAAATGGCCCTCGAACTCAAAATTTGAAGCGTTTCTCGAGCAGACGCTTCCGCGAAGCCCGTGCCCCGCGCAATAGAATTTCAGCGCAATGTCGATATGCCCAATTCATATAAGTACGCGCGGTATATTTCCGGACAGATGCTCTGGGCGCTACTATACTTTTAAATACCTCAAAGCTTTACAGGTTTAGTGGTAGAAATTATGAGCAAAATTGGAGTCCCCGAAAAAATGATCATAGCTCAGTTGGAAGAAGCACTGGAGGAGCGACAAGTTCCGGATCGAAGGAAAAAGCAGAAGGGCTTACCGCAGGGAGTGGTTGGCGACAGGCGCAAAGGCGACCGCCGCGAACGTGCTAAGAAATAGCCGTTCACGGGTCGTGCGCCCTTGAAACCCAATACGCCTGAGCGCCCGCTCAGGCGCTTTCTCTCTTGCCATTAAAACGAATCGACGTCCGCCTTAATTAAGATCGAGGCTCGCCGATGCGTCTTCTGCGACCGGCCTTCGGGCAATTGTGGAAACATAACGAAAGCTTCCCTCAAACAAACTACTGATTGGCAATTGCGGTTAGAATCCAAGGGATAGTCGGCGCCTTTTTGGCTTCTATGTGGTTCACAAGCAGGGTTACCGTTCTTGCACAGACTCTTTTTCAAAATCTGGTTTGCGTTCTTCGTCACACTTTTGGTGAGTGTGGGTGCGCTCTATTGGGTGATGGACAGAGGCTTCAAACAGGAGTTTTACCGCTACGCGGCGCGCCAGGCGCTGTCGAGCTTGCACAGACTTGAAAGCCAGCTCGTTCAGGATTACCGTCAGCAGGGCACCTGGGAGGCATTGCGCGACAACCCTCGGTTGTGGGCGCGGTCGAAATACCGGGCGTTCGACTTTCGCCCGGCGCGCCGGGCGGATCGGGCGCGGCATCAGTTCCAAAAGCCGTTGGCACACTACAAGCGTTTTATCGACAGCATTTTGCTTACCGATGCCGACAAACGGCCCATCGTCGGGCGCCGCCAAGCGGATCTCGCCTATCACTGGCGCGTTTTGGAGGTGGATCAGCAGGTAGTTGGCTATCTGGGCTACGTGAAACCCAAACAGCTGTTGCGCGATATGGATATCGATTTTCTGCGAAAGCACATAGAGCGGTTGATGCTGGCCAGCATCGCATTACTTGTGCTGTCGTCGCTGGTGGCCGTTTGGGTGTCGCGAAGAATTGCTGTGCCGATCAAATCGCTTTCCCAAAATACCCGCCGCTTGGCCGAGGGCGACTACGAGGTCCAGGTGCCAGTTCGGTCGCTGGACGAAGTGGGTGATCTGTGTCGGCATTTTAATGAGTTGGCGCGGCGCTTGGAGGCCAACCAAAACATGCGCAATCGCTGGGTGGCGGATATTTCCCACGAGATGCGCACACCCGTGTCGGTGTTGAAGGCGCAGGTGGAGGCCATGCTCGACGGCGTGCGCCCGGTCAATAATGAACAACTGCAGGTGATCGCGACCAAAATAGAAGGGCTGCGCAAGCTCGTGGACGACCTCTTCGAGCTTTCGCTTGCAGACGCAGGCTCTCTGACCTACCGCAAAGAGCCGGTGGCTCTGACCGAACTGGTTGCCAAGGTGGTGTCGGCATTTCGCCCACTGTTTGCAAAAAAGAGCCTCCTGTTTACCCTGAATAATCTTTTGCCCGACGATTATCTCGTGTTCGCAGACGGCAAACGTCTCACGCAGTTGCTCGAGAACCTGCTTGAAAACAGTCTTCGCTACACAGATGCGGGTGGCAGTGTCGCGTTGAGTCTCGCGTCTGAAAACGAGCAGGTGCTGATTGCTCTTGCCGACGGCGCCCCGGGCGTATCTGAGGACCAGTTGACGAAAATATTCGAGCGCCTCTACCGGGCCGAGGCGTCGCGAA
>CAZING010000063.1:0-8831 GCA_964540505.1 uncultured Cellvibrionaceae bacterium | reverse complement strand
GAGGACCAGTTGACGAAAATATTCGAGCGCCTCTACCGGGCCGAGGCGTCGCGAAGTCGCGATACCGGTGGCGCCGGGCTCGGTCTGGCGATATGCCACAACATAGTGGCCGCCCACGACGGCCAGATTTGGGCAGAGCGCTCGGAGCTTGGCGGGCTCAAGGTTATGATTCGCTTACCTTTAGGGGGCGAGGGTGTCTGAACACGCACACATTCTGATTGTTGAAGACGAGCCGGAGCTCGCCGGGTTGCTGCGCGATTATCTGTTGGCGAACAATTTCGGGGTGACTGTGTGTTGCGACGGGCTGGAGGCGGATGCATGGTTGCAGACCCATTTCCCCGATTTGATTTTGCTGGACCTTATGCTGCCTGGGAAGTCGGGTCTCGATATTTGCCGAGACTTGCGTAAAACCCGGCAGACACCGGTAATCATGCTCACCGCCAAAGTCGAGGAAATAGACCGGTTGCTCGGGCTCGAGCTGGGCGCGGACGATTACGTCTGCAAACCCTACAGCCCGCGCGAGGTGGTCGCCCGCGTCAAAGCGGTATTAAGGCGCACGCAGCACCAAGCCACAGAAACAGATGACGGTCTGACCGTTATGGAGGGCACCCATAAGGTCGCCTTCGGCGGCTCGGCGGTGGCCTTGACGACTGTGGAGATGGCGTTGTTTAAGCTGCTGCACAGCGCCCCCGGCCGCATTTTTGCCCGTCAGCTCATTCTCGAGCGCATCTACGATGACTATCGCGTGGTCAGCGATCGCACCGTCGACAGCCATATCAAAAAGCTCCGCAAGAAACTTGAGACCATCACCGGCGGCGAAAACGTCATTCACTCGGTTTACGGTGCGGGCTATAAATTCGAAAGAGCCGAGCGCGCGGACGACCGCTAAAGCGGCCCGCGCCGCCGGTCAAAAAGCCGTTGCAGCGTCAATGCGTTGGCCCGAAAGGGCTGTCCTGTTTCCCTTCCACATTTCTTTCACATTGCGAGCACAGTTCTTCCACGAAGCGGTTCGATACTGTGTGCACAGTCAATGAAAACGGAGCAACCCTTATGAAAACTGTCATCCAATCTTTACTGTTGAGTGCGTGTCTGGTGTCGGTCGGCGCAATAGCGGCGCCAGAGCGAGCGCCGGGGGCTGCGACGCTTGCCGGCTTGGCGCTGGACGCCGAGCGCGAAGCTGAGGTTCAAACCATCATGACGCACTTCCACGAGCAGCGACGGGCGCTTCGAAAAACGCACCGCGAAGACATGAGAGCGCTTTATCAAGACCACCGGGCGGCCTTGTCAGCGGTGCTGAGCGAAGAGGAAATGGCGGCCCTCAAAGATGAAATGAACACGCGCACTAAAGACCGAAAACACAAAGCCAAGTTTGGCAAGCGGCGAGACGCGCGCGGCCAGTAGCCTTCTTTAGGGGCGCCTTGGTCACCGCATGCCGCAGCAGGCAAAGCCAAATCGAGTTTGCCCCAAGCCCCTTTTTCGGGGCTTTTTTATTTGAGTGGGTGAGCGGTTACATCTCCGGCTTCACCCGAAGCCCGGCCGCGAGTGTGTCGCGCCGGCCGTGCCGCGGGGCTACTTCTTGGTCAGTTTGATCAGCTCGCCATTGTCCGAATCGGTAATCAGCCACAGCGCCCCGTCGGGGCCTTCGGCGACGTCGCGCACTCGACCAACGCCCACCAACAGCCGTTCTTCGGCAACCACTTTGTCCTGCTCAAGGCGCAAGCGCACCAATGCGCCCGGGGTTAACGAACTGACCAGCAAATCGCCTTGCCATTGCGGGAACATCTTACCGGAATAAAACGTCATGCCGCCTGGCGCTATGACCGGGTCGAAGTAGTAGAGCGGTTGCTCCATACCGGCCATTTGAGTAATACCCTCGCCTATGGCTGCCCCCGAATAGTCCTGACCGTAGGTGATCACCGGCCAGCCGTAGTTTTTGCCGGGTTGGGGGCGGTTCAATTCATCGCCGCCTTGCGGCCCGTGTTCGAGGGTCCAGAATTGGCCCTTAGCGTCGATCGCAGCACTTTGGACATTGCGGTGGCCGTAGCTCCAGACCTCCGGTTGGCCGCCGCCTTCGGCGTAGGGGTTGCCTTTAGCGGCTGTGCCATCGGCATTCAAGCGCAGGGTTTTACCTATATGGGTGTTAGGGTCCTGGGCTTTGCCGCGAAACTCCGCCGAGCCTCTGTCGCCTAGGGTCACGAACAAGTGCTTGTCATCGCTCCAAACCAGCCTTGAGCCGTAATGATGGTGAGAGCTCCAAGCCGGCATTTGTTGAAAAATAATTTCCACCTGCTCCAGTTGGGTGCCGTCTTGGCTCAACTTACCGCGACCGACAGAGGTGCCGTTTTTACCTTCATCGCGAGGTTCGGAGAAGCTGAAATACACCCAGCGGTCTTCCGTAAAATCCGGTGACACGCTCACATCCAGCAACCCGCCCTGACCGCGGGCGACCACCTCCGGAACCCCGGCGATGCTCTGGGCGCTCTTGCCGTCGGCGCTGACCAGGTTCAATCGCCCTGGGCGCTCGCTCACCAGCAGTCGACCGTCCGGTAAGAAGGTGACCCCCCAGGGGTGCTGAAAACCGTCGCGTATCACGGTTTTAGTGAAAGCCACTTCGGTTTTTACCTCGGGCGCCCGCGTCTGTCCCGCGAACGCCGGCTTTTGGCTTGCGACGTTGGCGGGCGGTGTGGCCACAGGTTGTGCCAGTGCAGCCCCGCTGAACCACAAAACTGCGGCCGCGCAGACAAGGTTTACTTTGAAGGGCAGGGGTGTAAAAGACATGGCAGCTCCTGTAAGCAGAAAGTGGCAACGAGCGGGCGCGTTAGTGCGCGCGGGCGCCCGAAATAGGCGAAAGCGGTTTCGATGAGCGGGCCGCCCGGCTCTTATGAGACAGGCGAGACTCTGGAGGTTCCGTAATACCCCGCGTGGAACCATGCAAGACACAAGCGCTCAGAGTGACTTTGAACGCTTGCGGGGCATTGGTCAATTCGAAATGATACGAAAAATTCTGCATTACGGCCTGATGATCGGCCTGTTCGGCTTGGTGATTTTTCTGGTGGATCTGTACCGCAACCGCGATATGCCGCGCC
Source organism: uncultured Cellvibrionaceae bacterium (assembly GCA_964540505.1). Taxonomy (GTDB): domain Bacteria; phylum Pseudomonadota; class Gammaproteobacteria; order Pseudomonadales; family Cellvibrionaceae; genus CAYZQH01. The sequence goes on along the minus strand of CAZING010000063.1, from coordinate 5,745 downwards.
AACCCGCCTTGCCTGAGGTCTTGCAGACAATCACCGGCGACACAGTGGATCTCGCCGCGCTAAGCCGGCAACAACCCGTGCTGATCTACTTCTGGGCAACTTGGTGCGGCCCCTGCAAGGCGACCTCGCCGACTGTGCAATGGTTAAGCCGTTACTACCGAGTGGTGACAGTCGCGATAGATTCCGGCAGTGACTCCGAAATTTCGGCCTATCTACAGAAGAACGGTTACGACTTTCCGGTCATCAATGGCGATCCGTACCCGCTAAGTGAAGCCTTCGGTGTCAAGGTGACACCGACTCTGGTGGTGTACCGCAACGCACGGGTGAGTTCGAGTACTGTCGGCGTCAGCACGCCTTGGGGCCTTTGGTTGCGGTTGATCTTCGCTTGAACCAGAAGCGGAGCCCGGCCGCCGCTGCCATCCGCTGCGGAGGCATCGCGCCGGGTGGGCAATTGGGTTTCGGGGGCTCGTGCGGTCTCGGCGCTGTCGGAGCGCAGAAAGTCCTGTTGCAAGCGCGCGAATAGGGTAAGTTACGCGTTTTTGGCGATGCCCGTCATTGGGCTATATGGGTTTTACAATTGAACAGTCTTGATTTTTCTTCCTTAGACCTTCGCGCGGAACTGCGCGATAACCTCGCCACTCTGGGCTTTCACCAGATGACTCCGGTCCAGGCGCAGGCGCTTCCGGTGATTCTGGCGGGCCGCGATCTTCTGGCCCAGGCCAAAACCGGCTCGGGCAAAACCGCCGCGTTTGCGCTCGGCTTGCTGCAAAAACTTAAAGTGTCGCGGTTTCGCGTGCAGACCCTGGTGCTCTGTCCAACTCGGGAGCTCGCCGATCAGGTCGCGCAGGAGATTCGCCGACTCGCGCGGGCGGTGCCCAATATTAAGGTGCTCAGCCTTTGCGGCGGCGCGTCTTTCGGTGTCCAGCTGGGCTCGTTGGCGCACGGCGCGCATATAGTGGTGGGCACGCCCGGGCGCATCGAAGAGCATTTGCAAAAAGGTTCGCTGTCGCTGGCGGAGCTCGAAACCTTTGTCTTGGACGAGGCCGACCGCATGCTGGACATGGGTTTTCAGCCCGCACTAGAGGCGATTGTCGGCTACCTGCCGCGCCAACGTCAGACGCTCTTGTTCAGCGCCACCTTCGCGCCGTCCATTCGCGACATAGCCGCGCGCTTTCTGACCAACCCGCAGACGGTCGAATTAACCGCCACGCACGATCAGGCCTCTATCGCTCAAGATTTTTATCGGGTCGAGGACGACGCGCGTTCGCGCCTGGCGGCGCTCGGCTCGGTTCTGCTTCGCCGCCGGGCCGATGCCGCGCTGGTGTTTTGCAACACCAAGGCCGACACCGAGACGGTGGCCGACGAATTGACGCGTCAGGGCCTCAGCGCGCGGGCGTTCCACGGTGATTTGGAGCAGAAAGTACGAAACCAAACGCTGGTGCTGTTTGCCAATCAAAGCATCTCGATTCTTGTGGCCACCGATGTCGCCGCGCGCGGCCTCGATATAGACGCGGTGGATTTGGTCGTCAATTACCAGTTGGCACGCGAAGCGCAGGTGCACGTGCACCGGATCGGACGCACCGGCCGGGCGGGCAGTCGCGGCGAGGCGGTGACGCTGGTGAGCGACAAAGAGCGCTTCAAACTGGACCGGCTGAGCGACCTGCTGCAACGGCCGCTCAACTTGGACAAGCTGCCCGCGACCGCGCAACAAAAAACGCCGGGTTATCGGCCACCTATGGTGACTTTGCAGATAGACGCGGGTAAAAAACAGAAGTTGCGCCCGGGCGATATAGTCGGGGCTTTGACCGGCGAGGGCGGTTTGACGGGCGACAGCATCGGCAAAATCACGATACTCGAGCAGACCGCATACGTCGCCGTAAAATCAAAGGTCGCCGCCGACGCCCTTGCGCAGATCAGCAAAGGTAAATTAAAGGGCCGGCATTTTCGCGCGCGAACGCTCTAAGCGCGACAAAAGGCCAGCCTCGAAACTTGTTACAGCAGCGAGCGCACAAACGCTTCGATGTCTGAATTCTGACAGTGTTCAAAAAAACAGGCTTGAAAGCGCTCGCCTGTGACCGCCGTTTTTACGATTTCCGGGTCTATGGCTTTTAGCGTATCCAAGTAGTTGTCTTTGGCCACGGCGGTTTTTATCTCGCTCAGAATGCCGGCGTTGCGCACCTGGCTTTCTTTGCGCTCCGGCGGGTAGCCCTGGCCCTTGTCACCGGTGAATGCTTTTTCGAGCATGTAGCGAATGTTCAGCTCTGCGCCCCAGCCAAAACCTTTCGCAAACGGAATGGATAAGGCGTTGCCGTTGTTGATTTGGGCGAACAGATAGGCGTCGGCCGGGTCGACGCAGTAGCCGCAAATGACCCCGGGGTGCGCGTTCAGCGACATCAAAGAGCCCTGACCGGTACCGCAGCCGGTAACGACGAAATCGACCGCCTTGGCGTTTAGCAGAATGCTCGCCATTACTCCGAGATGGATGTAGGTCAGATAATGATCGTTATCGCCGTCCATGCCGACGTTGTAGACTTGGTGGCCCTGCTCGGCGGCGACCGCTTCGAGCTCTTTTAACACTATGGGGTTCTTGCCCGCCTGACTGAATTCGTTGATCAGCGCGATTCTCATTGGTTTGCTCCTGTAGCAATGCCCCGCCGATTCGAGCGGGGCTTGGTAATTGCGGCCAGTGCGCCGAGTCACCTAATTTTCGGCACGGCCCACCAGCGCACTCTCGATAGGGCTCAGTCGCTTGCGCTTGTTGCGGCAGCCGGGCTTTGTAGGCGGCGGCCTTAAGCTTCGCTTTGGCATAAGTCAGCCACGCCCGCGCACGGAACGGTCTGCGACAGCAGCAATCGATTGTTAAGACACTATGGAGTGATTAATAGTATTTAAGTTCGGTCGACTTGCCGTGAAACACCCTATAGGCGAATGCGGTGTACAGCAATATCACCGGCAGTACTATCATCACCCCGACAAGAATAAACCACAGCGACGCGGGCGCACTGGCAGCCTCCCAAATGGTCAGCCTTCCGGGCACTATGTCGGGAAAATAGCTAAAAGCCAAAGCGGTAAAGCACAAAACGAAAATCGAACAAACCAACAAAAACGGCAGCGCGCAATGGCGATCCCCAGGCTTAGGCAGGCGACGCAATAAGCGCTCGTTGGCGAAGAACGCGAGAAAGCACAAAGTTGGAATCACCAATACAAACATCACCAACGGAAAATCGAACCAACGATGGAACACGCTGGGGTTGACCAATGGGTTGACCACCGACACCGCCAACACGCCCGCAAAACAGACACGCCCGGCCCGCCGCGTCCAGCGCACGGCGCGCAATTGCAGGTCGCCTTCGCTTTTCATCACCAACCAGGCACCGCCTACATAACAATACGCGGCGCTGACACCCAGCGCCGAAATCGCGCTGAAGGCGAAGCTCGCGAGGCCCGCCTGAAAGCCTGTGACGTATTGGCCGAGCATATAGCCTTGCATCAGCGACGCCAGAACAGAGCCCAGCTTAAAGGCCAGGTCCCAGAGGTTTTGGAAATCCACGGCCGCTTTGGCGCGAAAGTCGAAGGCGACACCGCGCAAAATCAAACCGAGCAACATCAAAGTCGCAGGCAGATAAAGGTGCCAAAGAATCAGGCTGTGGGCTTTCGGGAACGCAATCAGTAACAGGCCCACGGCCATTACCAACCAAGTTTCGTTGGCGTCCCAGTAGGGGCCGATCGAAGCGATCATGCTGTCGCGATCGCCCACGCGCTCGGCGCCCCCCGGCAGCAGCATACCCACACCGAGGTCGTAGCCGTCGAGCATCGCATAAAGCAGAATCGACAAGCCCATCAGGCCAATGAAGATGATAGGTAACCAGTAAGCGTCGGTCATAAACGGCTCCTAGGTTGTTGTTTCAATGACCGCTTCCGGTCGCGACATAAAGCCCTAAGTTGGGTCGGCCACTGTGTGCTCGGCATAAGGTTTGCGCTCAAACTCCTCCACAGCCACGGCTTTGCGGGCCATCACGCGCAGAGTGTGGACATAGGCGGTGAGTAGCGCGGCATAGAGCCCGAGATACATCGCCAGCGAAAATCCGACATTGCCCGTGGCAACCGAGGTCACCGCGTCGGCGGTGCGCAGCACGTCTCTGACCAGCCAGGGTTGGCGACCGACCTCGGTAACGTACCAGCCGGCGAGTACCGCGAGCCAGCCGATAAACGTGCAAGCCACCAAAGTGTTCAGATGCCAGCGGTTTAAGCTTCGACCCTTAAGCATGCAAAAACTGGTGTACCAGGAAAGCAGCAACATCACCCCCGCGCAGGCGACCATCACCCTAAAGCTGAAGAATGGCATAAGCACAGGCGGGTGCTCGGCAAAGGAGTTGAGCCCTCGGATTTCGCCCTGCCACTGGTGCGTCAGAATTAAGCTGCCGAGTTTGGGAATGCCGATTTCAAACGCGTTGTCTTGCGCTTGTTCGCGCGGCCAGGCAAACAACAGTAAAGGCGCACCTTGTTCGGTTTCCCAAATGGCCTCGATGGCGGCGATTTTTTCCGGCTGATGTTTCAGGGTATTGAGGCCGTGCAGATCGCCGACAAAGATTTGCACGGGAATTAACACAGCCGCCACCAAAGCGGCGGATTTCAGCGCGACTTTCGGCGCGAGTTTGGCATCGCCCAAGCGAATTCGGTAGGCCGAGATGCCCATGATAAAAAACGCCGCGGTTAAACCGGATGCGAGCAACATATGAGTCAAGCGGTAGGGGAAAGAGGGGTTAAAAATCACCTGCCACCAAGAGGTGACATGGGCCACGCCCTCGCGCATCTCAAAGCCCGCCGGTGTGTGCATCCAGGAGTTCAACGCCAAAATCCAAAACGCCGAAATGCCGGTGCCCAGCGCGACCAGAAAGGTCGCGAGCGTGTGAATTTTGGGTGGCACACGGTTGCTGCCAAACAGCATCACGCCGAGAAACGTCGCCTCTAAAAAGAAAGCCGTCAGCACTTCATAGCCGAGCAAGGGGCCGGCGATATTGCCGACGGTTTCCATAAAACCGGGCCAATTGGTGCCAAACTGAAACGACATGGTGACCCCAGAGACCACCCCGAGAGCGAAGGTTAGAGCGAAGACTTTCACCCAAAAGCGGTAGGCGCGCATCCACACAGGGTCGCCACTCAAATCGTGGCGCAACTTGAAATAAAACAAAAACCAGGCGAGCGCTATGGTGATTGCCGGGAACAGAATATGAAAGCTGATATTGGCTGCAAATTGAATGCGCGAAAGTACCAAGGTATCTAACATCAGGCGGCCTCTGCTGTAGCGGCTTAATGCCGCGCTGTGGGTTTGCCGGCTTTGCTTTTGAAATCGAGCACTTTGGTAATCCCCGCGCCGAGCTGCATCAGGCGTGTCAGTTGCGCGGGGCTCAAACGGTTCAGCTGCTCGCCCCAGGCGGTCATTTGCTCCAGTAGGGCGAGCAACTCTTGCGCTTGGCGCTCGGCGAACCGATCTTCAGCCTCGCTCGAGGGGTCCAGCACCATGGTCCGCAAGAGGCTTAAGGTGGGGTCGATCTCTCGTTGCCGCCTTTGTTCGAAAACGATTTTTGCAAGATCCCAAACAGACCCGGCGACCGTGTAGTAATCCTTGCGGTCGCCCGGCTGGCGCTCGAGCTTAAGCAGGCGCCAGGATTGCAACTCTTTAACGCCCATGCTCACATTGCCACGGCTGATATGCAGGCTTGCCGCTATGGTTTCGGCGCTCAG
>CAZING010000062.1:13952-15230 GCA_964540505.1 uncultured Cellvibrionaceae bacterium | reverse complement strand
ACCACAGGGATGTTGGCCACGAGCATGCCCAAGGTGGTACCTAAGGTGACCAGCACCACGGCCCCATATTGAGCACCAAGAAGGACCGTCGCGATCTGCGTTTTATCGCCGACCTCGGCCAAGAAAAACAGCAAACAGCTGACCACAAACGCCCCGTAGTGGTCGAAACGATTGGCGACGGCTTCGTCTTTATCGGGAAATAGCAGCCAGATGGCGAGCAGCAAAAAGCTTATACCGACCACCCAATGCCCCAAATCAGAGCTGAAAAAGCCGCCGATATAATGACCGAGCCAGGCCGAAATCCCATGATTGACGAGCGTCGCTGCGAGAATGCCGGCAATGATGGCCCACTTGTTTCGAAACCGCGCCGCCAGTACCAAAGATAACAATTGCGTCTTATCGCCTATTTCCGCCACGGCGACGGTCAGAGCAGAAGTGAAGAAGGCATCCATTATGGGAATCCGGTGGGCTCTAAACGAAAGGAAACGGCCGCCAGCCGCCAAACGGGCTCAAGATCGCCGGAGGTCTTGCCGAATAACAGTTAAATGAATTGAGACGGCCTTTAGTCGCAGGATTTAACCCTGTTGACCGGCGCCACCGAATACACCGAGCCGATGGCGGGCTTCGCCTTTATGAGAAGCCAATAGTAAAGACAGCCGTCGCCGAATTCAACAACCGTCGGTGGTTGAACCGGTCGCACCCAGGCGGGGGTATGAAGTGCCAGTTCTGCTGGCTTGGAAATTAGAATCCGGGACGCCCATCTAATCCTCGAGAGGCGTTCCGGACCTTATTTAATTCAGCTTCCGTCCTCTGAACTCAGAATGCGGTCGCCCTGCGTTGTTAACCCAGCACACCGCGACGCTCTTGATCGAGCTCGATGGATTCGAACAGGGCCTGAAAGTTGCCCTCACCAAAACCGTCGTTGCCTTTGCGCTGAATAAATTCGAAGAAAATCGGGCCAATACTGTTTTGGGTAAAGATTTGCAGAAGCAACCCGCCGCCTTGCTCTTCACCGCCGTCGATCAAGATTTTGCGCTTATGCAGTTCTTGGATGGACTCGTTGTGGCCGGGAAGGCGTTTGTCGACCAATTCATAATAGGTATCGGGTGTATCCTGAAACGGAATGCCCTCGGCTTTTAGGCTGTCTACCGTCTTGTAAATGTTGCCGCTGGAAAGTGCTATATGCTGAATGCCTTCGCCGTTGTACTCGCGGATAAATTCGGCAATTTGCGATTTATCGTCTTTGGTTTCATTCAGAGGAATGATGACCCTGCCACA
>CAZING010000062.1:0-13852 GCA_964540505.1 uncultured Cellvibrionaceae bacterium | reverse complement strand
ACCAAATAAATCAAAGATTGGCCGACACCTCGAATCGCAGGAATATCGTAATCGGTCAGGGTTGCAGGGGTCGCGCCGCGCAACACCGCCTCGGCGAAGGCTTTTCTGGAATCGTTCACCCGAAAGCCCATCGCCGATGCGCCTTTTTTATGCACCGCCCGAAACACCTCGGCGTTACCGCCCTTGGAGGGGTTGGAGATAAAGTGGATATCGCCTTGCTGGTGAAGCGAACTGCGGTTATCCAAGACCCCTAGGTTTTTCATACCCATCTGATCGAATAACCGGGTCAGCTTTTGCGGTTGGTCGCCGGAAAATTCAACGAATGCCAACCCTAAAGCTTTTACGTACCCACGATTGCCTGAAGTCATGCCGCTCTCCTTTCTTCCTGTTTCGCTAAGGAAGATTTCATATGGTCGATTCGAACCTGAATCGGCAGTCGCCCGGATTCGAACTATCGGCAGCCCTTTACGCAAGATACTCGCCAAAGCGTTCAAACCGAACAAAATATAAGCAAGTTCGTTAACTTATCCCGTTTTTTATTACCAATAACAAGAAATATGACAGATTTTGCAAATACTTATTCGATATGGTTATTAAATCTTCGCGAGAAGATCGTTCGAGCGCGCGGCGGCATAGATATCAAGGCAGCTTTCGGTTGGCATGTAAAACGGATCGACAAACCCTCTTTGAAGCAGGCTGCCGCGCCCCGCCATCGCCTGTTATCCGGCAGGCGCCGACGGCTTGCCGCTTCAAATTCGCGCTGACAGACACCGCAGCGACCCCCATGGCATCAAACCGCCCAAGACGCCCTCAAAAGTCGCCCGCCAGCGAATGGGGAACGCTATTGTGTGAGTGAAAAAGCGTTAGAACGTTCGACGCTCGCGGTTGCCGCACCGGCGAGTTGCGCGACCCTCGGGTTCGCCTTGACAGCGCGAGCACCTAGAAGGCAGTCGACTAAAGACACTCCATAGCCGCCAGCACTCCGGGCCCTGCCCGCCCGAAAATTGTAGAGTCTGCATTTTGGCGCCGCGTGGACGCATGTTTTACAAGACGCGCGGGCGAGTTCCCGCCTGTGAGCCGAGCCTATAAACGCTTGCCCGCGGTTCGAGCAAGTTCGGGGGTATCGAGTCGCGGCGGATGCCCCTACGAGACAAACTTATGCAGCTTTTCCCGCGAAGCTTCCGCCTTGCTACCCGCCAAAGGTCCTGCCCCGCGATATCCGGCTTAGGCCGTCAATCGAACGACTTAACGTGAAAGCCTGCCTGCTCCAAAGCGGTGTAAATGCTCTTCACCGAACCGTCGCTAAAGGCGTAAACCGTTGCGTTCGCGCGCTTCACTCGCAAACCTTTAACGCCCTCGACAGCCCGGACAACCTCGGCAATGGCGCTGGCCTGCGCTTCATTTTCGATTTCGTCGAGCACCAAGGTATAGATTTTGTTGTGCTTCGCTCCGGTGGAGAAAAACGCGTCTAAGATGCCTTCTACGTTCTCTTGTAGAGCTGAATGTTCGCTCATTATTTTACTCCTATAAATTGCAATAGACCTTTCGGCGAGGTTTTAGTTTGTAGGTTCGGGCGCCCTCGCCAACAACTCGACAGCGCCTGTCGAACGCAGATGCCAATGACGCGTGTCTCTAGGTGTTTATTTCCCTGAGTGTTTAACGACCGCCGAGCCCTGCCATTGTGAAGCTGCTGCTGAAGCCCTAGAAAGAACCCTGTTTCTTGTGTGTACGCCTCGCTTGGCACACTAATGGCTTTTTAGTTCTGAAGTGTTTCATTAAGCAAACGGAAAACGCCAGGAGAGAGTATGAACCACAAACAGAGCCTTCAAAAAATTCGCAAGACCGCCTTGGTGTCATTGGCATTGAGCGTCGCCGTGCTGACCGCGGGCTGCGACACCGACCCGCGCGGCGAGCTCGCCAATACCGAGCATCTAGGGACCATGGACGAACATATTGAACCCGCGCCGCCGCTTGACGATGGTGTCCCAGATAATATCCATGCCGCCGCCAGCGCAGACAGAGACATGGCTGGGCACCCCGAAATGGAGATGAACAACACGCAGCCTCGTTCCGAAACGGAGCTTGCCGACACACAGTACGCCGCGGTGAGCTTCAATGCCGATTCCACTGAATTAACCGACGCCAGCAAAGAGGCGCTGCACGGCATCACCGGTGAACTCGACCCCGAAAAGCCGATCGCGGTTACCGTTCAGGTGGCGGAACCCAAAGCCAAGCCCGATGAACCCCTTACCGACGAGGCGCACGCAAGGGCCGAGAACGTGAAGTCCTTTCTGGAAGACCAAGGCCTTGAGATCGCGCGCTGGACACTGCTCGAGCAAACTCCCACCCAGCCCGCAGCAGACCCCAAAACCTCGGATGCGCAACATCTGTTTTTGTACATAGTCGTTGAAAACGCTCAGGTCTCGGCCACTTCCGAAGACTTCTGAGACCATCGCCGAGGCCGACGTTTGCGGCTTGCGGGTTTGCAGCCTTTCGCGGTACCGGCTGCAAACCCGACTTGGCGTCCGCAAGTGTACACCCCAAACGCTAGGCCTAAACGCTAGGTAGTGCCCGGCGCGGGCCGAGAAGCCCTCGCGCCGATGCGGCCGCGCTACCCACCCGGCACCTTCCCCGCCCAGCCTGGCTACCCGCCGCGAGCGCGACTCTCCCCTAAGCGACCTTATGCTCTGTAGCGCCAAGCGCCGCGTCGCGCAGTCCAACTTGCCGACACTTGTTTACTCGCGTTATGCTGGCCCACCCGCCTGAGTCGACGCCGCCGACTTTGACGATTCCGAAACACGCGAACTTTCCGAGTGGCTGGCCATCCAACCACCCAAATTGCCGCACCTTGAGACCGAGAATGATCAACCTAGAAGGCATCCACAAGTATTATGGCGAAAAAGATCGCCGCCTTCACGTTCTAAAAGGCATCGATTTAACCATCAAAAAAGGCGAGATGACGGCCATTATGGGGTCGTCCGGTTCGGGTAAATCCACGCTGCTCAATATTCTGGGCATACTCGATCACCACGACGGCGGTCGCTATTATTTAGACGACCAATTGATCGAACGCCTTAGCGAGAAACAAGCGGCTTACCTGCGCAACCGGTTTATCGGGTTCGTGTTTCAATCGTTCAATCTGCTGCCGTTCAAAAACGCCACAGAGAACGTCGCCCTGCCGCTTTATTATCAGAAGGTTGGCCGGCGAGAACGCAACCGCAGAGCGGCGCAACTTCTGGAAATGGTCGGACTGGCCGAGCGCGCCACACACATGCCGAACCAATTGTCCGGGGGGCAAAAGCAGCGCGTGGCGATTGCGCGCGCGCTGGTAACTAACCCCCGTGTGGTACTCGCCGATGAACCCACAGGGGCGCTCGACAGCGAAACGACTCGCGATATCATGGGCCTGTTCAAAGAGGTGAACGCCCAAGGCAGAACGGTTGTTATCGTCACCCACGAGAAAGACATAGCCGACGCCTGCGGCAGACTGATTCTGCTCAAGGATGGGGAAATTGCATCGGATGCCCTGGCCGCCACATGACCGCTCTGATCGATGCGCTCCAAGAAATCATGTTCGGCCTGCGTCACAATAAGCTGCGCAGCCTGTTGACGGCGTTTGGCGTTTTCTGGGGCATTTTCATGTTAATCCTGTTGCTGGGCGCCGGCCAAGGGTTGCAGAACGGCATAGTGTCCGACTTCAGTGGCGAGGCGGCCGATACCGTTTGGGTCAACAGCCGCAAAACGTCCGTGCCCTACCTGGGACTTGCCACCGGTCGCGACATTCGCTTGACCATGGCCGACCTGAACGCCGTGCAGATGTTGCCGGAGGTGTTGGTGACCTCCTCGGAACAAAGCTTCAGCGCCGAGGTTAGCCACGGCCGGCTCAGTCACAGCTTTTCGATCGTCGGCGTCGGCGATGCCTACTTCGATATAAAAACCGGTGTCGACAACGAAGCTGGGCGGCAATTAAATGCGCTGGACGACCGCGAGTTTCGCAAGGTGGCGATGATCGGCTCGTCGGTCGCCAAAACCCTGTTTGCCGGGCAAAACCCGATCGGTGCGCAAATCGCCATCAACCGAATCACATTTACCGTGGTCGGCCAGTTTCATGAAACCGGCAATAACGGGCGCATGTCAGAGCGAATCTACGTGCCTATAAGCTTGTACCAAAAGACCTTCGGCAAAGGTGAAGACTACGTGGGCTCCATCAACTATCGCCCCGCACCCTCGGCCGACCCCTGGCAAACCGAAGACACCGTTATGACACTCCTACGCCAGCGGCACAAAGTATCGCCCGACGACCGCAGCGCCTTGCGCTCTTATAATCTGCTGAATCGAGGCCAGTGGGTGAATGGCTTGTTCGCGGCGATCAATACGTTCATCTGGTTCGTCGGCATAGGGACGCTCACCGCCGGAATCGTGGGCATCAGCAACATCATGATGATCACCGTCAAAGAGCGCACCATGGAGATCGGCGTGCGCAAAGCACTCGGCGCCACCCCGGCTAGCATTATTAGAAACCTATTGTTCGAATCCATTCTGGTCACCGCCGCAGCCGGTTACCTCGGGCTTGTGTGCGCGGTCGGTTTACTGGAGGCAATAAACAGCGCTATCACCCGGTGGCAATTGGAGCTCAGTTACTTCAAGCACCCGGAAGTGAATTTTCAGGTGGCCGTAACCGCAATTGTGCTGTTGGTTTGCGCCGGGGCGCTGGCGGGCTTCGCACCTGCCTGGCGAGCTTCAAAAATCGCACCTGTCGAGGCCATGCGCGCGCAATGATTGACCTGGATCGCTGGCAGGAAATCCTTTACACGCTGGGCAAGCACAAGCTGCGCACGGCGCTTACCGCCTTCGGTGTGTTCTGGGGAATATTTATGCTGGTCGCCTTGCTCGGCGCTGGCAAAAGTTTAGAGAAAGGCGCGATGCAGGGCTTCGCCGGGCGAACCAACGCGGTCTTTTTGTGGACGACAGGCGGCACGCAGCTCCCCTACCAAGGTTATGCGGCGGGGCGTCGAATAACCTTGAAAGATAGGGAACGCGACGCCGTGCGGGCGATCCCGGAAGTGGGGTACTTTAGCACCGTCAACAACCTCGGCGGCTGGCTGGTTAACCAATTTGTGGTGCGCGGCGAGAACAGCGGTTCGTTTAGAACCAGAGGTGTGGAACCCGACCAGATGCACATAGGTGGCTATAAACTCGCCGCCGGTCGCACGCTCAATTCGCTGGATTTTGAGCAACTGCGAAAAGTCGTTTTTATTGGCACCGAGGTGCGCGACATACTGTTCGAGGCGCACGAGAACCCCATAGGGGCAGCGGTGGAGATTGGCGGCGTCCATTTTACGGTGATTGGCGTATTCGAAGCCGTGGACCCCAACGATCGCGAATTAGTCACGCAGGTGGTCATGCCGAACTCGACTTTGCGCAAAGCGTACAATCAGAGCTGGTATTCGCACTTTGAATTCACACCTGTAGCCGGGGTCAGCGCGATCGCGCTCGAAGAGCGCATTACAACGGTATTGAAAGAACTCAACCACGTTCACCCTGAAGATAACGGCGCCTTCGGGTCGTTCAATATGGAGCGCGAGTTCAATAAAATACGCGGGCTTTTCAGCGGCATTAAAATGTTCTCCTGGGTCGTCGCCATAGGCACCATAATCGCCGGCGTTGTCGGGGTCGGCAACATTATGTTGATCATCGTTAAAGAGCGTACGCGCGAAATTGGCCTGAAAAAAGCCTTGGGCGCGACATCCTGGAACGTCGTGGGCACCATACTGCAGGAGTCGCTGGTGTTGACCCTGATTGCGGGCTATCTCGGCCTTGCCGCGGGGGTGTTCGCTCTTGAGGGAGCGAGCGCATTAATGGCGCAAGGCGAAAGCATGTTTGCCGCTACCAGTTTTGATTTTGCCACCGCGTTGATCGCCCTGGCCGTTTTGGTGGTCGCCGGCGGCCTGGCCGCGGTACTGCCGGCAAGCAAGGCGGCGCTCGTCGACCCGATAGTCGCCCTGCAAGACGAATAATTTAAAAATAAGAGATTGTCATGAAAAAATTTTTCTGGATATTTTTGGCCCTCGTTATCGCGGCGCTGTTCGTTTGGACGGCGTTTTTTCTTTACAAAAAATCGCAACAAGTGCCGGAGGTATTTGAAACCACTTCGGCCTTCCAAACCGATATTGTCAAAAAGACCGTCGCCACAGGCAAAATTATTCCTCGTCGGGAAATTGAAATCAAACCCCAGGTAAGCGGCGTGGTAGAGACATTGTTTGTCGAAGCCGGCGAGGAGGTCAAAAAAGGCGCCTTGCTTGCGCGCATTGAATTGATTCCCAACATGGAGCAACTAAGCAACGCCGAGTCTCGCTTAGAGACCGCGATCTTAAACCTCAACAACGCCCAGTTCGAACACGAACGCCAAAAAAGCTTGTTCGACCATAAGCTGATCAGCGAAAACGAATATAAGCGGTTTTTGCTCAACTACAACCTTCAAAAAGAAAACGTTCGCGCCGCCGAAAACGCGGTGGACTTAATCAAAGAAGGCGCCTCTAAAGACAGCGGCAAAGTGGCCAACCTGGTCCGCTCGACGGTCGAGGGCATGGTGCTACTGGTACCCGTTCGCGAGGGCACGTTTGTCACCGAGACCAACACTTTTAACCAAGGCACAACCATAGCCCATGTCGCGGATATGACCGACCTGGTATTCGAGGGGCTTCTCGATGAAAGTGAAATTGGCAAAGTGCACGAGGGTATGGACTTGGTACTGAAAGTGGGCGCAATAGATGAGGGCACCTTTGCTGCGGAACTCGAATACGTGTCGCCCAAAGGCGTCGACGACCAAGGCACGATTAAGTTTGAGATAAAAGCCGCCGTAGTGTTACCCGAAAACGCGTTTCTGCGCGCAGGCTACAGCGCCACCGCCGACATAGTGCTCGACAAACGTGAGAACGTCTGGGCAATCAATGAAGGCAACCTGATCATTGAAGACGGCAAACATTTTGTGGAGGTCGAGACCGCTGCGCAGCAGTTCGCCCGCCGCGAGGTGACTACCGGGCTATCCGACGGCATTAACATCGAAATACTGAGCGGCCTCGACGCTGAAACCAAAATCAAAAAATTAACGAAGTAGCGCTCAAGTTACCGGGCGCCCTCTGCCTACGCCCAGCGAACAACTCAAAAGTCACCAACAAAAAATCCCGGTATAAAACCGGGCAAAGAACGCGTTTGGGTTAGATTTTTCCGACTAAGTCGAACGAAGGTGCAAGTGTTGAATCCCCTTCGTTCCACGCCGCTGGGCATACCTGACCTGGGTTTTCCGCTACATACTGCGCAGCTTTGACCTTTCGCAAAAGATCTTTTGCGTCTCGACCGATGCCCTCTGCGGTAATTTCCAGCGCCTGAATCACACCCTCTGGGTCGACTATAAAGCTGCCTCGGTCGGCCAGCCCTTCGGCCTCACGCATCACATCAAAATTGCGGGTAATCGTTCCGGTCGGGTCACCTAACATGGTGTACTGAATCTTGCCTATGGTCTCAGAGCTGTCGTGCCAGGCTTTGTGGGTGAAATGCGTATCGGTGGACACCGAGTAAATTTCGACACCGCGCTTTTGAAATTCCTCGTAATGGTCCGCAAGATCACCAAGCTCAGTCGGACATACGAACGTAAAATCCGCGGGGTAGAAAAAGAACACCGCCCATTTACCGGCGATGTCTTGGTCGGACACCTCCAGAAATTCACCGTTTTTGAAGGCCATGGTTTTAAAAGGTTTAATTGTGGTGTTAAGAAGTGCCATTGAATGCTCCTGTTTGCGATCGTGTTAATCAAACTGTTGACCTACTATAGCGCCATTGCGCGATCAAATAAATTTGATTTAGCCTATGGTCATGATCTATTAATTAGAACAACAATGAGGGCAACCAATGATTTCAACCCGTCAACTCAGTTACGCGCTGGCGGTTGAGCGCACGCTGCATTTTAAAAAAGCTGCCCAACTGTGCCACATCAGCCAGTCTGCGTTGAGCACCGCCCTGGCGGAGCTTGAGCGCACGCTCGGTGTGCAAATCTTCGAGCGGGACAACCGCAAGGTATTGGTGACGCCGCTCGGGCAAGAGGTGCTGTCGCGCGCCAACAGCATAATGCTGCAAATCGAAGAACTGGAACTGCTTGCGCAAAGCTTTGCCGCGCCGCTCAGCTTCCCGATCAGCATTGGCATGATTCCCACTATCGCGCCCTATCTTGTGCCGCGCTTCTTGCCGTTGTTGCGCGCCCAGTACCCGCTTTGCCAGCCCGTTTTGGTGGAAGAGCAATCCCATGTGTTGGTGGATAAGGTCAAGCGCGGCGAGCTGGATACCGCCATTTTGGCGCTGCCCTACGACTGCCAGGGTTTGCTCACTTTTGAATTTTGGGCGGAAGATTTCTACTGGGTGGCGCTTAAGGGCGAAAAACTCACCGATCAAACCGAGGTCTCAAGCGCCGATTTGGCCGACCAAAACCTAATGCTGCTAAAGGACGGCCATTGCTTGAAAGAACACATACTCGATCTATGCAAACTACCGGAGCCCAAAGCCAACCGTGGCTTTGGTACGGCGAGCTTAACCACACTGGTGCAAATGGTTCTTCAGAATATGGGCACGACTTTGATTCCGCAGATGGCCATCGAGATGCTAACCTCCCCCTACTCGCAACTCACCACAGTGCATTTGAACGAATCCAGCCCCCACCGCAAGATCGCTTTCTTAATGCGGCCCAATTACACGCGCATGAGCAGTATCGAGGCGTTGATTGAACTGTGTAAAACCGGCCTCGAGGCGAGCGCGCTAGAGGACCATGCGAAGGGCGCGGCGCGCAAGCCCCGCCCGTGAACCCAAACAAACACGAGAGACCGCGATGGCTAAATTCACCTGCTTGGACAATCTGCCCGATGTCCGCGATGGCTTGAACCGCAAAGAGCGCGCGATCCTTTACTGTTTGCACGAAACTCAAAAAGAGCTGTCGGGGCGCAATGTACCAACCGTTATGCTCTACGGCAGAGTGCTGGAGTTGATCGATATCAGCCAACACGAATTCCAAAGCATCCTAAACCGCATGGTCGGACACTAGTGGGCATCCGCCTGCTGTAGACCAAAACCGCGTCGGCGGTGTCGTTCAGACGGATGATTTAGTTCGAAGTCGAGTGGGCCTGGTCGGCACGAATGCGAAGTTCAATCGAAATATTCGGGGTGCATCTCGGGGGCGATTTTAAGAATGTTGTAAACATCGCGCAGGTGAGCCTGCATGGCCTTTGTCGCGGCCTCGGAAGAACCCGAACGTATGGCTCGCAAAATTGCCCGATGCTGGCGTATGACGTGGTTATATTGGCCGGTCAACTCCACCAGGCTCAAATTGCGCACGCGGTCCATATGCGCCTTTTCGGACTCCAGCAGCCTATCGACCCGGTCGAACCCTGTGGCGCGGGCGAGCGTGGCGTGAAACAGGTCGTCGAGCTTTTGGAATTCCAATGCTTGCGCGCGCTCGGCGGCGGCTTGCTGATCCTTGATGATTGCCTCACAGGCTTTAAGCACCGACCTATCGACGCCGCCCGCCAACTGACAAGCGATGGCGATTTCCACCGCTTCGCGAATAAACCGCGCCTCTAAAATAGCGGGCATTCTGAGTTTTGTGACATAAGTGCCCCTCTGAGGCCTTACCTCCACCAAACCTTGCGCCTGCAGCTGAGCCAGCGCGGCGCGAACCGGCGTGCGGCTGACAAGAAATTTGTCGGCAAGCTGGGTCTCGGGAATTTTCTCGCCCGGCAGCAGTTGCATGCGAATGATCTCGTCGCGAAGATACTCAAATATTTGATCTGCGGTAGATCGATCGTAAGCGAGCACGGGCGCTGGCGAGGGTTTGTCAGAAATTGACTCCAAAACGGCCTTCCAAAAACCTTAAACTTGGTAAATTCGAAAAATAAGTAGCTTTAATACCCCATTAAGTCTGTGGATACAAGTCGCTTTACGCCGTCGAAGCCCACCCATCGCCCCAAGATGGGCTTCGAGGGAGAAAACGCGTGTTTCGTAGGTCAGACCAACAGCACAGTGTTGCAGTCACTCAAAATTCTAAAAAACGAGATTTATTCAATGAGATTACTCGCCTTTAGCTCAATCGCACTCGGCCTCGCTACCTGGTTCGCGGTGCCACAAGCGGTTGCCGCAGACGAAACATTCACCTACCAAGAGCGCAAACAAGCCCGTCTCGATCAAGTTGAATCCGAGGTCGAGCGATTATTACCGCTGCTGACGCTGGATGAAAAAATTTCTCTCGTGCACGCGAACAGCAAATTCACCATCGCTGCGGTCGAACGGCTCGGTATTCACGAGATGTGGATGTCCGACGGCCCTCATGGCGTTCGCTACGAAATCGAGCGCGACAGTTGGGAGCCCGCCGGCCTGAACAACGACCAATCGACCTATTTGCCAGCGCTCACCTCGGTCGCGTCCAGCTGGAACACCGAAATGGCGAAACTGCACGGCGATGTACTCGGCGCCGAGGCCCGACACAGGGGCAAAGACTTAATTCTGGGGCCCGGTGTGAACCTCGCACGCTTGCCCCTCTATGGCCGCAACTTTGAATACATGGGCGAAGACCCCATCCTGGCCGCAATTCTTGCAACCGAAGAGGTCAAGGCCATCCAGGCGCAGGATGTGTCTGCCACGGTCAAACACTATGCGCTTAACACGCAAGAGTGGAATCGCACGGGTGTCAACGCGACGCCGAGCGAGCGCACGCTTCGCGAGGTGTACCTGCCGGCCTTCGAAGCCACTGTGAAAGACGGCGGCGCGCTCGCGATCATGGGCGCCTACAACGAGTATTACGGCACCAACGCCAATCAGAGCGAGCACCTTGTCAAGAACATACTCAAAGACGAGTGGGGCTTCAAAGGCGTGCTGATCACCGACTGGAACGTCGACATCAACACCTATGATGCCGCAATGAACGGTCTCGACATCGAGATGGGCACCCATGTCGAGAGCTACGACGACTACTTTTTAGCCGAACCTTTAAAGAAAATGGTTAAAGAAGGCAAGGTGCCTATGGCGGTGCTGGACGATAAAGTGCGCAGGGTTCTGCGGGTGCAACTCAGCATCGGCATGATGGACCGCTACCGGCTTGCCGGCAGCCGCAATACCTCCGAGCACCACTCAAAAGCCCGGCGCATAGCCGAGCAAGGCATAGTGCTTCTGAAAAACGACCAAAACATCTTGCCCTTGCAACAAGAAGCGGTCAAAACGCTGCTGGTTGTAGGGCCCAACGCCGACCGTGAACACGCACTCGGCGGCGGCTCGTCGGAAGTGCCCGCGCTCTACGAAGTCACGCCTTTGGAGGGCTTGCGCAACAAACTCGGCGAGCAGGTGAACATCACCTACATGCGCACCCGAGCCAACACCGATCTCGTCCCCATAGCCGCCGATTACATCACCACGCGTCACTGGACCGGTACCCCGGCTTGGTTTATGGAGCACAGCATCAACGGCGAGAAACCCGAAGGCTCGATCGACACCCTGACCAACTCCGAATACCAAGTGGCCAACCCGAACCAACCAGAGAAAATCACGCTCATGGGTGACGTCAGGGCGACTGCAAGCGGCACGCATCGGTTCCAGGCGCGCGCCTCGGGCGGCAGCTTTCGGGTCACGGTCAACGACCGCGAACTGATAAGCTTTACCAGCGACGACCCAGCCACGCGCGACGCCGAAATCACGATGCAGGCCGGGCAAATCGCAAACGTACAAATCGACTACGAAGGCGCCGGCAGCTTCGTATTAGGCTGGGAGACGCCCGATGACCTCTTTACGCCCCTCGACACCGTGCTCGAAGCGGCCAAAACCGCCGACGCCGTGGTGTATTTTGGCGGCTTAAGCCACAGCGACGACCGTGAAGCCATAGACCGGGCCGATATGCGCCTGCCAAACGGCCAAGACGCGGTGATCGACCGGCTGCTTCAAGCCAACCCCGAAACTGTGGTGTTTTTGATTGCAGGGTCCGCCGTGGAAATGCCTTGGGTGGAGAAAGCAAAAACATTGGTCTGGAGCAGTTACGCTGGCCAAGAGGGCGGCAACGCCTTTGCCGATATGCTGTTTGGCGAGGTTAACCCAAGCGGAAAGCTGCCCATCACCCTGCCCTACAAACTGGAACACAACTCGGCAATCGCCACCGGCGATCACCGGCCCGATGTGAATAAATACGAAGAGGGTGTGTTTATCGGCTACCGTTGGTTCGACTTAAAGAACATCCAACCCATGTTCGCGTTCGGCCACGGTTTGTCTTACACCGATTTCGAATTTACCAAGCTTAGGCTGTCTCGCAAAACGCTTAAAAACGACCAGACACTGCAGGTCAAAGTGACGGTCAAAAACACCGGCAAGCGCGCGGGCGGTGAAGTGGTGCAGGTGTATTTGCACGATAAAGAAGCCAGCGTCCAGCGCCCTTACAAAGAGCTAAAAGGTTTTGCGAAAGTATTTCTACAACCGGGCGAGTCGAAAACCGTAACGGTTGAACTGGATAGACGCGACCTTTCTTTTTGGGACGAAACAAGCAACGGCTGGCTCGCTGAACCGGGCGACTTCGAGGTTTTGGTGGGCAATGCCTCCGACAATATTTTAACGCGCGCAGACTTTAGGCTGCGATAAGCGCAGACAAAAGCCTTTGGCAAACTCGGGGCGAGCCGGGTTTGCGCAGGGGCATTTACGGATAACCTTACAACGGCGCGACCGCCACGGATGGCGTGAGCGCGGTAATTTCACGCACAAAAGCCGCCTGTTTAGCTCCGGCCTTATTACCCTAAACGCCCGCGTCCCCGCTGAGGCGATTTTCGCTTTTCTATACGCCAATACCGCAGTATGGTTCGCATACAGTTGCACGGCCGGTCTTTCGATGAGCGCGCCTGACGATCACCGCCTCAGACGCTTTTGCGTATTATTCACGTGATGCTTCCAAACTCGGTCATAGGCAAACTCAAACCCACGAGGGACACATGAAATACGAAACGACCATTTTTTGTATTTTATTCTGGTTTCTAGCGCTTGGCGGGTGTCACCCGAGAACGCCAGAACTCTACCAGCCGCCCGTCGCGATTGCGCCAACGAAAGCGTCCACTGACACACCGCTTAACGCTGCTGAACTCTATCAACCCGACTTGCAGTTACCGGAGTTGTTGCACGCGGTACAGATGCAGCGGCTATTTAAAGACGGCAAGACTTTTGTCGATATGAGGCCGAAAATGGACCCCGCTCAGATCGCTGTAAATTATCAAGTTTGGTCTGAAACGCGCGGACAGACACAAACGCTCGAGGCGTTTGTTGCCGAACACTTCTACCCTCTCGACACCGCGCCTGCGGACACGCATCGACCGCGCTTTGCACCTCAACAAGATATGGTCGAGCATATCAACCAGCTCTGGCCCTTACTCATGCGCCCGGGCGATAACGGGTCGATGCGTTCGCCCCGCTCAAGCCTGATCCCACTGCCCTACGCCTATACCGTCCCAGGCGGACGATTTCGCCGAGAACCCCGTCGGGACGGGCCCCTACAGCTTCGTCGAATGGGTGCGGGGCGACCACGTCACCCTCCAGGCCAACCCGGACTACTGGGGCGAAGGAGTCGGCAACGTCGGCCAGGTCACGTATCGGTTCGTGCCGGAGCCGGGGACCCGGCTCTCGGCGTTGATCGCCGGCGACGCCGACGTCATCACCAACCTCCAGCCCGAGGACGTAGAGAGGGCCCCCAAGTCGGCTTCGGTGACGGGCCTCGAGCACCCGATGATCATCCTCAACGCGGTGGAGGGTACGACCTCGGACGTGCGTGTCCGCCAGGCGATGAACCTGGCAG